>NZ_FOOG01000051.1 GCF_900113125.1 Halobacillus alkaliphilus | reverse complement strand
ATTCGCGTTCGGAACGAACGCCATAGATATAACCAATGAACATCATTTTGAATAAAACAAGAGGATCCAAAGAGGGACGGCCATTGTCTTCTGAATAGTAAGGACGGACTTTTTCAGGAATGAAAGAAAAATCTATGTATTGGTCAATTTTACGGAGGAGATGATCTTCTGGGACAAGCTCTTCAATGGCAACCATTTCGAATTCATTTTGACGTTCAGTTTTAGATTGAAACATCAAATCACCTTTCATTGATAAGTTATAGCTATTATAACAAATTAACGCGGTGATCTATTAAAAAAAGGAAAACAAATAAAAGCTGCCGAGACTTTCTCGACAGCCTGCCGCCGTTTTAAACGGCGGTTTTTCATGAGAACTATTAACGGGAGTAGAATTCAACGATAAGAGCTTCATTAATTTCAGATGGAAGCTCAGAACGTTCAGGGTAACGAGAGTAAGTTCCTTCACGTTTATCTTCATCAAATGTAAGATATTCAGGTGTGAAGTTATTTACTTCGATAGCGTCTTCTACCACGTCTAGTTTCTGGGATTTTTCACGAAGACCGATCACTTGGTTCGGTACTACGCGGTAAGATGGAATATCAACACGTCCTCCATCTACAGTTACGTGACCGTGAGTAACTAGCTGACGAGCTTGGTTACGAGTACGAGCTAGACCTAGACGGTATACGATGTTGTCCAAGCGAGATTCAAGAAGAATCATGAAGTTCTCACCATGGATACCTTTCATATTACCAGCCTCTACGAATAGACGGCGGAATTGACGTTCAGTCAATCCATACATGAAACGAAGCTTCTGCTTCTCTTGAAGCTGAAGGCCGAATTCAGATAGTTTTTTACGTTGATTTGGACCGTGTTGTCCAGGTGCGTAAGGGCGTTTTTCTAGCTCCTTACCAGTTCCGCTTAAAGAAATACCATAGCGACGGGATTTTTTCCAGGTTGGACCTGTGTAGCGTGCCATAGGAATTTCCTCCTTTTTATTTTATTTGCATAAAATAAAAACAGTGTGGCCTTTATACGTTGCTCATTATGTTTTCATGCACCATCGCTCCAGCAGCAGAGAGTTACACGATGCACCTCTTGAAAGAGGAACAAAATGATGACAACGCCGGTTCACATAGGCTGCCATTTATTTTACACAACGACAAGTATAATTTTTTTACGCTGATAAGTCAAGAGGAAGAAATGAAAAACTTAGAATAGCTACTAAGAATGGAGGAATGTATTACCCATTCCTATTTAATGTAATTTCACAATAAAGTTAGATGAGAAAATACCCTGACATTTAATAAGATAAATAAAGGAAAATTTAAAATCGAAAGATACGCATATTAAAATTCGTGTTAAGGTATAAAGGAGTGGTACAATAGACTCATTAAAAGGGAAGGCAGGTGATCCTCTATGATGTGTTCGGCGACTAATCAACTACTAATTCAACATATACAAAATGATTTTTTCAATTTACTTACAAATTCTATCGGGTGCTCATATGAGAAATTTATCATAGAAGTAGCTGATATATTAAAAACTCAATTGGATGTACCTGTTGTTTCTGTTTATTTACGCAAGGAAGGGCAAGAAGCTTATCGTTTGTACTCAAACCTTCCAGATGTAGGACTGGAATTAAAGAAGTGTTTTCTAATAGAGCAGACGGAGGGTTCAATTAGAGATTTAATTGTGCAAAGTTTTACTTCCTTAGATGTAAGAGTTATCCCTTTGGAAAAAAATTCTAAGACAATTGGATATATAGTGTTCGGCTTTGAAGCTTTCCATTGCTATAAAGATAGATTGTTGGGAGAGATCTCCATTGAAGTTGTTAAATGTCTATCCAAAGCAGAATTTGACCATAATATCTCAGATGAAAAAACAAGGTACGAACTGCTATATAATCTTACATCCAAGTTTAATTCTTCTACTGATATGAACATGATTATAAGGGAAACGATCCGGACTCTTAAGGATAATGACCCAGGACTGACCTATACCTTGTGGTTATCTCAAGACATCTCAGTCGATCGTGATTTACCTGTAAAAGAGCTTTCTTATGATTATGACCTACCTTTAGAATCCAGTTCTCAAGCATTTATGACGGGAAAGATGCAAATAGAAGGGGATTCACATAATGGCCCACTAAAACTTTATGCTCCTTTAAAAGGGAAACAAGGAGTTTATGGGGTTTTAGAAGTTCTACATCCCTTTCACATTCATCTTCCCAAAAAAGAGTGTGATCTTGTCGAGCTTATTGGATCCACTGTGGGTGACGCCATCGAAAATGTTCAGCTTTATCAACAGTCGAGGAAGCTTAATAGTGATTTGCAACTCATCAATTCTACATCTCAAAAACTAAATTCAAATACACGATTAACTGAAAAAATTTCCTACATGTCTTCTACTCTGGCGGAGTCATTTCAAGCAGACGAAGTGGGGTTCGTGACTTTTAATGAGTGCAATCACGATGAGAACATAATTCTAGAAGGAAGTTCACCTTATTTTGAAACGGCCGACTCACAATTGCTAATCTCGATGGTGAAGCAAAGGGTTCACAAAGAGAAAGATGATGTTTTCATTGGAAATTTATCTTCTAAAAACAATAAGTATTGTGAAAAGTATAAATCAATAATGGCTGTAAGGATGACGGATTATGAGCAACTGGACGGTCTTGCAATTGTTCTTCATAAACAGTCCTATTTCTTCTCATTTGATTCGTTCAAACTTCTTCAATCTCTTATTCATCACTCAACGCTTGCTTTTGCTAATTCAATGCTCAGAGAAGAATTAGAGAAAACGGTCGTTACCGATTACTTAACCAAACTTCATTCGAGAAATTACTTAGATAAATGTGTGGAGGGCCATACATTAAACGACAAATGCGGCACTTTTATTTTGTTTGATATCGACAATTTTAAGGGGATCAACGATACATATGGCCACCAAAAAGGAGATGAAGTTCTCTGCCAGACAGCAGAGGCTATTCAATCCGCATTGAAGGGAAGGGGAATGGCTGCCAGGTGGGGAGGAGAGGAATTGGCAGTCTATATTCCAGGTATGATTTGTGAAGAGGCGTTTCAGGTAGCGGATAGCATACGAAGGGAAATCTTCCGGGTTACATCGCCTTCTGTAACCGTTTCTTGCGGTGTATCTTCATGGAACGCTAATCAACCTTCGAATGGCAAGGAATTAGTTCGGCGTGCTGATGAGGCCTTATATAAAGCAAAGGAAGCTGGGAAAAATCAAATAGTTATGGCAGAAACTACTTAATCAAAGAAGGTATTTCAGCTGTTGACTAATTGAACGCCTATCCCAGTAACTGATTAAAGCAGAGTATAAATGAAAAACCCGCTGGCTGCGGGTTTTTCATTTATACATAAGTTTGAAGTGTTTCAACAAATTTGGTTAGATACTTTTCATCCAGTTCATCAAATCTGCCTTTACTTGGACTGTCAATATCCAGAACTCCAAAGATTTCATTGTTTTTTAAAATAGGGACAACAATTTCTGACTGACTGGCCGCATCGCAGGCAATGTGCCCAGGAAATGCTTGCACATCTTCTATTCTCTGAACCTTTCTTTCAGCTACAGCCGTACCGCAGACACCTTTACCAGCTGGGATTCTTACGCAGGCTGGCAATCCTTGAAATGGTCCTAATATAAGCTGATCTTCTTTCCAAAGGTAAAAGCCTACCCAATTTACGTCTTCCAGAAATTGATTTAATAAGGAAGAAGCATTGGAGAGGTTTGCTATCACATCAGGTTCATCTTCAAGTAACGCTTGTAATTGTTTTAAAAGCAACTCATAGTTTTTTTCTTTTGTACCTGTGTATGAAGTGGATTGGAACATAATTAGAGCCTCCTATAGTGATTGTTTCGACACCCTCACTTAAACTGCTGTCGGTATTTGATGCACGATTCAAAGCAGGAAAACCTTTCCTCAGGTAGAATTACTCTATGAGGGGGAAAAATGATGAACCGACAGAATGTCACACGTGATAGAGTGTTGGATGTTGCCTGCCGTCTATTTTACAGCAAAGGTTTCAACGGAACCTCGGTTCGTGATATTGCTAATGCTGCTAATGTAAACGTATCCTTAATCCATTATTACTTTAAGAGTAAGCAGGGGTTATTTGAGTCTCTGGCTATCAATTATTTTGAGCCTTATTTAGAAATTTTAGAGAGTATCCATTTTACTGATGCAAATGAGCGCGTAGAAACTCTAGTGAGAAAAATATTACATTATAAACTCTCTCACAATCAACTTTCCTGTTTAGTATATCGAGAACTTTCTTTAAATACAGTGTTTGCCCGAGAAATGCTTGTTACTTATTTAGCCAAAGAAGACCATTTGCTATCTAATATTTTATTCCACAAATCATCGAAAATGGAAATCACTTTTAAGGAAAAGTTGAAGGTACTGCAGTTGAAAGGGCTGCTAAATGCTCCATTTACGATGCCTCATGAATTCAGAGACCCATTTATTACTGAGGCTTCTCTAAGTCATTTTGTGGAGGAGTACAGCCGGTCCATGCTGGAACAGGAAACCGTGCAAAAGTTAGCGGTTAAAGCTTAGAATTCTAGGGTCTATTTCGCTAAAGCCCTGCTTTAAGCCAGACACTGCGTGAGCATCGGATCCATAAACTAACGGAAGCCCCATTGAAGAAGCTTGATCTGCTAGAGGCTTTGGCGGATATGTTTCTTTACAATGGGGCTTTTGAAGTCCTGCTCCATTGTAATCTAGTTCCAGTCCTTGCTCCTTAAGTACTTTAAGAAATTGTTCAGCTCTTACCTCCCAGCCTGGTGGAGAAGGAAATAAGTCTTTAAATTTCCTGATCAGCGTCATGTGACCAATTCTCGATGGTTTATAAGCGCCTAGATCTGCTTCAGCAGATTTTCTTAGATTATTAAAGTAGGCTTGATACAAATGGTTACTGCCACCCAGGTCATGAAGAGCCTCTTCATACATGTCAGGACTGTAATCTATACAATACCATTGGCTATTTCCTTTAATGAAATGAACGGAGAGGATGCTGTCATCCAATTCAGGGCCGTATCTGTTTAAGAAAGTCTCCGTTTCTCTTTCATATCCTTCTATATAGTCTACTTCAAACCCTGCTTGAATAGAAATATCGTCTTTGTATTCTTTTTGCAGACGATTGATATCCGAAAGGTAAGACTCAACTTCTGCGAGAGCCATTCCACTGTCTTTTTCAGGGACAGGGTCAACGAACGAGGTTGGCAGAGGAGCATGCTCAGTGAATGTCATCGTGTCGTAGCCAATAGATATGGCTTTCTCTATATATGATTTAAATGAATCTGCCGTTCCGTGCGGGCAGTATGGGGTATGGATGTGACCGTCTCTCATTCTTAAATGCTCCTTTAGGATTGTATTTTTGGTCAGTAGGTTAATATTTTTGAAATATTTTAGCCAAAATCTCTAAATACATGGTATCATTATAAACAACTATTTTACATTTCGGAACGAAAGAATCCGTCGGACGGTGATTTTGTAAGGAGGCTATTTATGAAGTACATCATTGGAGTTATACTGCTTGTGATTGCGCTTTTTATCGCAGGATTAATTTGGCGTAAGAAAGTCTATGATGCGGTGGACAGGTTAGAAAATTGGAAAATGGATATTACGAATAGACCGGTGACCGAAGAATTATCAAAAGTCAAGAATCTGAACTTATCAGGGGAAACGCAAGAAAAGTTTGAAGCATGGCGTGAACAGTGGGATACAATTATAACTAAGGAGCTTACTGCAATTGAGAAGGATCTTTACGAGGCAGAGGAAGCTGCAGACCGTTATAAATGGAAGCGAGTCCAGAAAGTATTAGATAGTACAGAGGACAAATTAGTAGCGATTGAAAACGATATTCAAAAAATACTGGAAGAACTTAAGAATCTGCTGGATTCGGAGGAAAACAGCAGAATTGAAATCGAATCCATTGGTCCTGAAATTAAGGAATTGTCCCGTAAACTAATTCAGCACCGTAACCAGTTTGGTCAATCTGCTTCCTTGTTTGAGAAACGAGTAGAGCAGTTGGAACTGCAGTTGGGGACGTATGAAGAATTAGCCGAACAGGGCAACTATATTGAGGCGAATAAATTGGTGCAGTCCATTCGTGAGGAATTACTGAGCCTTCAGGAAGAAACCGAAACGTTCCCTGAGCGTTATAAGAAAGTAAATTTGGAACTGCCAGAGCAGTTAAGAGAACTTAAGCAAGGGATCGAAGAAATGAAAGCAGAAGGTTACAGAGTAGCTCATTTAGATTTGCTCCCTGAAATACATAGGTATGAACGTATTCTTACGGAAGCATTAGCCAGGTTAAATGAAAACGACCAAACAGATATAGAAGAATTAATTGTGGAAGTTGAAACAAGAATTCAGGAAATTTATCAGATGCTCGAGAGAGAAGCTGTAGCTCATCAATATGTAGAGAAACAGTATGCACCTTTAAGGTCACAACTTGATAATCTTGAAGCTGTCTTTATGGAAACGGAAGAAGATATGGAGGAAATTGATGTTTCTTATCAAATGCAAGGGGAAGAAGCCGAATCCTATGAGGGATTGAAAAGCTGGTTTAGTCAGCTTAAGAAAAAGTTTATCAGCCTGGAGCATAAAAGACAGGATGGAGAGTCGGCTTATTCAGAGCTGCGACTGGAGCTTGAAGAAGCACGCCAGAATTTGATGGAACTTCAAGAGAAACATCAGGAGTTCGATGAGAAAGTTCAAGCTTTAAGACGAGAGGAAATGGATGCGAAAACGAAACTTTCTGATATGGAGCAGTTACTCTTAGAAACATATCGGCGGTTAAAACGCAGCAACATACCAGGAATTCCATCTTCCATTTATGAAGACATGAAAATAGCGAGTGATAAAATTGATGAAGTTTTTGCATGTCTTGAAAGAGAGCCTTTGGATATGGCCGCCGTTCATAATCATTTAAATGACGCATCAGATATGACACAGGATATCTATGATGAAGCTCAAAAAATTATGGATAGAGCCCGTTTGGCTGAAAGAGTTATTCAATACGCCAATCGCTATAGAAGCAAGTATCCAATTCTAGCAGCTCGACTCCTGGAAGCGGAAAATAAATTTAGATCTTATCAGTACGAATCAGCCTTAGAGTTAGCGTCTGAGGCTCTGAAGGAAGTCGACCCGGATGCCTTTTCACGCATAGAGGAAAAGGAACAAGTCATGGTATAGGGTGGTACACATGAGAAAGATGCTAGTGATCGGTACAGCAAGTGTTTGTGTGTTGGTATGGAGTGCTGTGATAATAGTCTATCTTCTTACCCCTCCACAAACTTTTGAGGCAAATGATCATGGTTTGGTGTCTAATTCCGGTGGCCTGCTAAAGGAAAAAAAGGTCTCTAGTTTTTTTGAGAAAATAGATGAAAACAAGAAACTCTTATCCCAAAGTGAAACAATAATTGGGCCAGTTAACATATCGAAGGCCTGGACGAAAGACATCGAGAAGGATGGTAAACTAAGTATTGACACGTTACTTGAAACTTTGGATATAGAGGAATGAAAAGTATAAAAAGGACACCTGCTATGTTAAGCGGGTGTCCTTTTGTATCTTGATCTGTCTATTTATTTATAAAAGATGGTATGATAATATAATGGACTGCATTTTGAAATAAAGGAGTACACCTTTTATGATTTACTTTGATAATAGCGCTACAACAAAGCCTCTTCCTGAAGTATTGGATAGTTACCAGAAAGTGGCTGGAGAACTTTTTGGTAATCCATCGTCAGTCCACAGCTTTGGCGGTAAAGTAGAGCGCTTAATGCAGCAATCTCGTCATCAAGCTGCCCAACTATTTGGAGTAGAAGCTCAAGAAGTGATTTTCACTTCGGGAGGCACCGAGGGTAATAATATGGCGATAAAAGGAATTGCGTTTATGCATCAATCAAGAGGAAAGCACATAATTACGTCTAAAATTGAACACCCTTCGGTCCTGGAAGCATTTCGTGCGTTGGAAACCTTAGGGTTTGAGGTCACATATATTGATGTAAATAAGGAAGGTAAGGTAGACCCTGATAGTGTAGAACTTGCTCTGCGTAAAGACACCATACTTGTAAGTATTATGTCAGTAAATAACGAACTGGGAACTGTGCAGCCTGTGAAGGAGATAGGGGACAAGCTTAAACATTACCCCAAGGTGTTTTTTCATGTGGATCACGTTCAGGGGCTAGGAAAAATTCGTATGCCCATAATCGAGTCAGGAATCGATCTTTGCACAGTTTCAGGCCACAAAATCCATGGATTGAAAGGGTCAGGAGCTTTAATTATCAGAAAAAATGTTTCTCTTTTTCCTTTGCTGCATGGAGGCGATCAAGAGCTTGAGCGGCGAGCGGGCACGGAAAATCTTCCGGCAAATGTGGCTTTTGTGAAAGCTCTTCGTTTAACCTTGGAAAAACAGAAACAGTCGAGTGATCATTTATCTCAGATCCATCAATATATACGGTGGGAATTAAAGAAGATGGAACAAGTGATCATTAATTCACCGTATGATTCTGCCCCTCATATCATTAATTTTTCAATCCCTGGATTTAAACCTGAGGTAGTTATTCATTCCTTAGGAGAAAAAGAGATTTATATTTCTACAAAATCTGCATGCTCTTCAAGAGAACCAGAGGTTAGTACAGTATTAAAGGCATGCAGCCTTGACTATGAGCGGACGAGTTCTGCTCTTCGAGTCAGTCTAAGCTACCATAACACGATAGAAGAAGCTGATTCGTTTATTGAAGCCCTTAAAGAAACTATTGAACAACTAAAAGAAACTATGAGGAGATAAACTATGAATTTCGATCATATTATGATTCGGTATGGAGAAATGGCTTTAAAAGGAAAGAAAAGAAAAACATTTGAGCAGAAGCTTCGAAATAATCTGCTTAAGAAACTTAAAGAATTTCCTTCTGTCAGAATCCAAAAAACAAGAGGCCGTATGTATGTCTTGTTAAATGGTGAAAACCCGCAAGAAGTTATGGATCGATGTCAGGATATTTTTGGTATTCACAGTTTAAGTTTTGCTGTGAAAGTGGAAAAAGAAGAAGAAGAAATGAAGAAAGCTGTACTGTTGGCTTTCCAGGATGCAGCCCATGCCAAAACCTTTAAGATTTCAGCTAAGCGTTCAGATAAGGATTTTCCAATTGATTCTAAAGAGCTTAACCCTCTTTTGGGAGGGTATATTCTTAGAAATACAGATGGGGTTACAGTAGATGTCCACCAGCCTGATGTAGAAATTAAGGTAGAAGTACGCCAGGAGGCCGCCTATATAACGGCTCAAGATTATCCTGGTGCAGGTGGTTTTCCTGTTGGTACAACCGGACAGTCTCTGCTTATGCTTTCAGGGGGGATTGACAGCCCTGTCGCAGGTTACCTGACAATGAAGCGTGGAGTAGAACTGGAGGCGGTCCACTTTCATTCCCCACCCTATACAAGTGAGCGAGCGAAACAAAAAGTGATCGATTTAGCCCAAAAGCTTTCCAACTACGGAAATTCGGTTAAAGTTCATGTCGTTCCATTCACAGCTATTCAGCAAAAAATTCATCAGGAAATGCCCGAGGGCTACAGCATGACGATTATGAGGCGAATGATGCTTCGAATTAGTGAAAAACTTGCAGCTAGGCAGGGGATATTGTCTATGACTACTGGGGAAAGCCTGGGGCAAGTAGCCAGTCAAACGATGGAGAGTATGAATACAATCAATGAAGTGACGAACTATCCCGTCCTTCGTCCACTTATTTCTATGGATAAAGTTGATATTATTGATATTGCTAGAAAAATTGATACCTATGATATTTCTATCCGTCCTTACGAAGATTGTTGTACTGTATTTGTACCAAAATCCCCAAAAACGATGCCTACAAGAAAAAATGCCAATTACTATGAATCAAACAGTGACTTTAGTGCAGACATTGAAAAAGCACTTGACGAGACTTATGTTGTAGAAGTTGACCATTTAGCTGAAAAAAATCAAAAAAATGACTTCAGTGATCTATTATAGTTTAATAAAGAAAAGAAGAAGATGCTGAAAATGATGTTGAAGCATCTTCTTTCTATATATGGAGTTATTGATTTATTATGAGTATATAGATCAAGTAATCAGATAATTGGAGAGGATGGATAGATGTGAAACTTTGGTATGGTGGGAAAATCTACACGATGGAAAAAGAGGGTGTCTGGGTAGAAGCTGTTGTTACAAAGAATGGAAAGATACTGGAGGTTGGGGATACTCAAGATCTATATAAAAATTATAAGAATGAAATTACAGAAGAACATGATTTAAAAGGGGCAGTTATGTATCCAGGGTTCACTGACAGCCACCTCCATATTATCGGACATGGAGAACGGTTGATGCGCCTTGATTTAACATTCATGAAATCAGCTGAAGAAGTCAAGCAGGCTTTGAAGCTGCATGCGGAACAGTTAGATCCTGGAGAGTGGATTATTGGTGATGGATGGAATGAAAATCAATGGGAAAATAAACGAATCATACATAAAGACGAACTCGACGAGATATCTTCCCAGCATCCCATGATGCTCACAAGAGTATGCAGGCATGCTGTGCTTGCCAACTCTGAGGCTATGAATCTTGCCGGGATTGAAAAAAACACACCTGATCCTCAAGGTGGTGTGATTGTGAGGGATGATGAAGGAAACGCTACTGGATTCTTCCATGAGAAAGCTCAGGATATGATTAAAAGAGCAATGCCAGAAGTAACGAAAGATTATTTAAGAAAAGCTACAGAGCTTGCTGTTAGAGACATGCATAAATACGGCCTAGTAGGAGGACACAGTGAAGACCTGAATTATTATGGAGGATTTAAGAAAACATTCGACGCCTATACCGATGTGATTGATGGTTCAAAATTGAAGTTTAGAGCTCATTTACTTGTTCATAATGGGGTAGTCGAACAAATGGACGAAGTGTCTCTTGGCTACAAGAAAGGAACAGAGTTTGTAGAGTTAGGGGCGCTAAAAATCTTCTCAGATGGGGCTCTTGGAGGCAGGACAGCCTGGTTATCGGAATCTTATTCAGATGATCCGGGAAACTTTGGTGTACCTATCCATACTCAAGAGCAGTTGACTTCATTAGTTAAGAAAGCACGTAAACGTCTGATGCCTATAGCTGTACATGCTATTGGAGATCGGGCGGTAGAGGCGGTTATCCAAGCCATAGAAGCTGCTCCACTTCATACAGGAGAAAGAGATCGAATCATACATGCTCAGATTTTAAGACCAGATTTAATTCAGAAACTAAAAAATATGAATGTCGTACTAGATATTCAGCCAACTTTTGTAGCCTCTGATTTTCCCTGGGTTATGGAACGGATAGGAAATGTAAGACTTAAAAATTCTTATTCCTGGAAGACTCTGATGGATGCTGGGATTATGTGTGCAGGGGGCTCTGACGCACCTATTGAAGAAATTAATCCTTTATTGGGCATTCGGGCTGCTGTAGATCGAAGAGCCACATACGATCATTTAGTGTATCAAGCAGAAGAAAAACTTTCCGTCTTTGAAGCCATATCCTTATATACGAAAGGAAGTGCTATGGCCATTGCAAGAGAGGGGTCTCAAGGGGTCATACAATCAGGTTATATCGCAGATTTTACTATCCTTGATCGCGATCTTTTTGCGCTAAAGCCTCATGAATTGGCCGACGCTACAGTTACGATGACAGTAATAGATGAGGAAATTGTCTACCAACGTTAAAAAATCCGGAGCGGGATCTGCCGCTCCGGATTTTACTTATTCCAATATTGTTAAAGGAAGGTGCGCTTGACACGGTCCCAATAAGAATTATTTTTCAACTTGACGGTTTTTACCACTTGATCACTTAGGCGAACCGTAACATCATAGATATTACGAATTGAAAAAGCCTCATTATCCATGCCGATAATCGGATAGTCATTTCCATCCTGTCTTACGTGCAGTTTTAATGTGCGCTCACCGCTTAAAATAAAAGAAGAGCCCAGAGTTCTAAAGCGATTGTTGTTTAAGGAAGCTAGTTCACTGACCTGGAAACATGGTAATTTGGGATCTACCACAGCCCCTTTTGTGGACTTATTATAACCGGTACTGCCAGTAGGAGTGGCTACGATAAGCCCATCTCCCCTGAATGTTTCGAAGAGAAGGTCATCAATATAGACATCTATATCAATGGATTTAATTAAAGTGGACCGCACACTGCATTCATTTAAACAATAGAAGGTGGATTCATTATTGACAGTTGCTTCAATAATTGGGAATCTACGCACTTCGACTTCGGCATTTTCCATTGCTTCGACCATTTCATCATGATTATCTATACTAAAGTCGCAATAAAGGCCTGCTTCATTTTGACTGCGTATTCCAACATAAAGGCAATCTTGTCTGAATCCAGTATTTCGCACAGCCTGTAAAAATGTCCCATCGCCTCCGACAGCTATAATAATGTTTGCATTTTTTGAGTCTTCCACGATAGTAAAGTCTTTATCTCTTGCTAATTGATAGAGTGGTTTAAGTTTCTCATCCAGTTCCTGGTTCGGGTGATAATAAAAGTATAGGTTTCTACGTTGTTCAGCCATAAAACTTCCTCCTTATGTATTCTTTATCGTCATTTTATCATTATAATGCTCTTCCCGCACACAATTTTCAAACTAATCGGTAAAGTAGCGTATTGTTGAAACCCGCTCCATTATTCGATATGGTGGGGGTAGAGTTTAATTCGGAACAGCGCAATCACAATCAATCTGGCGCATTACTAATTCAAGTAAATGCGTCAATTTCTTGTGTTGACGAAGCAGGCTGAAAAGGAGAATGAAGATGAAGCAAGAACAGGTAGAAAAACTATTTCAGTGGATAGATGAAACAGCTGATACCATTTCTAAAGATATGAATATTACTTATTTGGAAGCCATTGCCGAAACATTAGATATTTTGTTCAATGGACAGCCTTTTAAGGATATGAGCAAAGAACTTCAAACGAAGCTTACCAATGAGCTTACGAAGATAAATAAGGATGATTTTGAAAAAGAAGAAATCCGAAAAGCCGTACAGCTTGCTATCTTAAAAGGTATGAAAGGAGCAACACAGCAGCAGCATTTAATCACTCCTGATTCTGTGGCAATGTTTATGGGTTATTTGGCTTCTAAACTCTTTGAGAACGAAGAAAACCTGAAGCTGTTTGATCCTGCCTCTGGTTCAGGAAATTTAATTACTTCTGTAATGAACCAGCTTGAAATGCCATTAACAGCATACGCAAGTGAGGTGGATCCTACACTCATACAGTTAGCCGTAACCAATGCTAACTTGCAAAAGAATAATATTGAGTTCTTCCACCAGGATAGTTTGCAGCCTTTCCTGATGGAGCCTGTCGATTTTGTTCTGGCTGATCTTCCGGTAGGTTATTATCCAGATGATGTGCAGGCTTCCCGTTATCAGTTAAAAGCTGAAGAAGGGCACTCCTATGCGCATCACTTGTTCATTGAACAAGGATTGAACTACACGAAAGAGGGCGGTTATTTAATGTTTATCGTCCCGAACTTTTTATTTGAAAGTGACCAGTCACGGGAGCTGAATAAATTTTTAAGAGAAAACGCTCATATAGTTGGAATGCTTCAACTATCCGATTCGCTTTTCAAAAATGAAAAACATGGTAAAAGTATACTGATTCTTCAAAAGAAAGGTCCGGAAACTAAGCCGCCGAAGCAGGCGCTGCTTGTAAAGCTTCCATCCTTTAAAAATCCGAACGCTATGGGTGACATTCTCGGTCAAATGAATCAATGGTTTGATGAATATAAAACTGCACAATTGTGAGAAAATAACGAATATAAGAAGTAAACGTTATCATATTCTTTCTACCTTGAAAATGAGGGGAACGGGTGGTTAAATGGTAGTGGTAGAAACATACGAACCTAATTGTAAGGGGATGAGCAACGTTGAGTAATAAAATTCTTGCTATAAATGCAGGCAGTTCATCACTGAAATTTCAATTGATTGACATGCCTGAAGAAACTGTAATTACTAAAGGGTTAGTAGAGCGTATCGGACTTGAAGATGCGGTATTTACAATTGAAGTGAATGATGAAAAAGATAAGACAGTTACTGATATTCCAGATCACGGAGAAGCTGTTAAAATTCTTCTTGATAAATTGACATCTAATGGAGTGATTGATTCTTTAGATGAAATTAATGGAGTTGGCCACCGTGTAGTTCACGGAGGAGAACGTTTTAGTGAATCTGTGTTAATAACGGACCAAGTCATTAAGGAAATTGAGGAAGTGTCAGATCTTGCCCCGTTGCATAACCCGGCAAACCTGACTGGAATTCGCGCATTCCGTGAGGTACTTCCGGAAGTGCCTCACGTTGCAGTATTTGATACAGCCTTCCACCAGTCCATGCCGGAACAATCCTATCTTTACAGCCTTCCTTATGAATATTATGAGGAATATGGCATTCGTAAATACGGCTTCCACGGTACATCTCATAAATATGTATCGGAGCGTGCGTCAGAAATGATGGGACGCCCTGTAGAACAGCTGCGCCTGTTATCCTGCCACTTAGGTAACGGAGCAAGCATCGCTGCAATCGAAGGTGGGAAATCAATTGATACTTCCATGGGCTTTACACCACTTGCTGGTGTAACAATGGGGACTCGTTCTGGAAATATTGACCCAGCCCTCATACCCTTTATTATGGAGAAGACAGGAAAGACAGCGAATGAAGTTATGAATGTATTGAATAAAGAAAGTGGTATGCTGGCCCTTTCCGGTTTTTCAAGTGACCTTCGCGACATTGAGATCCGAGCGAGTGAAGGAGATGAGCGTGCAGAGCTGGCTCTTGAAGTATTTGCTGCACGTATCCACAAGTATATTGGTTCCTACGCGGCACGCATGCATGGAATTGATGGTATCATTTTCACTGCCGGCGTGGGTGAAAACAGTTATACCATGCGGGAGCGCGTATTAAAAGGTCTGGAGTTTATGGGAGTTTATTGGGACCCATCTCTAAATCAGATTCGCGGTAAAGAAGCATTCGTTAACTACCCTCATTCACCGGTAAAAGTTATGGTAATCCCGACAAATGAAGAAGTTATGATTGCCCGTGATACCGTAGAAAAAGGACTATAATTATTTATAAGCAATGGCGTCTGAATCAATCAGAGAGCCATTGCTTTTTTTTGAACATTCAGGCTACAATAATAAGAAGAGTGAACCGGTGGGGGAGTGTTGTTCATGACTTATGAGCGGGTAGCAAAAGATGTTGATAATTGGCTTGAGCAGTACCGGGGGTACCAGCCCAACGACTTTGAAATGATTTATGATGACTGGATCCGTCAAAGTTTTTATAATTTGGATCCAGCCGTAAAGGAAAAGTTTTTTTCAAAACTCGACGCTTGGTTTTTTCATACGCACGCTTTTTTGCAAGGCACATCCTTTCAGAATGAGGCAAGGCAGCGGATTTTATCTGTAGGCAGGGTATTCTCAGAAAAAATTGAGAACATTACGGACATGAATAGGTTGCTTAGTGTAGATCAGCTAAGTTACATAGCTCAGCAGCAAATTGCAAGAGGCAGGCTGTACTCTTTTGCTCAAGGCGGGCTGACCGGCACGGGAGGTTGGTTGTTACTCGGGCTTGACTATCCCTTAATGATGGTAATGAATATTCGTGCTGTGCAGCTGATTGGTTTAACGTTTGGTCATGAAATGAATCATCCTTATGAAATGATGATCTCTTTAAAAGTATTTCACGCGGCTACGCTGCCCAAGCGGCTTCAGGCTTACGCGTGGAACGAGCTAGTGGATGAAGTGAATCGTAATGAGCACCCTTATGTCTTTGAAGGGAACGACCAGCTTACGAATGAATCCTGGCTTGAACAGCCGATTAAACAATGTTTTAAATCAATGTTCATCTTAATGTTTCGCAAGAAAATTTTCCAGGGACTTCCTTTCATAAGTATAGCAATAGGGGCTTATTCCAATTACCATTTAACAAAACAAGTGACTGATTTTGCAATGAAATTTTATCAATATCGTTACTTGCTGGATCATAAGGAGGAAGAGAGTGATGGCAGTCGAAGATCATAAGAGAGAAGCTCCTTCATCGGTAAGATGCATGGTTCTTACCATAAGTGATACACGAAATACAGATACAGACAAAAGTGGAAAGATTATTATCGAAAAACTTACAGAAAAATCTGCGCACAAGGTTAATGAATATAAGATTGTTAAGGATGACCAAAGGAGAATAGCAGAAGCTGTTAAACAAGGATTGGCTAACCCGGATATAGACGCAGTTCTCTTAAATGGGGGAACGGGTATTGCGGAGCGAGATGTTACGATTGAAGCCGTTCAAGCTTTAATTACAAAAGAGATCCCCGGATTCGGCGAGCTATTCCGGATGCTGAGTTATAACGAAGATATAGGTTCAGCTGCTCTTTTATCTCGAGCAACCGCGGGAGTTAGTGAGAAAACAGCTATTTTTTCAATGCCAGGGTCAAGCGGTGCGGTAAAACTTGCTATGGACCGTTTGATACTGCCGGAAATCTCACATGTTGTACGAGAAATTAATAAAGAATAAAAAATAAAAAATAACCCCCATCAACAAAGATGGGGGTTATTTTTTTATTCTTCTACAACTGGCTTTTCCGGACGTACGACAAGAACATCACAAGTGGCATAACGGGTAATATGCTCGGAAACACTTCCAATGAAAAAACGTTCCATGGCATTTAGACCGGTAGCCCCGCATATGATAAGGTCTGCGTTATGTTTTGGGGCCACATCTTTAGCAATTTTAATTTTTGGGGAACCATACTCAACAACTATTTCTACATTGGTAACGCCGGCTTTTTCCGCTTTAGACTTATAATCATTCAATAAATCGGTCGCGTACTTTTCCGCACGTATGGCTAAAGAACGATCGTAAGCCTCTACCGTAGCAAAAGCTCGAGTGTCTACTACATGTGCTAGAACCAGCTTAGCATCATTTCGATTAGCAATATCAATTGCTTTTTTGAAAGCACCCTCTGCTGTTTCTGAACCATCCACTGCTACAACAATATCTTTGTACTCGAATGTCATTATGAATGCCCCCTTTCTATTTCTCACCTTTATTATATCATGTTCTATTTTGATTTAGACTTATAATTCAAGCATAATTTGGGGAGTTTTGTGAACTTTAAGAAAGAGGTGAGAAAATGAAGAAACCAGAAAATCCGATAGAACGGGAACAAAAGTTAGAGAGAGAAATGACTGCACCACTGAATGAAAGTTATCAGTCCATAAAAAAGAATGAGACAAAGAAAAAGTCAAGCCAATAATAAGATAATCCCACCACCGAATTAGGCGGGGTGGGATTATTGTGTTTTATTACAGATCTTACTAGCCCCACGTCTTATGTCTCATAAACCATGGATAGGTAACCATTAATGTTGTAAATGTGATAAACCCAGGCGACCAGTTGTCGGGAAAACTGAAATACATGAGACTTCCAAGAATAATAAAAATCAAAGCGTATGGATTAATACTTGAGGTTTTAGTTAGTTGTTCAATAGCTTTCTCATTCAAATACAGACGTTTAACGATTAGATAATCACTTGAAATGACGGCAGAAATTGGTATGATCAAACCTCCGAGTAATGAAATGTAAGATTCTGCTTCATTAACAAGTGAAGGGAAGCCACTTAATAAGACACCAAGGAATCCAAATACGACCGCGCTTTGAACGCGCGTCAGGCGACTGAAGGTATTCAGTAAACTATAACCACCTGTATAGGCATTGCTAATGTTAATCGAAATCATAGAAATGACTGCAGTTAACGTGATTATGCCAATAATAATGGGGGAGTCTGTTTGGCCGCTTGAAGATACATAAGGGTTAACATCATGGAACAAATAAGCGGATGCGCATCCGATTAAGGCTGTAATAAAGAAGCCGATCCCGTTTCCTACGAGCAATCCCCAGAAACCGTGGGCCGGAGTTTTTGCATAACGTGTCATATCGGCTGAAGCACTAACGCCGGAAACATACTGTACAAAAGCCAAGCTAGCGTAAAAAAACATACTGGTTATAGATCCTTGGATAGGCTCCAATTGGAATGTAAACCATGCGGTGTCCCCTTGGTTTGTAGTAAAGTAAATATATAATATCGTAAACTCTCCAAGTAAAAGAAAAGGGAGAAAGTAAGTAGTGGCTTTTTTTACAGCATCAAAACCGATTATGGCTAGAATCACCATCAGAATAGATAAAGGAATTGAGAAAAGTAGAAAAGGCACCTCTTGACCTGTCATTCGAATGAAAAGCTGCTGAATGACATAAGTACCGCCTATGGTCTGTACGCTAAACCAATAGAGGGAGGTTATACTTCGGATAGGAGATGAAAGAAAACGAGCTCCCTGCACTCCGAGAATTGTGCGTATTGCATACTGTGCAGGGATGCCTAAACGAGCACCGGGTAAAGATAAATAAGATACAAATAAAAAACCCAAAATTGCTCCGATACATGTTGTAAGCACTCCGTTCCAAAAGGATAGACCGCCTTCCAGCACGGCCAATGCAGGAACGAGAAAATTCCCAGCATTGGCCGCCACGGCAATTTGAATGAATGCAAAGCGATACCATGAAGTGTTTTGTCTTTTTTGAGGAACCGCTTCTAAACCAATAGTTTCGATTAACTCTTTACGTGAGGCAGCTGCCTTCATTACATCCACGTCCTCTCTGCCGCATTTTATTGTACAGAAGGCAGGAGGCCTTGTAAATATATAGTATGGAAGCAAAAGATCAATGGAAGTTTTATGGGGAGGAACGGACAATGAGGCATGCGATTATAACCGCTGGTTCTAAAGGATTAGGCAGGAAAGTTACTGAGCAGTTCATTAAGAAAGACATATCAGTGACGGTCACCTACTTAAATGATAAAAAATCAGCCATGACGTTGTATGAGGAATTCCCAGCAAAGAAAGACAAGATCCATATTATGAAAACTGATGTAACAGAACTACAGGATTTACAGAATTTAATCCAAGAAACCATCCACAGGTTTGGAAGAATAGATTATTTAATCAATAATGCAGGACCTTATATATTTGAACGTAAAAAATTGATGGATTATTCTACGGAAGAGTGGAACTCTATGGTCAAAGGAAATCTTGATGCCGTTTTTCATTTAATGAAATTGACGGTTCCTTACATGAGAGCACAGTGTTTTGGCCGAATTATTAATTATGGTTTTCAAGGAGCCGGTTCTGCTTCTGGCTGGATTTACCGGTCTGCATTTGCTGCTGCAAAAGTTGGTCTTGTATCACTTACTAAAACGGTCGCTTACGAAGAAGCTGAGCATGGTATTACTTCTAATATGGTGTGCCCTGGAAATATTGTAGGTGAGTGGAAAGAATCCACAATCGAGAATGGTCGAAAAACAAAGGATGAATGTACTCCGATTGGACGACCGGGCACCGGGGAAGATATAGCCCGCACTATTGATTTCTTATGTCATGAAGACTCGGATATGATAACAGGAACTATATATGAGGTTACGGGCGGTGTCGATGTGATCCACAGGTACAGGTAAAAACTGAATATTTCAATATTTGATAAAGGGTAACCATTTCTGTCCCGTTTTGTTACAATGAAAGGGCTTTCAAAATAAACATCTACTTTCTATTGAGTAATCATGTTATAGTGGAAATCGATAAATAGAGAGAATGGAATAGGAGGTTGAACGGCCTTGAAAATTGGAGTGCCAAGAGAGATTAAGAATAATGAAAACAGAGTAGCGATGACACCTGCAGGAGTTGTAACTTTGACCAACGCAGGTCATGAAGTTTTTGTAGAAACTAATGCAGGAATTGGCTCTAGTTTTACTGATGCTCAATACAAGGAAGCTGGAGCAAGCATTGTATTATCTGCCAAGGAAGCATGGAGTCAGCAAATGGTGATGAAGGTTAAAGAACCACTTCCTGAGGAGTATGAATATTTCTTTGATGGTCTTATATTATTTACTTACTTGCATCTGGCTCCTGAACCTGAACTTACGAAAGCTTTAGTTAAGAAAAATGTAATAGCTATTGCCTATGAAACGGTGCAGGCCCCCAATGGATCTCTGCCGCTTCTTACCCCTATGAGTGAGGTAGCTGGGAGAATGGCTTCTCAAATTGGAGCACAATTTCTGGAAAGTTCTCATGGTGGTAAGGGAATTCTTCTCGGTGGAATCCCAGGAGTACGCAGAGGCCGAGTAACAGTTATTGGAGGCGGAGTTGTCGGAACTAATGCGGCAAAGATTGCCATGGGTCTTGGGGCCGATGTTACAATTATTGATTTAAACCCGGAAAGATTAAGGCAATTGGACGATATTTTCGGATCAGATATCAACACTCTAATGTCTAATCCCTTAAATCTTCAGGAATCATTGGCAGAATCAGATTTGGTGATTGGAGCGGTGCTCATACCCGGAGCCAAAGCTCCGAAACTGGTCACCGAAGACATGGTTAAATCGATGAAGGAAGGTTCCGTTATAGTAGACGTGGCTATTGATCAAGGCGGTATCTTTGAAACAACGGATCGAATCACTACACACGATAATCCTACTTATGAAAGACATGGTGTGCTCCATTACGCTGTAGCTAATATGCCCGGAGCGGTTCCTAGAACATCTACAATAGGATTGACGAATGTAACCGTTCCTTATGCGTTGCAGTTAGCAAACAAAGGGTATAAAAAAGCCTGTCAGGAGAATGAATCTCTCTTTAAAGGAATAAATACACTTGAAGGTTATGTCACTTACCGTGCCGTTGCTGAAGCCCAGGGGCTCGAATACGCTGATGCGAAAGATTTAATCCATCAGTAATTAAACAAATTGAAGCGAAGGGATACTGCTCCCTTCGCTTTTTCTATGTTCATTGTTTGTTCAACAATAGTTCCCAGTTAAAGATAAGCTCCCGTTTGTTGAAGACTCAGTTTCGAGACATTTGTTGAGCGGAAGGTCCTTCGGGGGACGATTTCGCTTTCCGCGGGCATGTGCTGAGCTTCCTCGGGCTTAACAGCCCTGCGGGATCTCACCGATCATGTTCATCCCGCAGGAGTCTACATCGTCCCCCTCCGGCCCTTGCGATATATGGAGCTCGAAAACTCTTTATAAAACGCGCCGTTTATGATGGAGATAAACTTCAAATAATAATCGTGTACGTGTGTATAATTCCCGCTATAGAAGCATTTGAGGCAGATCAAGCACCCCTCTATCGCCTATAGAAGGGTCCGTTCATTCTTCAATCATAGGGTGGCGAAGGAAACAAGGAGACTCCCACGGGAGAAGGAGCTAGGCGAGACCCC
>NZ_FOOG01000046.1 GCF_900113125.1 Halobacillus alkaliphilus | reverse complement strand
GTGATGAGGAGGGCCTCCCTAGTTCCGTTCATTCCTTTCCGAACATATCGCTCCCTCTACTCCGAGAGATTCTTCGATGCTGATTCCAAGGTCATCACATCTTCCGTGGTCTTCACCCGCATGCCCGGGGTTCGACTTCTCCTTGTCCTGCATGCGCAGGGGCTCTTGACGAAGCGGCAGGATTCACTTGATGTTACGATCTGTTCGTTTGCTGATCCAGGGCTCTAACCTTAAGATTTCTCTACCAGTTACCTGTCAGCTACCGAGCGTCTTGGCACTTACTCGGATTGGACTTTCACCAATAAGCAATTAACGGCTTGCTAGGCACGCGGCATGTGCTGAGCCTCCTCAAGCTAACGCTTTCCGGGGTCTCACCGATCATGTTTATCCCACAGGAGTCTCCCCATTCCCCTCCGGACCTGGCCGAATCGAAACTCGAAACGGGTTCACCCTTCACCCCCTTGAGAACAATTAATCACATGGGCGTATATACTTTTTCAGGCTGGAACTATGCGGGATAGCCTATCGTACAAGCATTTTAGGCGATATAAGAAGTATGGGTACTCTCTTTCTGGAGGGTCCGTTCTCCCTAATAAAGTTGGGCTAGTGGGGAAATGGCGAGACTCCCATGGGAGAAGGAGCTAGGTGAGATCCCGCAGAGAGTGAAACGAGCGAGGAAGCTCACCGTTCCCCCATAGGTAAGCGAGTTATTTCCCCACCAGCCCCCTCCTCATATCGTAACGGACCCAATTTATCTCGATATCGAATCTTACAAAATCAGGCCCTATTGCTTAATAAGCCCCTTATAAAAATCAACAATAAACCTTAACAGATCCAATCTTTTATAATAGTCACCTTTAAGTAGAGGTAAGCTATAGGATCACTTAAAACAAAGAACGAGCAGGCGAATATTGGTTCGTATGAGTTTTCCGTCCTTCTTAAATAATAAGTAATGCTTCATGATATCGTTGAGGAGGAAAACGTTTGTTTTACCATATAAAAGAATTACAATATAATGCAAAACCAAGTCAGCCGGACCCGGTGTATGCCAAGAAACTTCAAGAGATCCTGGGAGGCCAGTACGGAGAAATGTCCGTAATGATGCAGTATCTTTTCCAGGGGTGGAATTGCCGTGCAGAAGGTAAATACAGGGATATGATTCTTGATATTGGTACAGAAGAGATGGCTCACGTGGAAATGATCGCAACCATGATCGCACAACTTCTGGATGGTGCGCCTGCAGGCGATCAGGACCAGGCAGCCCAGGACCCAGCGGTAGAAGCGGTTCTTGGCGGAATGAACCCGCAGCACGCCATCGTAAGTGGTTTAGGCGCTCAGCCTAATGACAGTGCGGGATATCCATGGACAGCTCGTTATACCATTGCCAGTGGGAACCTGCTGGCAGACTTTCGTGCCAATTTAAATGCGGAATCTCAAGGAAGACTGCAAGTATGCCGTCTTTATGAGATGACGACAGATCCCAGCGTTAGAGATATGTTGTCCTTCCTCATTGCAAGGGACACGATGCACCAGAATCAATGGATGGCAGCCATCGAAGAACTTGAACAAACTCAGGGCTCAGTAGTACCAAGCACGTTTAACCCACAGTTTGAAAAGCAGGAAGTATCCTACTCCTTCATGAATTACTCAGAAGGCGAGGACAGTCGCACAGGAAGATGGGCAAGCGGACAGACCATGGATGGTCAGGGCCATTTTGAATACATTCAAAACCCTGAATCTATGGGCCAGAAACCATCATTAAATCCTGCGCCCAGCTACATCCACGGCACACCACCAGTAGAAATGAGGAAAATGCAAACGACGAGAGATCAAATCGATCCAAGGATGCAGATCTAACGAACAAGGGGAAACCACAGTGGTTTCCCCTTGTTCGTCCATAGGCTAAAAACAGACGCCCCGTCCGGAGCATCTGTTCCTTTACCTTATCTTCTTAAACTAACGCGGCTTGCTTTGGGCGCGCTGCTTGATAAATGGAAGGAAGTTTGGAAATGTCCATATTCCCACCGCTTACAATCACACCCGCTTGTTTACTTTGAAATTGGCCCTGATGATACAGGGCTCCTGCTAATGCAGAGGCTCCTGCACCTTCCACCAACGTTTTTTCCCGTTCCAGCAAGTGAAGCATCGTTTGAGCGATTTCATGCTCTTCTACGGTGATTACCTGATCCACATACTTCTGGATACAAGGATAGGTAAGCTTTCCTTTTTCCTTGACGGCAATCCCATCAGCAATGGTAGCGACTGATGTTAGTTTTTCAGGTCCATTCTTATAAAAAGAATTATAGACGCATGAAGCTTCGGCAGCCTGTACGCCGATCACCTGAATATCCGGTTTCAGCTGCTTAGCTGCAAAGGACACTCCGCTGATTAATCCGCCGCCCCCAATGGGCACAAACAGCGTATCGATGTCCGGCTGCTGCTGCAGCATTTCGACCGCAATCGTCGCTTGTCCGGCCATCACGTCATAATCATCGAATGGATGAAGGAAAGTTGCTCCACTCTCTTTTTGTTCCAAAAGAGCAGCGGTATAAGCTTCCTGAAACGATTCTCCGGTCAATACCACCGTGGCACCATACCCTTCGGTTGCTTCAACCTTCGCGCGCGGCGTCGCTTCCGGCATGAATATGCGGGCGCTGATCCCTCTTTTACGGGCGGCTACAGCGACACCCTGGGCATGGTTGCCGGCAGAAGCGGCAATAACCCCTCGTTCAGCTTCCTCTTGTGATAAGCAGGCCACTTTATAGGAAGCTCCTCTTACTTTAAAAGCTCCTGTTTTCTGCTGATTTTCCATCTTCAGATAGACTTGCTGACCGGCTTGCTGATTAAATGTAGAGGAGGTCTCTAGCGGAGTCCGGTGCACCACTCCTTGTAATTTTTCATGAGCCTCCATCACTTTAGCTAGCGTTAAGAAATCCCCAACGTCTTCACTCCCTTTGTATTATTTTCGTATTGGTCAATTTTGTCTTCGTGGGTCAAGGTGACCGCGATTTCATCCCAGCCATTGAGTAACATTTCTTTGTGATACGGCTGGATATCAAAATTAACTTCTAATTCCCTACCATAAACGACTTGTTTTTCCAAATCAACCGATAATCCATAAATTTCAGCTTCTGCTTTTTCCATTAATTTCTCTACTGCAGAATTCGGCAGCTGGATCGGCAGAATTCCATTTTTAAAGCAGTTATTATAGAAGATATCCGCAAAACTCGGAGCAATCACTACTTTAAAACCATAATCTTGAATGGCCCAGGGCGCGTGCTCCCTTGAAGAGCCGCAACCGAAGTTTTCACCTCCCACCAGGATGGATGCGTCATTATACTTGGGATCATTCAATGAGAAATTTTCTTTCAATGAACCATCATCATTAAAACGCCAGTTGTAAAAAAGAAACTGTCCAAACCCGGTTCGTTCAATTCGCTTCAAAAATTGCTTAGGAATAATCTGATCGGTATCAACGTTGGATCGATTCAGTGGATAGACGATTCCGTGATGCTTTTTCAAAGGTTCCATCTGCTCACCCTCCTAAACGGTACTCATCTGTTTTCTGACGTCTACGAAGCGGCCTTCCAGTGCAGCTGCTGCTGCCATTTCAGGACTGACCAGATGGGTTCTGGCTCCATTACCCTGACGTCCTTCGAAGTTTCGGTTTGAGGTCGAGGCACAGCGTTCGCCCGGCGGGACGATATCGTCATTCATCGCCAGACACATGCTGCAGCCTGCGTCTCTCCATTCGAAACCGGCGTCTATAAATATTTTATCCAATCCTTCTTTTTCAGCTGCCTGCTTTACGGATTGGGAACCTGGTACAACCAGCGCTCTGATCCCTTCGTGGACACGGCCGCCTTTCACAATATCAGCGGCTTTTCTCAAGTCGCTGATCCTTGAATTGGTGCAGGAACCGATAAATACATGTTCAATAGGAATGGATTGAATGGTTTGATTCGCTTCCAGCCCCATATACTCCAGGGCACGCTCGATGCTGTCTTTTTCATCATCACTTTCGGCATTGAGTGGATCCGGTACTTGAGCGGAGACAGGTACACAGTGGGAAGGATTTGTTCCCCAGGTTACCTGCGGCTCGATTTCATCGGCGTGGATTTCAAGTTCCATATCGTAACGTGCGCCTGGATCAGATGCAAGGTTAAGCCACTGCTGGGCAGCCTTATCGAATTCTTCCCCTTCTGGCACGTAACGTTTCCCTCTCAAGTACTCGACTGTCGTCTCATCCGGGCTGATTAATCCAGCTCTTGCGCCTGCTTCAATGGACATGTTGCAAATCGTCATTCGTTCTTCCATGGACAAGTTACGGATCGCTTCGCCCGTATATTCAATCACATGACCGGTTCCAAAGCGAACACCGAAACGACCAATGACCGCAAGGATTAAGTCTTTCGCTGTTACGCCTGTACCTAACTTGCCATCGATATGAATTTGAAGTGTCTTTGGAGGCGCCTGCCAGATCGACTGGGTGGCAAGCACGTGCTCCACTTCACTCGTACCGATTCCAAAAGCAAGTGCACCAAAGGCTCCGTGAGTAGAGGTATGGCTGTCGCCGCAGACAATGGTTTTGCCTGGCTGAGTTAAGCCAAGCTCCGGCCCGATAACGTGGACAATCCCTTGATCGGGGTGGTTAATATCGGCCAGGCTAATGCCGAATTCTTCACAGTTTTCTTTAAGTGTCTCCATTTGCTTTTTGGAAATCTGATCTTTAATCACGTTCCTGTGAATAGTTGGCACGTTGTGATCCATGGTGGCATACGTCAGGTCCGGCCGGCGGACTTTCCTCCCGCTCAGGCGCAGACCTTCAAACGCCTGGGGAGAGGTGACCTCATGAATCAGATGCAAGTCGATATAGAGGAGGTTCGGCTTCCCTTCTTCTTCATGAACGACATGCTGATCCCAAACTTTCTCAATAATTGTTTTCGGTTGACTCAATGTGTACCGCTCCCTTCTTCGAATATTACACGTAGCACCTCATGATATTTTCAGTCGTGTCACTCGTGCTTAATTGTTCAATCACTTTATTCGCAAGTTCACTTCCACTGACCGGAATGCCCCCGCTGATGTTAAGGTCGGCCGTATGGTAGCGCGCTGCTAACACGTCTTGTACGGCTTTCTCAACTTGTTCTGCTTCTTCTTCCAGTTTAAAGGAATGCTTCAGCATCATCGCAACAGATAAGATCGATGCCAGTGGGTTTGCTTTGTTTTGACCGGCGATGTCCGGTGCAGAACCGTGAACCGGTTCGTATAAGCCCAGGCCATCTTTTCTGATACTTGCCGATGGAAGCATGCCGAGTGACCCGGTTAATACAGACGCTTCGTCACTTAAAATGTCTCCGAACATGTTCTCTGTCACAATGACGTCAAAGTAAGAAGGATTCGTTACCAGCTTCATCGCTGCGGCATCCACAAGCATATGCTCAACTGTTACTTCCGGATACTCCTGCTTCTTCTCTTCAACGATCTCGCGCCACATTCGGCTCGATTCTAATACGTTTGCTTTATCCACAGAGGTCAGATGGTTTCTTCTAAGTCTGGCACTCTGGAACGCCTGCTCAACGATTCGCTCGATTTCATGTCTCGAATACGCCAGCGTATCGACAACCTCAGCGTCGTTGTTTCTTCTTTCACTCGGTTCCCCGAAATAGAGTCCTCCTGTTAATTCCCTGACGATCAGCAGATCACTTCCTGTGACGACTTCAGTTTTTAAGGGGGACGCGTGGAGGAGCTGCTGGAACGCCTTTACCGGCCGCAGATTAGCGAAAAGTCCCAGCTGCTTACGAATGCCGAGCAGTCCTTTTTCAGGACGCATATGACCAGGCAGGTCATCCCACTTCGGACCGCCTACAGCTCCTAAAAATACAGCATCCGCTTTATGACAAGCTTCAATCGTATCTTCCGGTAAAGGGGTGCCGTCCTGATCAATGGCGCTCCCTCCGATATTGTGTGTTTCGAAGGTGAACGTGTGCTGATGCTGCTCAGCTATCGCTTCCAGCACGCGCTTAGCGGCTCTTGCTACTTCGGGACCGATCCCGTCTCCCGGTAAAAGTACAATGTGCTTTTTCATAACATTTCCCCCTTTATACTTGAACCTGCTTTTGAACTGGTTCCGTGTTCTTTCTATATAATGTGCGGTTGACGGCATTTAAGAACGCATGCGCAGAAGCTTCAAGAACATCCTGAGCAGAACCTCGTCCAGAAGCCTTCACGCCGTCTACTGTTAATTGCACGTGCACTTCTGCCAATGCATCTCGTCCTCTTCCAATTGAGCTTAACTGGTAATCCTGTAAATGCACGTCGGCATCGATCAAATCATCCAGCGTGTTGTAGATGGCTTCTACACTGCCATCTCCTGTATTGGCTTTCTCGACTTCTTCGCCATCCGGCTTGGTAAGAAGTACCGTGGCTGTCGGTCGATTGATGCTCCCGTATTGAACTTGGAAGGCTTTCAACTCGTATTTCGGCTGATCTTTGTCTTCGGTCTGCGTATCGGTCAGGATGGCAAACAAATCGTCGTCGGTGACTTCTTTCTTCTTCGCCGTTAAGTTCTTGAAGGATTCGAACGCTTCCTTCAATTTCTCATCCGTCAACTCATAGCCCATGGATTCGGCTTTCTGTTTGAAAGCGTGACGACCGGAGTGTTTCCCCATCACCATACGATTGGAATCGATTCCCACCATCGCTGGGGTAATGATTTCGTAAGTGGACGAGTCTTTCAACATACCATCCTGGTGAATGCCGGATTCGTGAGCAAATGCGTTACGGCCGACAACTGCTTTATTCCCTGGAACCATCATACCAGTCATGCGGCTGACCAAATCACTCGTTCTTTTAATCTCTTTTAATACAAGGTTCGTTTGATAATCGTAACGGTCTTTACGGATTTCAAGAGCGACTCCGATTTCCTCAAGTGCCGCGTTTCCAGCACGTTCACCGATTCCGTTAATGGTGCCTTCGATCTGGCGTACCCCGTTTTCAATCGCAGCAATCGAGTTGCTGACAGCCATGCCTAGATCATCGTGGCAGTGAGCGGAAAGAATAGCCTTATCGATATTCGGAACGCGTTCTATTACTTCACGGAACATGCGACCGTATTCATCCGGCGTTGAATACCCAACTGTATCTGGAAGGTTAATGACAGATGCGCCGGCATCAATGACTTTCTCAATAATGTGGACAAGAAAATCGATATCGGTTCGGCTCGCATCCTCTGCGGACCACTGAACGTGAGGGAATTTCTCTTTCGCGTAAGATACAGCTTCTACCGCTGTTTCCACCACTTCATCTGGTGTTTTCTTAAGCTTATGCGTCATATGAATGGCTGAGGTAGCCAAGAACACGTGAAGTCTTGGTTCTGCTCCGCCTTTCAAGGCTTCCCAGGCAATGTCGATATCTTTTTTGTGAGCTCTCGCAAGCCCCGTTACTGAAACGTTTCTCACCGTGTTCGCAATCTCACGGACGGATTCGAATTCTCCCTGGGAGGAAGCAGGAAATCCCGCTTCCATAATGTCTACCCCAAGGCGTTCCAGCTGCTTCGCAATCTCCAATTTTTCCAGGCGGTCCAAGTTTACGCCAGCTGACTGTTCTCCGTCTCTAAGAGTTGTATCGAATACGTTAACGTGAGCCATGAGAGACCACTTCCTTTTCTTTAGATTGAGATTTCTTAACAAAAGGCATTAACTCTCGGAGTTCTCTACCCACCTTTTCAATTGGATGATTGCTCTCCAAGTTATTGATCGCTTCGAATTCTGGACGATTCACTTTATTTTCTAGGATCCAGCCCTTAGCGAATTTACCGGTCTGGATATCCTGCAGTACATCTTTCATGCGGGCTTTTGTATCTTCGTTGATGACGCGCGGTCCAGATACGAAGTCACCCCATTGTGCTGTATCGGAGATGGAATAACGCATGCCTTCAAGTCCACCTTCATACATCAAGTCAACGATCAGCTTCAGCTCGTGCATACATTCGAAGTACGCCACTTCTGGCTGGTAGCCTGCTTCGGTTAATGTTTCAAATCCGGCTTTTACAAGGCTTGTTAATCCTCCGCATAGTACGGCCTGTTCACCGAATAGATCCGTTTCTGTTTCTTCCTGGAAGCTTGTTTCCAGTACGCCGGCACGACCGCCGCCGATTCCTTTAGCGTAAGCTAGTGCGATCTCTTTCGCTTCACCGGATACGTCCTGCTCTACTCCAATCAGAGCGGGTACGCCTGCGCCTTCTTCAAATGTTCTTCTTACAAGGTGTCCCGGCCCTTTTGGAGCTACTAGGAATACATCAACGTTTGATGGAGGAACTACCTGGTTGAAGTGAACGTTGAAGCCGTGGGCGAATGCAAGAGCTGCATTTTCTTTCAAGTTCGGCTTAATGGATTCCTCAAAAACGGTCGGCTGGTGTTCATCTGGTAAAAGAACCATAACCACGTCTGCGTCTGCTACGGCATCCGCTACTTCTTTCACTTCCAGTCCATCCTGTTCGGCTTTATCCCAGGACTTTCCTTTTCTTAGTCCAACGACAACGTTATGGCCGCTTTCCTTTAAGTTTTGTGCGTGAGCGTGCCCTTGTGAGCCATAGCCTACAACAGCAACCTTCTTATTTTGTAGAACCTCATCTTGGATATCATTGTGGTAGTAAACATGTGCCATTTAAAATCTTCCTTTCTGTAATAGAGTAATTAGTTTAATAGAGAATAAGATTTTACTTCTGCTTGTTGAGGCTGATTTCCTCGTTTGAAGGCGGTTAAGCCGGTTCTTGCAAGTTCTTTAACACCATAAGGTCGTAAGAGTTCAATCAGCGCATCGACCTTATCGGACTTTCCTGTAACCTGAACCGTGACGCTTTCTTTACTTACGTCAATAATCGTAGCGCGGAACGGTTCGATAATGCCCTGAATTTCACTTCGTATCTGCGGGTTGCTGATTACTTTGACCAGGGCAAGTTCCCGGGCGACAATCGCATTGTCTGTAATATCGGAAACCTTCAGGACATCAATCTGTTTATTCAGCTGCTTCGTCAGCTGTTCCAGTTTGCGGTTATCTTCCACATCGACCACGAACGTCATTTTGGAAACGCCCTCTGTCTCGGTGCGGCCGACAGATATACTTTCAATGTTGAACTGCCGCTTAGCCAGCAGCCCTGTTACTCGGTTTAATACGCCGCTGCGATTATGAACGATCGCAGTAACAATCCTTTTCATGGTTTCACCCCGATCATTTCGTGAAGTCCTTTTCCTGGTGCGATCATTGGATACACATTTTCACTTTGAAGTACTCGGCAATCTACAACGGCCGGCTTATCATTGGCAAGGATGTCCGGAAGTACCTCTTCAAGTGTTTTCGGTGAGTCAATGAAGTAACCAGGAATCTGATAACTTTCCGCAAGTTTTACAAAGTCAGGCTGCGTATCGATGATGGAAGAAGAGAAACGACCATCGTAAAACTTCTCCTGCCACTGACGAACCATGCCGAGAGCCTGATTATTTACAATGATGATCTTCACTGGCAAGCCGCGTTCTTGAAGAACGGACAGCTCTTGAAGTGTCATTTGGAAACCGCCGTCCCCTACGATAGCAACACAAGTGGATTCCAAGTCCGCCAGTTGTGCGCCGATCGCTGCCGGGAATCCATATCCCATCGTGCCTAAGCCGCCTGACGTTACCCAGCGGTTCGGCTCATCAAAATGGTAATACTGAGCCGCCCACATCTGGTGCTGTCCAACGTCGGTCGTTACAACAGCTTCTCCGCGGGTATAGTCATATACTTTCTTGACCAGCCACTGAGGGACAATATCTTCATCTTTCTGGTGATACCACAGTGGATAATCCGCTTTACGCGCCCAGCTCTGATCCAGCCATTCCTTATGATCAAGGCTTGTCACTTCTTTGTTATTTAATGCCTTCAAGGCGGCCTTGGCATCGGATACGATCGGGATCGATGCCGGAACGTTTTTCCCGATTTCTGCCGGGTCGATATCAACGTGAGCCACTTTGGCCGTCGGTGCAAAATGCTTCAAGTTCCCTGTCAGACGATCATCAAAGCGGGCCCCAATGTTAATAAGAAGATCACATTCATAAAGAGCCATATTAGCGGCGTACGTTCCATGCATGCCTCCCATGCCCAGCGACAATCGATCGCTGCCTGGATAACTGCCTAGGCCTAGCAAGGTAGATACGACCGGGATTTCATAGTTCCTTACGAAGGTTCTAAGTTCTTCCGAAGCTCCCGCATGGATAATACCTGAACCAGTTAAAATAACAGGTTTTTTCGCTTGCTTTAACGCGTCGTGAAGCTTCGTGATCTGGAGTGGATTCGGTTTCAGTGTCGGCTGATAGCCCGGAAGATGAAAGTGATGAATAACATCCTTTGCATACACTTCCGAAGAAATGTCTTTCGGTATATCAACTACTACTGGTCCCGGACGTCCGGTAGTGGCAATGTGAAAGGCTTCTTTCACAATACGCGGAAGCTCCTCGATATTTTGAACCTGGTAATTGTGTTTCGTAATCGGGGTCGTGATGCCCATAATGTCTGACTCCTGGAAAGCATCTGTGCCAATGACTCCTTTAGCCACCTGACCTGTAAAAACAACCAGCGGGATGGAGTCCATCATCGCATCAGCGATGCCGGTTACCAGATTGGTTGCTCCTGGCCCGGAAGTACCGATTACAACACCTGCACGGTTCGCTACTCGAGCATACCCCTCTGCTGCGTGAATCGCTCCCTGTTCATGACGGGGAAGTACGTGATCAAAGCTTCCTTCTGCACGGTAGATGGCGTCATAAATTGGGAGCACGGCACCTCCCGGGTACCCAAATAAAGTATCGACACCTTGTTCAATCAAGGATTCAACTAGCAAATCTGCTCCTGTCTTTGTGGCGGTCTGCTCTTTCACACTTGCCTCTGCCTTCATTTTTTAATCCCTCCTTAGAGTATTTAGAAAATCATTGCGGCCAATCTCTTCCACTATTATTAAAATAAAAAAGACCTTTTCATCCTCACTTCCTCAAATACACGTCGGTATAAGGAAAGAGAGGGGTGAAAAGGTCTCTTACTTTCACGGTACCACCCTCGTTTCGTGAAGCGTATACGCTCCACCTCAGGGAGTTCTCTTAGAACTCCTTTTGATAACAGGTGCGAATAAAAACACCTGGTCCCGCCTACTAGTAAACCGTTCAGCGTGAACACTCAAGGATGATGTCAGAATAAGATGTATTTCCGGGCTTCCAGCAACCCCGGCTCTCTGTGAATACAAGAACTTATTCCTTTATTCCCGTCTTCGTGTTAGTCTCTATTAACTTTTTAAGTCTAGCTTACTTGAACTTTATCTTTGTTGTAGACTTTATAGCCGTCTGTAGTCGTAATCTTACGGAATTCAGAAAGCAGGTGATTGGTTATGACACCTGGCTTTCCATCCCCTACAGGACGTTGATCCACTTCTACCACTGCGATGACCTCTGCAGCTGTGCCTGTTAGAAATACTTCATCAGCTACATATACGTCATGGCGAGTAAATGGCTGTTCTTTCATTTCATAGCCTTTTTCATTGGCAAGATCAATAATTGCATTTCTTGTAATGCCTTCCAGCGCCCCTAAATAAGTAGGCGGTGTATAGATGGTGCTGTTTTTAACGATAAAGATATTGTCTGCTGAGCCTTCTGTTACGTAGCCTTGATCGTTCATCATCAGCGCTTCGTCTACTCCAGCCTGATTTGCTTCCATTTTCACTAGAATATTATTTAAATAGTTTAATGATTTCACTTGAGGCGGAAGTACATCCGGACGGTTTCGTCTGCTGGAAACCGATGCGAGCCTTACCCCGCGCTCATAAAGTTCTTTCGGAAACAAAGCAAGTGCTTCAGCAATGACAACCACTCTTGGATTTGAACAACTGGAAGGGTCTAAACCGAGATTACCCATTCCGCGGGACACAACCACTCGAATGTAGGCTGTTTCCAGCTCGTTCTTGCGGACGGTTTCAGCAATAATCTCTTTCATCTCCTCCTTCTCATAAGGCATTTGAAGCATGATTGATTTTGCTGAATCATAGAGGCGGTTTAAGTGTTCATCTAATTTGAAGATGTTGCCTTCGTAGACACGAATACCTTCGAATACCCCGTCTCCATATAAGAAACCGTGATCGTAAACGGATACGACGGCCTCATTCTTATTTACATATTCGCCGCTTAAATAAATCCATTGGCTGCTCATCCTTAGCACTCCTTTCTTTTCTATATTTAATGTTTGAAACGATAGATTTATGAAGGAAAAAAATAGTGGACCCTGACACAAAAGTTACATTCATTTTTATGCTCAGGGTCCCATGGGGGTCCTTCCACATGATCAACCTTCGTTGGCGTTTCAGAGAATTACCGGTGAAGTTGATTGAGGACTACTTTAAACGGATTTCGCGAGAAAATCAACAGGTTTTACGTAAATTTTCTGAACACTTAGATTATTCAATAAAAAAGTGAAGCGCTTACATGCTTGTATGCCATGAGTTATGCGGCTTCAAGCGCCCTTTCTTTTTTTCTTTTTTATCTTAATTTTTGCATTTATCTTTACTCTTCTGGCAATCTTCCGATGAAATAAAAGAATGGATATCGCTTCACTTTATTAGGTATTTTATAATAGATCATTTTAACCACTAATGATAAACTTATATTTCCAATTATTGGACTAACTACTTAGGAGTCTTGATGCTCCCATAGGAGGAATACATACATGACTATTAAAAATCTCTCTCTATTTAACGAATGCTTTGGTTCTGTCAAAGGAGAAACAAAAAAGTTGGAGAACGCTCATTTGACTCAGCTGCAATCCAGTTCCTTGAATTTTGAATCCAAGGTTCCGCAGCTTGAATACATGTGTTTAATGATGGAAAATATCGTTCTTATGAAAAAGTTAAAAGGAAACGTCTATGCCGGGTTCCAGAAATTTTCTCGTGCCAAAAACGTGTTGGACCGCTTCCAGGCCATGACCCAATATTCAAATGTTTACATTTTCGGTGAGGAAGATGTGCCGATGGATTCTTCCGATGGCATCCACTACATTCCTCTTCCATCCAATAGCAAATTGATTCGCGAATGGTTTTTAGTCATCGACGCGCCCAACTTTAAGTCAATGATGGTCGCTTATGACCTGGATGGTTTTGGCGTGTATAAAATCGAAGAAAGCCGAAACTTTAAAGGAGCGAAGTCCTCAAACCCGAAAGTTGTCGAACATGCGGCGAGCCTGCTAGCTCCTCATGCCCGCTCATTACAAGGAAACGTATAACCCAATTGGAAGAGAAGAAGCTGGATGCTCTTCTCTTCTATTCACCTAAGGAGATGAGTAACTTTGACGTTATCCAAACTACAGCGCACCACGACCATCGGGATTCTAGCCGCCTGCAGCATCATCCTCTATTATTTTAAATTTCCTGTTCCCTTCTTCCCGCCCTTCCTCACCATGGATATTAGTGACATTCCTGCCCTGGTTGGAGCGATCACACTGGGACCCGTTGCAGGCGTAGCCATTCAGTTTCTCAAAAATCTAATAGACTACATCACCCATGGCAGCTACGCAGGACTTCCTGTCGGACAAATGGCTAATTTCTTTTCCGGAGCGCTCATCGTTGGGCTGATTGGAATGTTCTATCATTATCAAAAAAAACTGAATCTATGGAGTTTCGCCATTTCGATTACCGTCTTCTTATCCACGATGTATCTATTAAATTATTATTTTATTCTCCCGTCGATCATGGAGCTGATCGGGGTAACGAAAGAACAGTATGTGAGCCAATTCAAACAATTTAATCCACTGGCTACCAATTTTAAAACCGCCGTGCTTTATGTGATCATACCTTTTAACCTGTTGAAGATTGGGATGATTTATGGAATCGGTCTGCCCTTCTCCTTCCGTCTGGACAGGATCCTTAATTCTAAGAGAAAGCGAGTACATGTATGAAACTAAAACGAGCTATTCCACTTTTGACCATCAGCCTAGCCGTAATCATTTATGGAGCCTTAAGTTATAGTTTATCCTTTTATTTCAAGACTGCCGTCAGCCTTTCCATTTTAGGGGGAATAACTATCGTAACAGCAGCCCTTCTCATCTCCTTATTTTCCACCGCAAAAAACAGTGCCCTGCGGGTAGAGTCCACTCATACGGCTGCAAATGAAAGTAAAGATAAATCCATCCGCCATTCCCTGGAAGAACTTCGTCACGTCGAGGCTCATAGTGAGCATTTGAACAAAATGAATAAACAAGTTACCGAGTCATCCGAACAGGTCAGCACACAGTTGATGGAAATGGTGGAAGATATCCAGATTGAAGGAGAACACTTAACTCAGTTTCAAAGCCAGATGGACAGCATCAATGAAATGATTCAGTCTCTCGGTGAGATCATTGAAACCTCTGCTTCGACCTCTGAAAGTGTTCGCTCCTTGTCGAATGATGGAAAAGAAAAAGTTGATGAATTTAACCATGTGTTTACAGAGATCATTCGGGTTACCGAACAATTTGGCAGTTTTAATGAAAAGCTTCTAAAACAAATGAAAAAAGTAACGGAAGCACTCGGAGCGATCGAATACATCTCCAATCAGACCAATCTGCTGGCTTTAAACGCATCCATAGAAGCAGCAAGAGCAGGAGAGCACGGGAAAGGATTCGGGGTAGTCGCAGACGAAATACGTAAGCTTTCCGCCCAGGTTAAAGAAAGTGCTGACACGATTGAAAATGTCATCAGCCAGGTAAATTCCAGTATCTCCAATCAGAAAAAGTCGTATGAAACAGAAACAGAAGCACTTAATCTAGGGAAAGAAAAAGCCGAAGAAATGACGGAGATTTTCGATCAGGTGATCGGTAATATTTCTGAACTTCACGATCAATCCAAACAGGTTCAAACTCATTCGGCTAACGTTATGAATGAAAAGAAAAAGACCCAGGAAAAATTCGCAGAAATTCACCGTCTCACTCAACAGCTGAGCGCAAACACCGAAGGATCTTCCGAAAAAATCATGGAGCAGCAGACGACGATGATGGAGCTTGATATGACCGCCATGACCATGGTGGAACATATACAGAAAATTAAAGCAAACCTTCAGGAGCATTTACAAACCACCGATAACGTCCGCTGGATCCGCCCGAGTGAATTAAACAAACCTCATAAACAGGAACAAATTCAGAAGGGCTCCTGAATTATTTTTGAAACCATACTGGTCATCCGCCCTCCCAACTCACCTCATTTTTCATAGCCTATCGTATAGGACAAAAAAAGGTGGTGAAAATATGAGCTGGTATGGCGGCTGTGGATACGGCGGCGGTTACGGCGGAGCAAACTACGGAGGTAGTACTTTCGTTTTAATCGTTGTTTTGTTCATTCTATTAATCATTGTTGGAGCTTCTTTTTATCACTAGTATGAATAAAGTAGTGAATCATTGATACCCGTTTTCAGATGGTTCACTACCTTGCCCGGGGGCATATCCGTGCCTTCTGGTCTATTTAAATGTGCGTAAGAGCCAGGCTTTTAAACAAAGAGCCTGGCTCTTTAGGGTGTATAAAGGCTTTTCATTGGAACGACTCCTTTTCCACTGGCAGAATGAATAATTCCCTGGAGCATGGCGCGATTGAGGGTGAGCACGACTCAATTGAGAGGGAGCACGGCCCAATCAAAGGGCAGCATGGCCCAATTGATGCGCAGCACGGCTCAATCAAAGAGCAGCACGGCCCAATCAAAGAGCAGCACGGCTCAATTGAAGTGCAGCACGGCTCAATCGACGATGAGCACGGCACATTTGCGACGAACCCACGCAAAAATCCAACAGAATTAAAAAAGAACTCCAATTTATGGAGTTCTTCTTTTAATATACATATTCACATCCACAGCCTGATTCTACTGTATTTTCCGCTCCGTACTTTGAGTGAGCTGATTTAAGTAGAAATCTTTGAGTGACAGATCAGGTCCAAAAGGAAAAAGCTGTTCATTTCTATCAGATGGCTGTTCCTCTTTAGAGGAATCCTGTTTGGAAGATTCCTGTTTAGCCTGTTCCCCACCAGTTGATTTGTAACTAATGTGAAACTCTTCTTGATAAATAGGGGTTTCATTCATCGCATCTTGCTGCTTCATTCCGGATATCCAAGTCTGGAAGTTATAGGTGCCACGGTCAATAATCACACATAGATCTTCCAGTGACTGAGTCAGCTCTATTAAACAATCCATACCATTTTTTAAGATAATCCCTTGTTTCCTTGCTTTTTCTATCGAATGTTCCAGTTTATAGGGCTCTTCTTTATAACTAAATTCTACATAGCAGCTGCTGCGGTCCCAGTTGAACGTAAAATCTTCAATTTTCAATCGCTTCATCACATTGACCAGATTCGTTTCCACCATACCCTGCTCTTTATACGGCATTAACTTTAATAGACTATTCTTGAACATCCCCACGAACACTCCCTTATTTTTCTGATTTTATAGCGATTCCCTTATACCAATTCAGTTCGACAAAAGGGAGAAAATCCCTGTAAAAATCGTTTTACATTTCTCGCTATGATTTGCAATGATACTCCTCAAAATCCGACATCCCTGGATGTTCTCACCCTTGGTCATACACTTGTTTTCCTCATTAAAATTGAGTTTTCAAGGGGGCTTTGAAATAATAGAACCAGTGTTTTCGGAATGATAGAGTCACAGATAGTCTTGATGGGAGGTTATGGGTCATGAAAGGAAAAGGAATTATTCTCGTCTTCCTGGGAGCAGCAAGTTTCGGATTTACCCCTATATTTGTAAAAACAGGCTTTCAATATGGCTACTCTCTCGGTCAGTTAAATATTGTCCAAATGCTCGCTGCCTTTGTCTTACTGTGGGGCTTGTCATTTTGGAAAGGGCTGCGTGTCAAAGAAATTCGGAGATTGGACCTTGTCAAAGTTGCTGTTACGGGCAGTACGGTTGGACTTACGGGTATCTTTTATTACGGAGCTATGCAGTACCTCCCCGCTTCTATTGCGATTATTCTGCTTTTCCAATTTGTTTGGATCGGTATGCTGTATGAATGGATTTTCACGAAAACTCCACCCGAACGCATTCACTTGGTTTCCCTCATCTTCACACTTACGGGAGTAGTGTTAGCTTCAGGACTTACAGATGGCGGTCTGGAGTTACACCCGGTCGGTCTTCTACTCGGACTGTTGTCAGGGTTTTCCTATGCCGGCTTTATTTTTTTCAGTGGTCAGGTGGCTGTCGATTCCCACCCTGTCCTGCGAAGTTCACTTATGGTGTCGGGATCTTTGGTGCTTGTGTTGCTCATCTTCATCCGCGACATTCCTACCGTCCCCGTCCTGGACATGCGCTTATGGACGATTGGAGTTGGCATTGCCCTTGTCGGAGCCGTTATTCCTCCCCTTTTCTTTGCGGGCGGTGCTCCACTAATTTCGGGTCGTCTTGCTAACGTGCTGAGCTCTGTGGAACTTCCAGTCGCCATTATTTCAGCTATGCTGATTCTTTCAGAAACCGTCACTATTGTGCAGTGGGTCGGCGTTTTTTTAATCCTTGCAGCTATTTTTATAAATGAGTTTGGCGGTAAGCTGGTACAGAGGCAACAACGGCGTCAGGTGAGCTAAATGATTCTGATTTTTCTGCAAAAGATAAACTGTTTAATTTTTGTGAGGAACCCCTATGGTTAAGCGGTTTTCTCACTTAGGCTCTTCTTGTTTCCAAAGCTAACTTTCAAAAAAGCTGTTGACAGATGTTTAAATTTAAACGTACAATATTCTTTAAATTCATAATTTTCTTATCGAGAGCGGTGGAGGAAACTGGTCCTTTGATCCCGCGGCAACCTGTTTTATAAACAAGGTGCTCATTCCAGCAGACATTTTCTGTCTGAAAGATAAGAGCCGGGACGTTTAAACCAACCCTTCTATTTTTCTTACAGAAAAGTAGAAGGGTTTTTTTATATTTAAAAAAGGAGGGGACATTAAATGACAGTTCAGCAAACAGAGAAGAAGTCAGCATTACGTTCGATTAACACACAAAGCAAGCGCACCAGCCAATTTCAGAATGCGCATGCCATTCGGGATTTTACGTTTACAATTGATGAACCCCAAAAACTTGGAGGTTCTAATGAAGCATTAACTCCTATGGAATACATCACTGGATCGCTTAACGGCTGTTTCATGATCGTGGTCGAAATGGTGGCGAAGGAAAAAGGGTTGACGATTGAAAAACTGGAGGCAGCTTCAAGTGGAGATATCGATCACAGAGGATTGTTTGGGACAGCAGATGTGAGCCCCCACTTTCAAACGGTAACGCTTGAGGTGGACGTTACATTTGCAGAGGAAGAAATCGACGAAGAAAATTTTATTCAACTCGTTCAAAAACGCTGCCCAGCTTACAACTTGTTTAAGGATGCAGACGTAAAAATTGAAGTAATCTGGAAAATCAACTAGGAGGTACAAACATGAGTTCATATGGATTTTGGATGATTTCACTTGCCTTATTATACACGCTCGCCCTCATCATCGTAGGTAATGTGGCGAAACGAAAAGCCAACCGCGGCGAACAATACTTTGTAGGGGGACGGACATTTAGATGGTGGACCGTGGCCTTTTGTATAACTGGCCTCTTCTCGGGTTCGACGTACATATCGATTGTCGAGCTTTCCTACCTGACCGGAATTTCAGCCATATGGTATGGCGTAGCAGAAACATTACAAGTCTTACTAATTGCTTTATTATTAATCAAATCTTTCCGTGAAAAGTTAATTGTCACGATCTCAGGACTAATCGGAGATCAATTCGGCAGACGCGCCAAAGCTTTATCAGGTGCGATTACAGCCTTTGCCTTTCCGATGTGGTCTGTCGCTACAGCGATTGCTTTTGCTTCTGCTTTCCACGTGTTTACCGGCGTTTCGTTATCCTTGTCTGTAGCTTTTACTGCTATCTTACTATTTGTTTATTTGCAGTCAGGCGGTATGTGGGCTGTTGCCTTTACACAAACGATGAACACGATTATTTTTGCCATTATGTTTATCATTGGAACCGTGGCATTCTTCATTAACCCAGGCATTTCCGGCTTGCAGCAGCTTGCTGCCGAGCAGCCGAACATGTTTGATTGGGGAGGCGCTGGCCTTCAAGTGATTCTTGTATGGTTTGCCACTTTCCTCGTGAACGTGATTTTAGCTCAGGCAGCTTTTCAGATGGCCTTATCTTGTAAAACGCCTGAAGAAGGACGCAAAGGCTTAATTGTTGCAGAAGTGATGAGCGTTCCTTTTATTCTACTTGGTATTCTATTTGGCTTGTCTGCCGCTGCGGTCGTCCCTGACGCAAGCCTTGGACTCGTTGCTCTTCCTCAATATTTAATGGAAGTACTGCCCGCTCCACTCGTCGGCCTGTTCTTCTTAGGTATCTGGGCTTGTGCTCTCGGATGGGGCGCGCCTTGTCAGTTCTCAGGGGCAACCAGTCTTGGGAAAGACGTCGGAAGCGCCATTTTCCCTGGTGCATCTCCAGAACAGCTTGTTAAATATACCAAATGGTCGCTGCTGTTACTGACAGGACTCATGATCGTCTTCGGCTTCTTGCGCACAGAACAATCCGCGTGGTGGAACGTGCTCGCCTGGACCATGAGAAACTCTGCCACCTTCGCTCCAGTCGTCGCCGCGTTATTCTGGCCGCTTGTCACAAAGCGAGCCGTAATCGGTTCCCTATTTGGCGGGTTCGCTGCAGGCTTAACCTGGTATCATTTAAGTAATTGGCACCCAGCTGATTTCTTCTTAAACATCCACCCGGTTTGGGTAGGTATGAGCGTCAATATTCTCGTCATGGTGCTGTTTACCGTTGCTTTCAATTATGGAAACTGGAAGATTACCAACAGCCGCTCTGTTAAAGGGGCCGCTGTGCTGGCTGCTATTGCCGTGCTGCTTGTTGTCAACGCATTTTTCTATGAATCCCTTCACGCCGCTGGTGTAGTAGGTTTGACACTATTCCTTAATGTACTAGCCGTATTTATCGGAAGCATTATTTATATTAAACCGAAAGTGGCCGAAGCGTCGGTTCAAAAGAAAGTGGTATCTTAATAGATAGGAAGATCCGCTAAGAGGTTTTGGATAAAACCTTAACAAGCGTAAAAAAGCTTAGAGGCTATATGTCTCTAAGCTTTTTTGTAAGGATTTTTTAACAAATGCCCCTCTACACTGCGATACACGATTTAAAGAAATAGTAGAAACGAAATTCCTTACTATCTGAACCTTCTATTCAATCCAAAATTCAAGGTCAAATCTTAAAAGCATGTTACGCTATGAACGATAAGACTTATGGTAATCATATTACTTGCGAGGTGTTGAATATGAAAGTTGGTATCATTGGCTTGGGAGATATAGCTAAAAAAGCTTACTTACCCGTGCTATCTGAAAAAGAAGATATTGAACTGGTGCTTTGCACTAGGAATAGGGACGTATTAGAGACTTTATCCAACAAGTTCAGAATTCAGGAAAAGGTGCAGACAGTAGAAGAACTGCTTAAAAAAGATATCGATGCAGCCATCATCAGCGCGGCTACTGAAGCGCATGTGGAACTAGCAGAAAAGCTGATTATAAATGGAATCAACGTTTACATTGATAAACCTGTTTCTATGAACTTTCATGAAACAGAACGCATAGTCAAGCTCGCTCAAGAACACGGAACGATAGCCATGGTCGGCTTCAATAGAAGATTCATTCCTATGGTCAACGAACTAAAGGATCACGGGAAACCAAGCATGATTCTGATGCAAAAGAACCGATTCGCCCAACCGCAGCCTGTAAGACAGTTCGTGGTTGAGGATTTCATTCATGTCATCGATACACTTAGGTTTTTACTGGACAGAGAGATCGAGGATGTAAAAGTCGAGTCCATTAAAAACGGTGAAATGCTCGATCAATTAGTCATCCAATTGATAGGACAAGGATGTATCGCGATCGGCATCATGAATCGAAACGGCGGTGTGACCGAGGAGATTATTGAGTACACGACTGGACATGATAAATACGTGGTGGATAATCTCACAGAAACCACTCACTACCATGATAAAGAAGTCCGTGTCACAAACTACGGCGGCTGGGACTCTACGTTATATAAGCGCGGCTTTTATCAAATAACTGATCACTTTATCGAATGTGTTCAAAACAACCAAGTGCCTGATCCTTCCATTGAAGATTCGTTGATGACCCATGAAATTTGTGAGCGGATCGTTGAAGCCATTCATTCTACTTGAGTAGCCAGTAAAGCCTCTACTTCTTAATTGTACGAACCGTTCAAGTAGGTTTTCCTCTTTTTTGGTTACATTTACTAAATCCTAATAGTTGATATCTCTACTTCGAGATATTATAATCCTAATGTATTAAAAGCAGACCAATCAACAGGAGGAATTCAACTTATGAACGTACTTGTTATAAAAGCTAATAATCGTCCAGACGGTATTTCTACCAAGATGTATGAAACATTTCTAGAAAATATGAAAGAAACAGATGAGATCAATGTGAGCACGTATGACCTGTTCAACGAGGACATGCCTTACCTCGGTCAGGATTTATTCAGTGCTCTTGGCAAAATGCAAGAAGGTGTCGCTCTGAATGACCTCGAGCAGCGATTGATGGATGCCAAACAGAAAGCAAAAGATGCCATTCAAGAGGCGGATGTAATCGTGGTCGCATTCCCGCTATGGAATTTCACAATTCCAGCAAAACTACAAACATTCGTCGATTATATTGCGGAAGCTGGCTTCACCTTCAGATATACAGAAAGTGGTCCAACGCCGCTTATGACAGATAAACGTGTCATCTTGATGAATGCCCGTGGCGGAAACTATTCAGACCCGTCTATGGCACCAATGGAAATGTCCCTCAACTACATGCGTAATATCTTTGGGGGATTGTTCGGTATGAATGTTAAGAACGAATTAGTCATCGAAGGTCATAATGCTAACCCTGACCAAGCAGAAGAAATAGTACAGGAAGGGCTTGAGAAAGTCGCTCAGCTCGCTTCTGATTTGTCTTACCAAAACGCATAATGCAAGAAATAAGGTCAGCCTCCAACAAAAAGAGGCTGACCTTATTTATCACTGTTAAAGTTCGGTGTAGATATGATTATTAAAAATGAACTTCCATCTATTTGGAAGTTCATTTTTAGTATTGTTTTATACAACTAACGTAAATAGAGATAATGAGAAGTATCGAATAATTATCCAAAAATAAACTGACTTCCCCTATTCTAATCACTGCATTTTTTTCATTTCCCACATTACATTGTAGGAAGAACCACTTTTACTCGCCGCCGATCCTCCACAACTCCTGGGAAAAGCGAGCGCCCTAATTAGATAATCGTTTACGTTTCGCGAAAACTCAATTCCGAGATAACCTTTAAAATTGTTAGGTCTCATTAGTTAAAATAAAATGTTTCCTAATAGACCTAAAAGGATCATTAATACTATTCCCCCGAAGAGAAAATAGCCGCTCAATCTTATGGGTAAGGGGAGTTTCCCTTCACTTGGTTTAGGATAACCCTCATTTTTTTGTTGGTGCTCTATAGCATCATTAAAAGGTTTATCATCGTTATTACTAGACACACTCTCACCTCTATTCAACAAGATTTGTTCTACATCACCCCCAATTATGCCTATCTTAGTAAAATGTGTGAATCCCTTCTACTCTTGACTCGAGGGGACGGCATACAAATTAAAAGGTTCACTTTGGTTTCTCTAGTTTTTTAATGAATTCATTAAGTTCCGTGATCTGGCTGGTTTTTAATATTATTCCTTTTTCATCAGTAATGATATAGGTAGGTGAATCCTCGTATAAGCCTAACAATTCCTCTGTGTTTTTCACATCGCTGACAGAATGGGTTACTTCTATTTTTCGAAAAGGAAAATCCTCTGCTACAGAACTAGGAGAGGCATCGTACCATCCCTTTTCATTAGGTTTGGGATTATAAGTATAAAGTCCATATCCTTCTTCTACTCTCAGTTCCTGTACAATATCCTTTTTAGAATAAGGTGTTACCGTTACCGACTTGGATTTATAGGAAGGCAGTTTACTTGGTTCGCTAAACATAGCATCCATTGTAACCAGTTTTTCCTCATAACCTCCAATTTCCACGGCCACTTTTTGCCCCTGCTTTAAATCATTAAAGGAGTCGACTTCACCTTTTACTTCCAAACCTTTTTCCGGCTTTACTAAAAAAGCTTCAATGGACTTCTGTTGTTTATCCTGGTTTGTATCTTGTGCTTCCTTTAACTCATCTCCGACAAAAACGACAAATGTCTCTTCCTCTTGATCTACTTCGAATAATTTACCCTCTACAGAAACAGTATCATGATTGTTACATCCAGCTAAGAATATAGTTATGATCGTCATAATTGAGGCAATTCCCACTCTCTTATACATAAAAGTCCCCTTAAACTTTAATTAATTACTACTAATATCAGCGTATAACCCCGGTTTTAATGACCCAAAAAGACGATCCTCTCTATTAGAGAAACGCCTCCTTTTCAGTAAGACTTGAAATCAAGATGACTCTTACTCTTTTTTTACTTTAGCAACTGTTAGTTTTATAACGGGTAACATTGATCTCAATTCTCCGTAGCAATTATTTTTCCATCTAATAGGGCTTTTAACTCGAAAGGGACAATAGGTTCGGCTTTTCTTTTAATGAAGAAAAAACGTGTCCCTTCTTTGTCTGATTGTATCAATGGAACGGCTTCTGAACCTCCCTTTCCTGTGGATAAAAGAATCTCATCTACTTCTGGATTTAAAACCATTCCATAGTAGTAACTGTATAACGGTTCATTTCCCTTTGATAGACCAGAAGCACCCCAAACCAATCCGTTCCTTTCTTCTTGGGTGGGATTATATGCTGCATCGCCTAAAAAACCATAATCTCCTGAACCATTTACAACTCTCCAATTCCCCAACCAGTTCTGTTGCAGGAAGCCTACATACATGGCTTTTTCATTTTTAAAGAAAGTCACCCAATCCCCATTAATATTTTCTATGGTTAGTACATTGTAAGGTTGATTAGTCAAATTTTTTGTACTGTTCAATACGTCACTTGGTTGTGGTAACTGTTGATTATTATATACAAGAATAGAAAGAGTGAATAATAGTATTATTACACTCCAGATTGCTACTCTCTTAACCATACTCCCCCTCCATATTGATTATCTAATCGGCAATGCTGTATCAACAACGATTGTTGCAGACTCAATAGCGAGACATCTATTATTGCTTTTTAATAAGTTTACACTAGCTCAGCACCGGTTTACCCTTCCATCATTTTAAGATAGGGTAGATGCTGTTGATTGGCAAAGTGAAGTATCTTTTAATCCTTGCCAACTAACTCCACGACCAGCTTATTCAAAAGATAAACACCTCTAAACAAACAACCGGCAACTATTCCAAATGCAATGATCCCCCAAATAGGGGTCCAGCCATCATCAATAACCAACCTAGTATTACAGTTGAACTACCCCCCACTTACTCGCTGACGCTCCTTGAAGTTGGGGGATTCCTAAGAGCACGAACCTAACGGTTCGTTCAAATGATTAGGCTAGCCCCGTCGCACCGACGGTTGGAAGGA
>NZ_FOOG01000043.1 GCF_900113125.1 Halobacillus alkaliphilus | reverse complement strand
TGCGGAAACAACTCGCTTTCCTGCGGGGGAACTGGCAAGCCTCCTCGCTCGTTTCACTCCCTGTGGGGTCTCGCCTAGCTCCTTCTCCCGCGGGAGTCTCGTCGTTTCCTTCGCCACCCTATGATGGAGGGATAGTGAACGGACCCTTCTATAGGAGATAGAAGGGTGCTGGATCCGTCTCAAATGCTTCTATAGCGGGACTTTCCCACACGTAATTGCTTATTGTTATAAGTTTATCTCCAACATAAATCGGGGCGTTTTAAACATGATATTGAGCTCCATATATCGCAAGGTCCGAAGGGGGACGATGTAGACTCCTGCGGGATGAACATGATCGATGAGATCCCGCAGGGCTGTTAAGCCCGAGGAAGCTCACCTCATGCCCGCGGAAAGCGAAATCGTCCCCCGGAGGACCTTCCTCATAACCCAATATCTCGAAACTGAGTCTTCAACTAATGGGAGCTTTTCTGTAAGATCGACACTGTGATAGAGCCATAAATTAAAGAAAGGACAGGAAGAGTGATTTCCTGTCCTTTCTTACTGGTTTATTTTTTAACGAAACTCGGTAAATCCGTATTTCCCATCTCTCTTACATATACGAAGAGCTGGCCCTTATGATGGATCTCGTGATCTTTAGCCATCTCCAACAATTTACCTGCAGGAATTTCTGATCCGAACATTTTCTTAACATCGATAAGTTCATCCAGATCTTCCTCTTCTAACTGCTTAATCGATGAATAAGTTTCGTCCGTGTAAACTCTGGCGCGCTCCGCTAGGGGAGTATCGTCACCTTCCGGGAAAAGGTCTTCAGGAGACTGCTTAGCCGCAAGCCGGGCAAAGGTATAAGTAGTTTTCAGTGTATGGTTAACCAGCTTGTCTGTCTCCATAGATGTAGGAGTAGGTTTAAATGTGTAGTTTTTTTCATCGATCATTTCAATTAAATCGTTTAATGCTCCGCGGTGAGGAGCCAAGGAATTGATGAATTGTTCAACTTTACTCATGTACATAACCTCCTAAATTAATTCGCTTCAGTTCAAACATAATTTGTATATCTATGGAAGTCAAACAGGAAGGTTTGTACATAAATTCTGAGTAGATTTATTAAGCTTAAGTAAACGGGATGTTGGGAACGGAAACTTGGATCTATTTAAAAATTGGTAAAAACAAGCATAGGTCTACAGATGCATTTTTCTATTACAAAGCTTTATAGATAAGGTTACAATTATTTCAGCTAATTTAAACTATCAATTTATGGTACAAAAATCGGTTCAAATAAGGTAAAATAGGTTAATGTAAATTTAACGGAGGTTTTACAATGTTTACACTAAAAAAATATTTAAACAAAAACACATTGTTGAAATTAACTGTCTATGCCCTCGTCATAGGTTTATTCTGGCTGAAAATGTCATATATTCAAAGCAATATCTTCTCTTTAAATGTAGAAAACCCTAATGAAGCTAATATTCTTGCATTCAACCCTCTAAGCAGTATTTTTCTAATCTTTGGTATTGGAGTACTGCTGGCAGGACGCCGGGGGATGTTAGTTTCCTATATTCTTGGATCTTTACTGTTGTATGTAAACATTCTTTTTTATAGGGAATATAACGACTTTATCACCATTCCTATGTTAAATCAGGTAGCGAACCTGGCAGGAATGGGAGGCAGTATTCAAACGATCCTTGAAGCATCAGATGTCTTTTTGTTCGTTGATGTTTTAGTCGCTGCATTCTTCCTGTTTTATCTGAAGCCTGCACGATTAAGTCAATTCACACCGAAAAGGCGCGAAGGATTTTTGCTTGCGATTATTGCGATTCCATTGTTTGTGATCAACTTGCAGTGGGCTGAAGAAGAGCGAACTGATCTTTTAGAGCGTACATTTGACCGTACCATGCTGGTGAAATATATTGGTCTGTTAAACTACCATGTCTATGATGCCGTTCTGCAAGGTAAGACGGAAATGAAGAAAACGCTGGCTGACAGTAACGAACTTGTGCCAGTGATCAACTATCTGAATGAACAGAAGAAAGAAGAGAGCAACCGCCTGGAAGGGGTAGCTGAAGGTAAAAACGTTATTGCCATTTCGCTTGAAAGTACGCAAACTTTCGTCGTTGATAACAAGCTTCATGGAGAAGAGCTTACTCCATACTTTAATGACCTGAAAGAAGAAGGCTTATACTTCGATAACTTCTATCATCAGGTGAAGCAGGGACGGACGTCAGATTCTGAATTCCTATTAGCGAACTCCATGTATCCATTGAACCGTGGCGCTGTCTTTTTCACCCACTCAGGAAATGAATATGAAGCTATGCCTGAGCTGCTAAGTGAGAATGGCTACTTTACGAATGTCATGCATGCAAACGATAAGACTTTCTGGAATCGGAACGTCATGTACGACTCCCTTGGTTACGATGAGTTTTTCTCTAAAGAAGATTATGAAATAACACCGGAAAAATCTCATGGTTGGGGTTATCTGGACGAGTATTTCTTTGAAGATTCACTTCAGAAAATGAAAGAAATGGATCAACCATTTTATTCTAAAATGATTACTCTGACGAACCACTATCCTTTCTCCTTACCTGAAGAAGAAATCATGATTGAGGAAGGCGAAACATCCAGCGGTACGCTAAACCGTTATTTCCAGACCATCCGCTATCAGGATGAAGTTTTAAAACAGTTCGTAGAGGATTTCAAGAAATCGGAACTCTATGATGACACGATTCTCTTAATCTATGGTGATCACTTCGGAATCTCAGAAAATCATCAGAAGGCAATGGGAGAATACCTTGGTAAAGATATCAACGCTTATGAACAGTTCCAGTTACAGCGTGTTCCTATGCTGGTATATGGTAAAGACATTCCTTCTGAAACTAACCATACCGTTGGGGGTCAAATTGACCTTCGTCCGACGATTACCAACTTGCTTGGTATTGAGGATGAGAACCCTGTGCAATTCGGTCAGGACTTGCTGAATAAAGATCGTCGTGAAATGATGATTACCCGCGATGGTGATTTTGCGAATGAAGAATATGTGGGTATTCAGGGAGTTTGTTATGACAGAGAAACTGGAGAAGAGGTCGAAGGTAAAGCTTGTGAAGAAGGCTTTAAAGCTGCGCAAGAGGAACTTAGCGTTTCTGACTCTGTAATTTACGGTGACTTGCTGCGCTATCTTGATGAGACCGAAATGGTCAACACAGACCAAACTTTAAATGAAGACAATAAAAAAGAAGAATAATAGAAAACTGCCGATCTAATACCGGATCGGCAGTTTTTTTATGTTTATATATAAGCCAGTTTAATCTCAAAGTTGCTTCTTACACATAAGCCACCTATGCTTGAAGACTCAGTTTCGAGATAGTTAGGCCCGTTGCTCATATAGAGAAGGGCTGGCTACGGAAACAACTTGTCTTGTTCCATCACCCAGCCACTCGAGACATCAGCCGCTCATCAACGGATTGAAAAACCACAATCTTTTTGATGGTCGGCTTATGCTGGTCGTGTCTATCGGGGTGATTCCACATTTGAACACTTTCCAGCGGGGGAACTGGCAAGCCTCTTCGCTCGTTTCACTCCCTATGGGGTATCGCCTGGATCCTTCTTCCGCGGGAGTCTCATCATTTCCCCCAACCCTACTAAAATTTTGCGAATGGACCTTGCCATTAAAAAAAGTGGGAGCCTTAAATCGTCTTAAATGTTTCTAAAGCGCCGTTTATCCCCTGCACAGACTCGGTACTGTTGATCACATAGGTTATTCTTCCTCATATGAAGGCATTTCATAAAGGATTTCGAGCTCTCAATGATCGCAAAGGGGCGGAAGGGAACGGCGAAGACTCCTGCGGGATGAACGTGACAGGTGAGGCCCCGGAATGCGCCAGTCTGAGAAGACTCAGCGCAAGGGATGTTCGACTAAGCCGCCACGTCCTGTGGCAACGTCGAACGACCCTGCGTCGTGCAGGGGCCGCGGAAAGCGAGTTGTTCCCTGGAGCCCCTCTCTTCACACAATATCTCGAACTTAGTCTTACACAATCCAGTCCTATAGCTTCATAAACCTTTTCTGAAAAAATCAACAACAGCGTTTAACAGAACTTAGATTTAAGAAAAAAACAGCTGACTTTAAAGGGTCAGCTGTTTAGGTGTCTTAAAAGAAATCCATCCAAACTTTTATCGTAGTGCCTAAAATTAGCACTGCAAGAATGGTTTGTAATACTCTTGTATTGATTTTTTTGCCTGCCATGGCTCCGAGGGGAGCTGCTAGTAAACTGGCTACGACCATAACGGCCGCTGGAAAGTACTCAACTTGGCCGGTCGTAACTTTACCTATTGTTGCCCCAATGGATGAGATTAAAGTGATCGCGAGGGAAGAAGCAATCGTCATCCTGGTTGGTATTTTTAATACCACAAGCATAATAGGGACGAGCAGGAAAGCGCCGGCAGCTCCTACGATACCTGCGCCTACCCCAACGATTAAAGCTAGAGATGAAGCGAGCGTCCGGTTAAAGTCTACTTCTTCAAGGGCTTGGTCGTCCAAGCCTTTTTTAGGGATAAACATCATTATCGTAGCTATTAACGCGAGCACACCGTAAACAAGATTTATTCCGCTTTCCGGCATGAATCTGGAGCCATATCCGCCTATAAAGCTTCCAATTAGGATACTCACTCCCATATAGAGAATGAGGGACTTGTTCAAGTATCCACCTTTTCGGTAGGCCCATACGCCTCCAATCGTAGCAAAGAAAACCTGAACCGCACTGATTCCGGATACTTCATGGGAAGTGAAAGCTGTAAATCCTACGAGCGGAGGGATATAAAGCAGCATCGGGTATTTAATAATCGACCCGCCTATGCCGAGCATTCCTGATACATAAGAGCCTGCGAATCCGATAAGAAAGATAGTAATAATTAATCCAAATTCCATTTTTGGTCGACCTCCTTAAAAAAGGGAACCACATACGGTTCCCTTTTTTGAAAAATTCCTTACCCTTTTTGTATCCAGAACTTAAATACACCGTCTTCTTCGTCATGTTCAAGAAGTTCGTGGCCGCTGGATTTAGCCCAGGCTGTTAAGTCACTTTTCGCACCTTGATCGGTTGCGTGGATTTCAAGCGTTTCGCCGCTCTCAACTTCTTTCATGGCTTTCTTTGTTTTCACAATTGGCATTGGGCATGCTAAACCTTTGGCATCTAATATTTTTGTTACGTTCATAGGGAATGACCTCCAATAAATAGTATAGTTTCAAAATCTTTGTTTATCTTAGAATTAATTAGCGGACGGCACAGCGATTTGGACCAATTTCCATTTCGCGCTGCTCTTCTTCTTCCGGATCAATTTTACCCATGTTGGTTTCACGGATTTCCTGATAAGCATTTGGCTGTGGCGGAAGATTTTCTGTTACCATTTTTCTAAACTCATCTTTGTCTTCGATATTCAGGCCATGGTTTTTCTCAAAGAGTACACCCAGCTTCTCGGCTACTGTTCCATCTTCGTTTAATTCATCCATAATCATGAAGTGCGCAGGAAGCACGATTAGTTCATCTGAAAGATCTTTATAGCGTTTATACAACGTTTCTCTAAGATCCATGACCCAATCATCTGCTTTTCCTGCCAGGTCAGGGCGGCCGATACTATCGATGAACAGAATATCTCCAGTCATCAAGTACTGATCATCCACGACAAATGATGTGGAACCGATGGTGTGTCCTGGTGAATACAGAGCGTGAATGTCGATAGTTGTGTTTCCAATGGTCACCTTTTCTCCATCTTGTAATGGCTGATAATCAAAGGTTACTTCTTCTGCATCCTTTGGAGGAAGCCAGTAAGCAGCCCCGGTTTGCTGAGCAATTGTTCTGCCTCCAGATATATGGTCAGCGTGTAAATGGGTATCAAATACGTGTTTAATTTTCACACCCATTTGTTCCGCAAAATTCACATATACATCGGTTTTACGGGTGGAGTCAATAATAGCTGCTTCTCCGTTGGATACAACCATGTAAGATAAGCAGCCTTTACCGATACGTACAAATTGGTAAAGCTCGCCACCGTCCGTAAGATCACTGACCTTAACAGGCATTAAGTGTTCACTCCACGCTTTCATACCGCCTTCCAAGGAATACACGTTTGTAAATCCAGCGTCATCCAGCATTTCTGTGACCATCTGAGAAGATCCGCCTTTGGCACAGGCCACTACAATATCCTTATCTTTAGGAAGCTGATCTTCAATTTCTTCTACGCCATCCAGCAGATCAAAGTAAGGGATATTCAAATAAGTGAAATTCTCGCTTTCGATCTTCCAGTCCTGGAATGCATCTTCTGTACGGACATCAAGTAAAAATAGTTCTTCTTTTTGAAGTGCTTTTACAGCTAAATCCTTAACTGAAATTTCTTTTATTGCCATTTCTAATTACCCCCTAAGGTATATTTTTGTTTAAAAAATTTTATGAACGAAGTGATTTCGTTTCACCGGACCACTCGCTCATTCCTGGTACAACATTGTAAACCCGGTCAAAACCTTTTTCAGTAAGCTTTTGACAAGCCATATCGCTTCGACTTCCTGTGCGGCATACCACATAAACATCTTTCGTCTGGTCAATTTCATTGATTCGCTCATCTAATTCACCAAGTGGAATAGATACAGCCTCCGGAATATGCTCGAATGCAAACTCCGCTGACTCACGAACATCGAGAAGAAGTACGTTATCATTTTGCAGGTTTTGAGAAAGCTCCTCATTATTTACCGTGTCCGGGTGCAATTTCTCTTCTGATTCATCACTGGCTTTACGAATGTAGTGTTTTAAGGTGCCTTCTTCTTCAATGGTTCCTAAATATTGATGACCGGCACTCTTGGTCCAGGCCTGAAGATCCGCTTTAGACCCTTTGTCGGTTGCCTGAACTTCGACTACATCGCCAGAATTTAAGTCTTTAATCATTTTTTTCGTTTTTACAATAGGCATCGGGCACGCAAGTCCTTTAGCATCTAATAAATGATCTGCTTTAATATCCATCCATTTATCCTCCTATAACCCCAAAGGGTATAATTTATTCAATTATTCAGTAGGTCCGTTCCAATCCAGCATGCCGCCGTCCATGTTTGTTACATCAAAGCCATTTTGTTCAAGGAACTGTGCAGCACGACCGCTGCGGCCTCCGGAACGGCAAATCATTACATAGCCCTTGGATTGATCCAATTCGTCTATACGGGCTTCTAATGATCCGAGAGGGATATGTGCAGCTCCAGGTATTTTTCCGGCAGCTACTTCCTCATCCTCACGAACGTCAATGAGGTTCAATGATTCATTTTTGTTCAATTTTTCTTCCAGTTTTTGTGCGCTTATTGTTTTCATTTACATTAACCTCCTATTAAATAAACAGATTTACGTTGCCGTCTTCAGCATCACCAATATAAGCAGCAACACCAGCATATTCAATTTCATCGAGCAGTTCTTCTTTTTGAAGCCCTAAGAGATCCATGGTCATGGTACAAGCGACAAGGTTAATATCCTGTTCCTGCGCCATTTCAATCAGGTCAGGCAGTGGCATAGCATTGTGTTTTTTCATGACATCTTTAATCATTTTCGGACCGAAGCCCGCATAGTTCATTTTAGATATGCCCATTTTATCGGCACCTCTAGGCATCATTTTTCCAAACATTTTTTCCATGAAGTTTTTCTTAACAGATACTTGTTCATCTTTTCGCAGAGCGTTTAACCCCCAGAATGTGTGGAAAATGGTCACGTTATGATCGTAAGCCGCTGCCCCGTTAGCAATAATATAAGCGGCCATCGCTTTATCATAATCTCCGCTGAACAAGATGATATTAGTTGATTTTGTTTCAGACATCTTTATCCTCCTAGAATTTAATTATACATATACATGTATGGGTATTTAAATTATTAAAAAATTATCGGCTTTTAACTAGAAGCTGCACAGCTTCGTTGATGGAATCTTCTGTGTTTTGGTTATCACTTGATTCCTGAATGCACTCCACAAGGTTGGAGCTGACGACTAAACCGATGGTACGATCAAGTGCACTTCTGGAAGCAGACAGCTGAGTGATTACGTCTTTGCAATCTTTATTTTCTTCCATCATTCTTAAAACGCCTCTCAATTGTCCTTCCAGACGCTTAACTCTGTTCTTCATGGCTTCGTTGTACTCCATGTTGATACCCCTCCCTTAATGAAGATTTTGTTTGCTGTGTTTTGAACAGTACATGACTAATAATATACCCCGTAAGGTATAATGTCAACAGGTGGATTAAAGAATATGGATAAAACATTATGTGGTAAGCAAACCTACGTATAGGTGGTGATTCAATTGGATTTATTGTGGGATTTACTTAAGGTTTTAGGCAGAATTGTAACAATCCTACCGTTCTTACTGGCCATAGGGTTGTTTATGGGGAAAAGATCAATAGGTGAATTGCCCGTCTTTGATTTTCTGGTGGTTCTTGTACTCGGTTCAGTCGTTGGGGCTGATATTGCCGATCCGAATATTAATCATATCCATACTGTAGTAGCTATGATTGCGATTGCTTTACTACAGAAGTTTATTGTATGGAGTAAACTAAGAAACCGCAAACTGGGAAAGCTCTTAACATTTGAACCAACCGTGGTGGTTTTCAATGGAGAAATCGTCGAAAAGAACATTAAGAGCATTAACTATTCTATCGATAATATCCTTCAAATGCTTCGGGAAAAGGATGTGTACCACATTAACGTTGTCGAATTAGCCCTGATTGAAGCGAACGGATCAATGTCTGTGAAATTAAAGTCAGAAAAAGAAAGAATTACGAGGGAGGATTTTCACCTTCCATATAGGGGTGGGGGTTATGACATTCCACTAATTTTGGACGGTAAATTGCAAAAAGATATTTTGAAGCGTCTGGATAAAAATGAAGATTGGTTGGAGAACCAATTGAGAGCTTGCGGTATAACTTCTATTGAGAATATATTTTATGGTGCGATTACGAATCAGGGGGATTTTCATTGTTCAGTTAAAGGAAAGAAGGTTTCAAATCTTCCACCGATCCAAAACTAGGATGTTGCTTTAAAGATAAGCTCCCATTACTTGAAGACTCGAATTCAAGATAGTTAGGCCCTTTACTAAAATGGGGACAGGGGTTGGTGGGGAAATAATTCGCTTTCCTGTGGGGGAACTGGTGAGCCTCCTCAGTCGTTTCACTCCTTGCGGGGGTCTCCCCTAGATCCTTCTCCCACGGGAGTCTCATCATTTCCCCACCAACCCAACTCTAATTTTGTGAACGGGCTCTTCCAGAAGAGAAAAGTTCTCCTCCTTAATTTAAATGCTATTATGACAGGCTATTGCGGATCGATACATCCTGAAATAAGTACAGAACCATATGGTCTAATTCCTCATCACGCAGGTGATATTTGAAGTGGTTTCGAGCATCTGATTTGGCTAGGTCCGGAGGGGGATGATGAAGACTCCTGTGGGATAAACATGATCGGTAAGATCCCGGAAGGCGAAGCCTGAGGAAGCTTACCACATAAGAGGTTCGACTAAGAACGCCACGTCATGTGGCAACGTCGAACGACCCTGCGTCGTGCAGGGCCGGAAAGCGAAATCGTCCCCCGGAGGACCTTCCTCATACCCAATATCTCGAAATCGAGTCTTCCACAATCCGGCCCTATACTTTAAGAAGTCTATGATGAAAATTAACAACCAGATTTAACAGATCTCAATAAAAAAGGAAGGATAATTCGATGATTATCCCTCCTCTTATCTGTTATACGCTTTGATCCATGCAATGGATTAATCGCTGTTCAATATCTTCCGCGAGTCTCTGGATTTGTTCATCTTCTACCAATTGAATGAGGGCAGTTGGTTTAGGCATACCAATTTTTGTAGAGCCCCCGTCAGAATAAACAACCATTTTACATGGAAGGAAATAACCAGCTAGTGTATTTTCATTAAGAATACGCTGAGCTTCCTTAGGGTTACATACTTCCAATACTTTAAATTCTTTCTCGAATTCTAATCCTTTTTCATTGAGCTTATCTTTAATATCAAAATTCCATAAAACTCCGAACTGGGCTTCTTTAAGGCTGGCTTCTAAACTTTCTACTGCTTCTTCAATTCCTTTTTCTGTTTCTACTGTGTAATGAAACATGTTTGAACCTCCTTTATAAGCTCTCTATTTAAGCATACCCGTTCAGGTATGAAGATAATCGTAAAAAATGGGTTTTACTGTAATAGGAACGTGAGCAGGTTTTTGGTCAGGGAAGAGAAATAACGAAAAGTTTACAGATAAAATTGACAAAGCTGAGGAGCTATAATAAGATAATCACCATGCAATTTAAAAACAAATAAAAATCTTCTTATCTAGAGAGGTGGAGGGACTGGCCCTACGAAACCTCGGCAGCGGGACTGATGCGTCATCAGAAACTGTGCCAACTCCAGCAGGTGCTTTATGCACGTGAAAGATGAGAAGAGACGGTTCTCATAAATTACGTACGAAAAGAGCCCCTCTTCTTAATCTTTTAAGAAGAGGGGCTCTTTTATGTAAAAAGAAAGTTAACAACTAGAAATACATAAGAAAGCTGATCATTGGAAGAATCGAAAAACAAAAGGGGGGACGTTCATGATTGAATTTGAAGGAGTATCAAAAATCTATGAACACAATGGAAATGAATTACGAGCTGTCGATCAAGTGGATTTATCCGTGAATAAAGGAGAAATCTTCGGAGTTATTGGTTATAGCGGTGCTGGAAAAAGTACGCTTGTTCGTTTAGTTAATTTACTGGAATACCCTTCGGAAGGCAGGCTTCTCGTGGATGGGGAAGATTTGACTCAGCTGTCTAAACCCGAATTACGAAAAGTCCGGAAGCGAATCGGCATGATCTTTCAGCACTTTAATCTGCTGGAGTCTAAAACGGTACGGCACAATGTCGCTTTTCCATTAGCGATTTCAGGAGTACCTAAAAAAGATATTGATGCACGTGTAGAAGAAATCCTTGAATTTGTAGGTTTGTCAGACAAAGCAAGACAGTATCCAGACCAGTTATCCGGTGGACAGAAGCAGAGGGTTGGAATTGCACGGGCTTTAGCCACCTCACCGGACATATTGCTATGTGATGAAGCGACATCTGCTCTTGATCCTGAGACTACCAAGTCCATTCTTAAACTTCTTCGCAGAGTGCGGGATGAATATAACATCACGATTCTTATGATCACCCATGAAATGAATGTGGTCCGTGAAGTTTGCGACCGGATCGCAGTCATGGAACATGGTCGGGTTATTGAGCAAGGATCCATATTTGACCTGTTTTCCCAGCCGGAACATCCCACTACAAAGAACTTTGTAAGAACGGTTATGGAAAATGAAATTCCAGCATCCATCCTGGAAGGGATAGAAAATCGGGGAGCAAGCCGACATATTTACCGGGTTACTTTTGTAAATGAAAGTGCGGGTCAGCCTGTACTTTCCGGCGTATCGAAATCATTTGAAGTGGAAGTGAATGTACTTTTCGGGCAGATTACAGAGCTTCAGGGCATTCCGTTTGGACATTTAGTGGTGGAACTGCAGGGAGAAGATAAAGAAATTGTCAGAGCGATCGACTCAATCCAGCGTTCCGTGACAGTTCAGGAGGTGAAAGCACATGCAGGTTAATCTAATGGATTTTTGGCCAAGAATTCTGGAGGCTACCAATCAGACTCTCTTAATGGTCGGTATTTCTCTGCTTGCAGCCACATTAATTGGTCTTCCCCTCGGGATTGCGCTAGTGGTTACTAAAGATGGAGGACTGCTTGAAAACAAACCTATATTCAATGCGCTCAGTTCAGTAGTTAACTTCTTCAGGTCGATCCCATTTATTATCTTACTGGTAGCCATTCTGCCAATAACAAGATTTATTGTGGGCTCATCCATTGGGACAGCGGCAGCGGTAGTCCCGCTCGTCATATTCTCCGCGCCCTACATCGCACGGCTTGTAGAAAGCAGTCTGCTCGAGGTGAAGTCAGGTGTTATTGAAGCAGCGGAAGCTATGGGAGCGACACCTTGGCAGATTATCGCGCGCGTATATATACCGGAAGCGTTAAGTTCAATTGTGCTGAATCTGACCATCGCAACGATTGGTCTTGTAGGGGCTTCCGCCATGGCCGGTTTTGTAGGCGGCGGTGGTCTTGGTGACTTAGCAATTTCGTATGGCTATCAGCGATTTGAGACGGATATCATGATTGCGACCGTGCTTCTTCTCGTCGTCATTGTGCAGATCACTCAAACAATAGGAAACGTAGTATCTAAAAAAATTCGTAGACAATAGGAGGTCTCAACGTGAAGAAATTATTCATTTTATTAAGTTTAGTAGCTGTCATTGGAACCGTATTAGCAGGGTGTTCTAGTGAAAGCAGCGGAGCAGAATCCAGTGAAGGATCAGAGGAGAAAAAGGTCGTTAAAGTCGGCCTGAATGGTTCTGGCGTACCGATCTGGGAGAAAATAAAAGAAAAAGCAGCCAAGGAGAATATTGAGATCGAATTAGTAGAGTTTTCAGATTATGTACGTCCTAATATGGCACTTGCGGATGGAGACATTGATTTAAACGCGTTTCAAACGGTCTCTTATTTTGACTCCTTTATAAAAGAACATGATCTGGACCTGGCCCCAATTGGTACAACGTTAATCGCTCCAATGGGAATCTACTCTGAAGAATATGAGGATGTAAAAAATATTCCTGAAGGAAGCACCATTGCTATACCAAAAGAGGCTACCAATATGGGACGGGCTTTATTACTCCTTGAGAAAGCAGGACTGATTGGATTGCCTGAGGATTTTGATGGAGATGGGAACCTGGACAAGATTCAGGAAAATCCTAAGAATTTAAAATTTGAACCAATCGTAGCGGCCCAGACCCCTCGCGTACTTCCAGACGTTGCGGCATCAATCATTAACAATGGAGTAGCCGTTGAAGCCGGGTTTGTTCCTGTAGACGATGCCATCTTTATTGAAGATGATACGGCACAGCCATATATAAATATCATTGCAGCCCGTGCAGATGAAACGGATAAAGAAGTGTATCAAACCATTGTCGATCTATATCAGGAAGAAGACGTAGCGCAGCACATTCGTGAAGTTTATAACGATTCCCTGATCCCTACCTTCGTATCCCTTGAAAAAATAGGGTGGTAACCAATTGAAACAACCCGACCGATACGTCTGGGTTGTTTCGTTGTATGAAAGTCTGTCCTTGTATTAGAATAGAGAAAGTAGAAGAGAGGACGTGAATACAATGACAGATATTAAATTAATTGCACTAGACGTAGATGGGACCCTTGTGAACCCGCAGGGAACGGTATCAGATGCTAATATTGAGGCCGTCCAAAAAGCAAAAGATCAGGGAATTCATGTCCTATTAAGTACAGGAAGATCACTGTCTCGATGCCGCGATATAGCGGAGCAGCTAGGCCGTTCTTCGTATATTGTAACGATCAACGGCGGTGAGATTTATAATCAGGACTTTGAACTAGTGGACCAGACTTTACTCGAGCCTCACCACGTCAGTCGTTTGTGGGAGCTGAAAGAAAAACATGGATTATATTTCTGGTCATCCACGGAACAAGGGATTTTCAACACACACGAGCCTTTTGATAAAGAAATTGAAGAGTATAGCTGGCTCAAGTTCGGCTTCGATATCGAAGATGATGAGATTAGAGAAGCTATTCTTCAGGAATTGAATGGCAACCAGGACCTTGAGATAACCAACTCCAGTCCAACGAATATTGAAGTGAACCCAACAGGTGTTACGAAAGCTGCGGCCTTACTGAAAGTTAGCGAATGGCTTGATCTTAGAATGGAAAACGTTATGGCAGTCGGGGACAGCATGAATGACATAGCGATGATCCGTGAATCAGGTTTCGGCGTCGCAATGGGTAACGCGCAGGATGAAGTGAAACAAGAAGCGGCGTTCATCACAGGAACGAATGCTGAAGATGGAGTAGCTCAGGCAATCGAAAAAATATTGAACTCATAGAGATAGTAACTTCAGCTTGCAGGAAAACCGGTTGGTTTTCCTGCAAGCTTTTTTGTGCGCTGCGGAGGCATATTGCTTCCCTGAACGGGCTGATATCAGAGCACTTTTATTCATGTCTGTTTATCATAACCATGGTGTAAAAACATGTCACATTATTCAATTAAACGTCTTTTTGTAACCGTTTTCTCAATCATGGAGGAATTGAACGTAAACAGCGAGAATGAATCTATTAGAAAAAGATTTCTCTTCAGGAAGAAATAAATTAGGAGGCTATGATGAAAGCAGGTTACATAAAAGAAGAGCACGATATTTTGCGAAGGTCATTGCGCCAATTTCTGGATAAAGAAGCTTATCCATACTTTAAGGAATGGGAAAAGCAAAAGGGCATTCCAAGGTCTTTTTGGAAAAAACTTGGGGAACAAGGATATCTATGTCCATGGCTTGAGGAAGAGTATGGTGGATACAATGCTGACTTTGGTTACTCCGTTATTATCAATGAAGAGCTTGAAAAAGTGGGGACAGGCTTAATTGGCATTGGTCTACACAACGACATCGTAGTTCCTTATTTATCCTCCTATGGAACTGAAGAACAAAAGAAAAGATGGATCCCAAAATGTACCACAGGGGAATATGTAACAGCCATTGCTATGACAGAACCGGGTGCAGGTTCCGACCTGGCAGCGGTAAAGACCTCAGCTCAAAAGGCAGGGGACCACTATATATTAAATGGGGAAAAGACGTTTATTACCAATGGTATCTATGCCGATTTAATCCTGGTGGTGTGCAAGACGGATCCGAAAGCTTCTCCAGCACATAAAGGAATCAGTCTGATTGTGGTAGAGAAAGATACACCGGGCTTTACAAGGGGGAAACAACTTGAAAAAGTGGGGTTGCACAGCCAGGATACGTCCGAACTTATTTTCGAAGACGCTAAAGTACCGGATAACAATCTGTTAGGGAAAGAAGGAGAGGGATTCTATTATTTGATGAATCAGCTTCAGCAGGAACGACTGATCGTAGGAATTGGAGCCATTGCTTCATGTGAGCGAATGCTTGAACTTACGCTCCAATATGTAAAAGAACGTAAGGCATTCGGTCAGTCAATCGCTTCCTTTCAAAATACTCAGTTCAAGCTGGCAGAACTGCAGACGGAAATCGAAATCGGCCGAACCTTTCTCGATCGAACAATAGAAGCTCATATAAAGGGAGAAGATGTGGTGAAACAGGTTTCCATGGCTAAGTGGTGGACGACCGACCTTGTGAAAAAAGTAGCAGTTGAATGTATGCATCTGCACGGAGGCTATGGATATATGGAAGAGTATGAAATAGCTAGAAGGTTCCGTGATGCACCTGTCACCGCAATTTATGCAGGCACGAATGAAGTCATGAAGTCGATTATTGCTAAAAAAATGGGGCTCGTTTAGGAGGCAGGGAACATGAAAGAAGTAGTTATCGTTGAAGCGGTTCGTACCCCGGTTGGAAAGAGAAATGGTTTATTAAGCGGGCAAAGACCCGATGAACTCTTTGCGTTAGTGCTTCAGGAACTAATCGAACGAAGTAAAGTGGATCCGAATGAAGTAGAAGACGTAATTGCAGGCTGTGTATCACAGGTAGGTGAGCAGGCGGGGGACATAGCCAGGATTGCAGCGTTGATGGCAGGTTTTCCATTGGAGGTTCCCGGTGTAACCGTAGATCGTCAATGCGGGTCAAGTCAGCAGGCTATCCATTTTGCATCCCAGGCCATTGCCTGTGGGGATATGGATGTAGTTATTGCCGGAGGAGTAGAAAGCATGTCACGTGTACCTATGTTTTCCAATATGAAGGGGAGCAAGTATAGTGAACAGCTTACCGAGAAGTATGACATGATCAATCAGGGTCTATCCGCTGAACGCATTGCAGAAAAATGGGAAATATCAAAGGAGGAACTGGATGCTTATGCTGCTTCCAGCCATGAAAGAGCCCTACATGCGATTAAAGAAGGGCGTTTCGAAAGAGAAACGATGACCGTGGAGGGAGCGAATGAGCAGGGAGAATCCGTAAAGGTGAAGGTGGATCAGGGACCGAGGCCAGGCACGTCCACAACTTCTCTTTCTCAGCTGAAGCCTGCTTTTAAAGAGGATGGAAACATTACAGCTGGAAATTCAAGTCAGATCAGTGATGGAGCAGCTGCCCTTTTATTAATGTCACGTGAGAAAGCGGAAGAGTTAGGTGTACAGCCTAGATTTAGAATTGTTGCCCGCTCCGTAGTAGGCTCCGACCCGACCCTAATGTTGACGGGACCAGTTCCTGCTACGCACAAAGTGTTGCAAAAATCCGGACTTAGCCTCGATGACATCGATCTGTTTGAAGTCAATGAAGCGTTTGCGTCCGTTCCTTTATTCTGGATGAAGGAAACAAAAGTGGAACATGCCCGGTTAAATGTAAATGGAGGAGCTATTGCTCTTGGTCATCCTTTAGGCGCTACAGGAGCTAAACTAATGACTAGTTTACTTCATGAATTAGAGCGTATCGGGGGGCGATATGGATTGCTTGCGATATGTGAAGGACTGGGAATGGCGAATGGTACCATTATTGAACGACTGGAAAAGCAGAAGTGAACGGTAAAGAGATCGTAGCGATTGTCACGGGCGGAGCCTCCGGTTTAGGGGAAGCAGTGGTCCGAAGTATAGTAGAGAACGGAGGACGGGCCGTTATTGCAGACCAGGATACTGAAAGAGGAAGTCAGCTTGCTCAATCGTTAGGAGAAGCTGCACTTTTTAAAAAAGCAGATGTAACTTCTTCCGAGCAGGCTGAAGAGCTCATCGATCAGGCTTGTCGCACTTTTGATAAAGTGAACACACTAGTCAATTGTGCTGGAATTGCTGTTGGAGAAAAGGTGATTGGGAAGCGGGGAGTTCATCAGTTGGATTCCTTTTCGAAGGTAATTGAAGTAAATCTAATAGGCACATTTAATATGATTCGACTGGCCGCAGACTAGATGCAGCATAACCCGCCGAATGAAAAAGGCGAGCGCGGTGTCATTGTGAACACCGCATCTATTGCAGCTTATGACGGGCAGATCGGACAGTCCGCCTACAGCGCCTCAAAAAGCGGGGTTATAGGGATGACACTGCCCATTTCGAGGGAACTCGCTCAACACGGAATACGGGTAATGACGATTGCTCCAGGATTGTTTGATACTCCTATGTTCAGTCAGCTTCCAGAGTCGGCACGAAATTCGTTAGGGAAGATGACACCTTTTCCTAAAAGACTCGGTATGCCTGAAGAATACAGCCAGTTAGTGCTTTCGATATTTGATAATGTGATGCTGAACGGGGAGGTGATCCGTCTCGACGGAGCGGTGAGGATGCCAACAAAGTAGGTTGCGCAAGAGGCTGGCCAGGAAACGTGTATTATTAAAATCATATAAAAGGAGTCGATCAAAGTGGGAGCAACATTACGTAGCATGTTTGAACAGACGGCAGCGAAATATCCGAACAAAGAGGGATTAGTGGATTTGCGTTTAGGTACAAGATGGACGTTTCAGGAGTGGGATGTTGAAGTAAACCGACTGGCTAATGCACTTAAGACCTCTGGTGTCGGAAAAGGGGATAAAGTTTCAACCATCCTGTTCAACACTGCCGAATTTGCTACTGCCCTTTTCGCCTGTACAAAGCTCGGTGCCGTCTTCAACCCGATCAACTTCAGACTTACATCTAAAGAAATCGAATTTATTTTAAAAGATGCTGATCCGAAAGTGGTTCTTTTTGAAAAGGCTGTTGCTGATCGAATGGAGCCGTTGGTCTCTGTACTTAGCGATGTAGAGTTATGGTCAATTGATGAACACGACCTTGCTTATGCTGTCCATTACTATGATCAACTGAGAGATGCACCCATTGTCAGACCTTCCTGCGATTTAGATGAAACAGATCCTTATGCGATCATGTACACCTCTGGTACGACCGGCCTTCCAAAAGGGGTCGTTCACTCACACCGAGATATGGTTGATCAATCTTTAATTATGACTGCTTGCCTGCAGTTGAACCCAGAGGATCGGGGATTAACCACAGCTCCCATCTTTCACTGTGCTGAACTGCATTGCGCTTTCTTCCCAAGAGTCATGATTGGAAGTACCAATGTGCTGCTTCACCACTTTGATGCTCCTTCCGTTATTGAAACTATTAAACAGGAGCAGATTACAACCCTGTTTGCTGCACCGACTATGTGGAATATGATGCTCCAGGAGGATTTCTCTCAAGAGGATTTCCAGACCCTCAGAAAAGGACTGTATGGTGGTGCGCCAATGGCACCCGCCTTAACGTTACGTCTGCACGAAGCGATTGGAGTACAGCTTCTGCAGGCTTACGGTATGACGGAGATGGGGCCGGCGATCACTGCGTTAATGGAAGACGAGCAGGTTTCAAAAGCTGGATCAGCGGGCCGAGCGCTCTTAAATCATGAAATTAGGGTGGTACGAACCAATGAGCATGGGCCATCTGAACCGGCGGCTATTTGCAAACCTGGTGAACGAGGGGAAATTATTGTACGGGGACCTAGTATGATGGAGGAGTATTACAACCGACCGGAAGCAACAGAGGAAGCGCTGTATAAAGGGTGGTATCATACAGGAGATATTGGCTCGTTAGATGATGAGGGATATTTATGGGTCAGTGATAGGGTTAAGGATATGATTATATCAGGCGGGGAAAATATATATTCCAGAGAGGTAGAGGATACTCTGTTTGAGCACCCTCTCGTACTCGATGCAGCCGTTATTGGAGAGCCGGATGAAATATGGGGAGAACGAGTGGTAGCTTTTATTGTTAAACAAGATGACAGTCTAAATGAACAAACCCTGGATGAGTTCTGTACGTCCAGTAACCGGCTGGCCCGGTATAAGCGACCCAGACGTTATGAGTTTGTAGATGAGCTTCCGAGAAACGCCAGCGGTAAACTTCAAAAGTTCAAACTAAGAGAAACTTTTAATTTAGTGTCTGAATAGCAGCCTATTAAAATCCCTGGGATTATTTCCGGGGATTTTTCATTTCCCGGGCAATAATCGACAGAAATATAGAGATTATTTATCTCTTATGACACTTCTCAGTTGATCAATTGGCTGCTCGTATCTTGCTTTTTCATAATTAGAAAAAGGACAGCCCATTCGCTCAAGGCGCTCCACTACATTGGTAATTGTAAACGACCTGGGATCAAGGTTCTTATTTACTTCCTCCCAATACAGAGGGGCGGCAACTGTTGCTTCTTTGGTCGCTCGAGCAGAGTAAGGAGCTATTATTGTTTTCCCTTCTGCATGCTGTACATAGTCTATATAAAGACGATTTCCCCTTTTCTTTTTGAGACGTTCAATTGTAAAAAGATCTGGTTCTTGTTTCACAAGCAGCCGTGCAAAGGTTTCGGTCAGCTTCCTGGTTTCTTCATAACTCAGAGAACCTTCTGGGATAGGAATATGGACTTGGATTCCTTTATTTCCGGAAGTCTTTATGAAACTTATAATGTTTAGCTTGTCCATAAGAGGTTTTAACAAGCTGGCTGCTGAAACGGCCAAGTGAAAATGGTTTTGGTCTGGAGGATCCAGGTCAATGACAATTTCATCAGGGAAGGTAGCTCCTGCTTTTTGAAAAGGAATGTGCAGCTCAAGAGCCCCCTGGTTGGCGATCCACATTAAGGAGGACAAGTTTTGACAGAGAATATACTGTTCTCCTGCTTCTTCAAAGACATCCAGATAATCCGGCGCATGATCAGGATAGTGCTTTTGATAGAAAGATTCCTGATTAATTCCGTCCGGGTAGCGAATTAATGTTATTTTCTTATCTAGAAGAAACCGCAGAAAATAGGGTGCAACCATTCTCATATAGACTAAATAGTCCATTTTGGACAGGCCGCTCCATAATTCTTTTGTAAGATTGGTGGCTTCTACTTCTTCAGGAAAGAGAGATAAATCCCATTTCAGCTTTTGTAAAGTACAATCGTATGGAGACAGATCAAACCGGAACCGGTGAAATGCAGGCTCTCTCATCTCTCCTTTTTCCGCATTTAAACAATGAATATCAACACATACACTTGGCTCGAGCTCCCACACCTGCTTTTTTTTAGTTCCTTTCTCTTTGAAAAAATTTCGTAAAGTATCATCTTCTTCAGCTGTCATGCCATGTTTAAAGCGCCCCAGAGGATAAAGACCGTTATTTTCTTCTTCCAAATGAAGCTGGTAGTATCCGTTCGATTGGTCATAACTTGTAAGAAAACCGGAAGCAGCTCTCCATTGCTTGGCTTTAAGCCAATGTTTAGATCTTACACCTGCTTCATAGCGGCTTGTTTTCCTTTTCGCAATGATTCCTTCTCCGCGATGAAGATGAACAAGACCTTCAACCTCCTTTAGGTCAGGAAACGACTCGACTGCCTGTATGCACGGATGACGGAGGTTCTTAAGAATTTTTTCAAGAATCTTCTTCCTTTCTGTGTAGGAAGCCTTCTTATCATCCAGGTAGTCAAACGCCATAAAGACGGCAGGTCTCTGCCTGGCCGACAGTTGTATTTTATCTGCATTTCGTAACCTTCCTCTTTGCTGAAGGGCAGAAAAGCAAGCTTGATAAGGGGTGTTTAAGATTACGAGTTCTCCATCCAGCGTAAAAGGTGAGAGACCAGACTCGATTTTTAACTGGCTTATTTCTGGAAACTGAGAAGTAAAGTCCTTGCCATTTCGACTTGTTAGCGTAATGTTACCTTCGCCCGCATGTAAGAGTACGCGAAATCCATCATATTTCACTTCATACATCCACTCATTACTTGCAGGGAGAGAGTCCGTTAGCGTCAACAGCATGGGTTTGACCATATTTATACCTCCTCATTGTTTCCATTAGTTTGAGTTATCCCTTCGCTTTTAAACATATTTTTCCTACATTCGAGAAAGCTATGGAAAAAGGAGTGGGCTCTATGCATACAATGTGGAAAGGCACGATTAGCTTCGGACTGGTTAATATTCCAATTAAACTTCATGCAGCAACCGAGAACAAGGACATTAAGCTCAGACAGCTTCATGAAGAATGTAAATCACCGATTGAATATAAAAAAAGGTGCCCTGTTTGTGAAAGGGAAGTAGAAAGTCAGGAAATTGTAAAAGCTTATGAATACGCTAAGAACAAATTCGTGGTCTTAGATGCGGAAGATCTGGAGACGTTAAAAAAGGAACAGGAAGATAAAGCAGTAGAGATTTTGGACTTTGTAAAACTTGAAGAAATTGATCCCATTTATTTTGAAAGAAGCTACTATATGTCACCGAACGAAGGTGGAAGCAAAGCCTATGGATTGTTAAGAAAAGCCCTAACAGACACAGGCAAAATCGGTGTCGCAAAGATCATTATACGTTCTAAAGAGCAGCTTGCGATCGTTCGCGTTTACAAAAATACGCTGATTATGGAGACTATCCACTTTCCAGACGAAGTCCGACAATCTAAAGATGTCCCTAACGTTCCAGAAGAAACGGAACTAAGCAAAAAAGAGGTAAGTACAGCAGTGACGTTAATCGATCAACTTACAGCAGAGTTTGACCCGGAAAAGTATAAGGATGAATACCGCACAGCTCTGCTTGATTTAATTGAAGCAAAAAGAAACAATGAAGAGATTACCACAGCTGCGGATAAACCGAAACCTGATAATGTAACTGATTTGATGGAAGCTTTAGAGAAATCTTTGGAGAAAACAAAAGGTGGGACTAAGAAAAAGACAACAAAGCGAAAGTCCAGTGCAGGTTCAAAGAAGAAAACCTCATAAAAGGCGTCATAATAGGATTTTGTCGCTCGTTTCAACTGTATTTAATCTCCGAATTGTAGTATAATATATAGTAGAATGATTATGGGGCGGAGGGTTTGTTAATGAATATGCGTACAGAGGAAGAGGCAGAAATTTTGATGCGTCCAGCTAAAGCATCATTGGCTGTCGAAGGGCTGCGTCTAAGCCAAAAGCAAGAGAGGCTTGTGAAGAAATGTTTAACCGGTGCCATAACTCATAAGGAATTTATTAAGAGGGCTTTGGAACTTTCACGTCATGCCTAACTCCCGATACGGTAGTGGGTCTTCCCGATATTACTACCGGGATTCTACGGTTCTGATTAACCATTATGATATTATGGATGACAATCAATTACAGAGAATGGAGACTATTCTTTCCACCCAGCGTTTGGCTGAACTGCAGGCATTTCCTGCCCAGGGTCATTTTGATTTGCGTCATTTGCAAAAGATTCATAAGTATCTATTTGGAGATTTGTATCCATTTGCCGGGGAAATAAGGACCGAAAATATAACCAAAGATGGGTTTTCATTTGCTCAAGCACGCTTTATTAAAGAAGCGGCCGGCCCGCTGTTTGAAGCATTAGCAAAGGAAGACTGGGAACATATGGAGCGGGAAAGGTTAGCTGGTTATCTTGCCTATTACATGGCTGAGTTAAATGTACTCCATCCTTTTCGGGAAGGGAATGGCCGCGCACTCCGTGAGTTTATTCGCTGTCTTGCCTTAGAAGCGAATTTCGATCTTGATTGGTCTGTGCTCCCAATAGAACGTATTTTGCAAGCAAGCATTGAGTCTGTCCATGACACCCAAATGCTTAGACGAGTCATTGAAGAATCGTTAAGTAAAAAGAATTAAGTGATCTGCCTCCGGCTTTTATGAAGCTGGGGGCTTTATTTTATTTCAAAAAGTAAAGATTTCCTGTGTCTTTTGCTGCAGTACTTCTGATCATAGGAAGCCGGCTTTTTTTCAGGAATTTGGAGGTATTTAAGGTTTGAATAAAATTGGAAATGGGCGTAGCCTGTTGTAAGACTACTGACAGGAACGATATTTATTGAGGAGGATCTGTCTAATGTGTGGGATATTTGTATCAATGGGAGAAATCGAGAATAGCCAAATGGAGGAAGTACTGCAGTTACTTCATCACCGTGGTCCGGATGAAGGGAAATCAGTTGTAACCGACCGCGTCCATTTAGGGCACCGGCGCCTCTCGATTATAGGACTGGAGGATGGTATTCAACCCATTCACAACGCCGAAAAAGATCAATGGATCGTCTGTAATGGAGAAATTTACAATTTTGAATCTATAAAATCAGAGTTGGAAAGTAAGACCAGCTTTCTGACTCGGTCAGATAGTGAAGCGGCTTTAAAACTGATCGAATCACAAGGTGCAAAAGCCATTGATCAGCTTGATGGAATGTTTGCTTTTTTTATTGCGGATGAACGTAATGATAGCTTTATTGTAGCCCGTGATCCATTAGGGATAAAACCTTTATATTACGGATTAGACCAGGGCGGCCAGTATGTATTTTCTTCTGAGCTGAAGGCTATTGAACGTTTCGTTCATCAACCTGAAGAGTTTCCGCATGGCCATTACTTCACTCCTGAAGAAGGTTTTGTATGTTATAGACATGTGCAAGCTCCAAAAAGTATGTTTAATGAAGAGTCACTGGACCGGGTCAACCAATCGATTCGTGAAACGATGGAGAAAGCTGTGGAGAAGCGTTTACTTGCCGATGTAGAGGTTGGTGTTCTGCTGAGCGGTGGTCTGGACAGCAGTTTAATAGCCGCGATAGCTAAACGATACCATAAGGGGCAACTCCCGCTTAAATCTTTTTGTGTTGGAGTGGAAGGCAGTGCGGATGTAATCAATGCACGAAAAGTGGCCGAAGCAATTGGAACAGATCATTATGAATATATTTATACGCAGGAGGAACTGGTAGCGGCTGTAGAGGATGTAATCTACCATTTAGAGTCTTATGAACCTTCCTTAGTCAGAAGTGCGATTCCGAATTATTTCGTATCAAAATTAGCATCAGAACATGTGAAAGTAATCCTTTCAGGTGAAGGTGCTGATGAACTGTTCGCCGGTTACGCCTACATGGAGAGGTTTCAGGATACAAGATCGCTTAATAAAGAAATCATCCGGATCCTAAATACGCTTCATCATGTTAACCTGCAGCGTGCGGACAGAATGAGCATGGCGCATTCGCTTGAACTTCGAGTTCCGTTTCTTGATATGGAAGTGGTAGAGAATGCCCTGAAAATTCCGGCTGGTCTTAAGATTCATAAGAAAGACCGAATGGAAAAATGGCTGCTCCGAAAATCATTTGATGGCGTGCTCCCTGATGAAGTTCTCTGGAGAAAGAAAGCAGAATTCTCTGAAGGAAGCGGAGCGCTGGATCTACTGGATGCGCATGCGGAAGAAAGCATCACAGATGATGAATTGATTCGTCTTCAAGAGACTGCTCCTGTAGAAATCCGCTCGAAGCAGGAAGCTTTTTACTATCGAATATTCAAAAAGCATTTCCCTGGAGAAAACATGCTTCAGACCGTAGGGAAATGGGCTACTGCTTAGAGGGTGTATATTTAAACCATAAAGTAAGTCCTTAATAAATTTGTAAAGTAGCTTAGAAATTATTCTAATCTTCTCAGCCTGGAAAGAAACCAACTGGTTTTTCTCCAGGTTATTTTTTTGACCGGGAGTAGTTTTATTAGAAGCTTACTCAACAATAGGCCTGATGGTTGAAGACTCAGCTTCGAGATATTGATTCACCGAGAAGGTCCTGCGGGGGATGACTCGCTTTCCGCAGCCCTGAACGACGCAACGTCGATCGACCCTACTTCGTGTAGGGCCACAGGAAAGCGAGTTATTTCCCCACCAACCCTATTCCCGATTAACATAACGAGCCCATTTAACATGAAACTGAGCCTTACGGTACCGGGAGCTTATCTGTAGCAAGGACCTCGGAGATTTAATCAAAAAAAGAGGAAAATTGTTTTTTCCTGACAGACTCTTTTATAAGAAGCGTACTATCAACTATAATAAGAAGTACAACAAAAATATCAGAAAAGTCAGAACGGTTGTCTCATATAGTAAAAAAAGGGGGACGGGCTGGTGGAGCATCCATTATTGCCGTTTAGAGAAGTCTGGAAAGCAAAGAAACGCATTAAAGAGGTAGTTGATGGTCCAACGCCTTTAATTTATTCTGAGCACCTCTCCCATCATGCGGGCGCACATGTTTATTTAAAGCTGGAGCATCTTCATCCCACCGGATCATTTAAGCTGAGGGGGGCTGCGAACAAAATCCTCTCTCTGACACCGGAGGAAAAAGAAAAAGGGGTCGCTACTTTTTCTACGGGAAACCATGGAATCGCTGTCTCCTATGTGGCGGGAAAATCTAACATTCCATGTGTTGTATGTATATCTAATCGTGTACCCGCGGCAAAAGTCGATCGTTTGAAGCGTCTGGGAGCTGAGGTAGAGGTGGTCGGGGAAAGTCAGGATGATGCTGAAGCCCGCTGCTATGAGCTTCAGAGAGAAGCCGGTATGACTGTTATCAAGCCTTTTGATGATCAGGAAGTGATCGCAGGTCAAGGGACCATTGGACTTGAAATTATGGAGCAGTGTCCGGAGGTTGATCAGGCGATTATCCCTTTATCGGGGGGAGGATTATTATCGGGTATTGGTGTTTCTTTAAAGAGTATTGATCCTGCCATTCAAATCACCGGGGTCTCAATGGAAAAGTCAGCGGTTATGTATGAGAGTCTGCTAAAAGGCAAGCCGGTTATCCTCAAAGAAGAAGACACGCTTGCAGATAGTCTGCTTGGCGGTCTTGGTCCTAATAATGAGTACACGTTTCCTTTAACACAAACTTTTTTAGACGAAGCAAAGTTGGTTTCTGAAGCATCGATTGGTAACGGAATTTTATTCATGCTGAACCATCACAAAATGGCGGTGGAAGGCGCTGCTGCAGCAGGGATTGGCTGGCTGCTTAACGAAAAGAGTGCTAAGGGTAACCATATCGTACTGGTGGTCAGCGGAAACAACATTGACCAATACACCATCGATCACTTAATTAAGAATCAATAGGGCAGGAGTGAAGCGAATGGGAGTTTCAGTGGAAAATGTGCTGCGGTTACCTATTTTTGAACAAGCCAAAGTGTTAACTAAGATCACAGATAAGCCCGTACAATGGATATCCGTAATCGAGACCCCCGTTGAAAATTTTGTGAGAAATAATGAATTTGTGCTGAGTACCGGGGTGGGATGTGGGGAAGATATAACGGCACTTGAGGAATACGTGAAGGATGTTATTCGTGCAGATGCTTCAGCTCTTGCTTTTGCTACAGGACGATATCTTTACAAAATACCGGACCGCATTCTGAAAATAGCAGAGGAACACAATTTTATGATTATGGAAATTCCATGGGAGGTCAGATTCGGGGATATTCTGCATGATGTTCTTCGTTTAATAAGTGAAGAAAAGCAGACCGGACAGCAGCGAGCCGAAGCCATCCGCCAGGAATTGATTAATTGTGTATTGAACGGCAAAGGATTGCAGGAAATCACTACGATTCTTTACGATAATACTCATATTCCTGCGGCTATCAGTGATCATAATAAACAAATCAGAGCTAATCAGCAATTCGACCGTTACTTTCTGGACGTACTGAATGGAAAAGAAAGCGAAGCGTTTCAACTCGTTTCTCCAGAGCCTTTTAGTGATCATCCATTAGTCCATTACATTGAAAAATATGAAATAGGTCCGCATTTTTGCTATCAGCTGACGATCCTTTCGAATTATAAAAAGCAAGGATATCTGCTATTTAAGCCAGAGGAGGACCATGAATTGTCATGGGTGGATTTATCAATTTTAGAGCATACGTTAACGGCTTGCGCTCTATATTTTGTGAAAGAAAACGCAATCGAAATGACCGAAATCCGCTTGAAGGATAACTTTCTGCTTGAACTTGCCAAAACCGAAATCGATATCGATAAGTCGCTGTTGGCAAAAGCTCATCTCCTTGGCTACGATTTAGATAAACCTTATGTCTGTCTAGTAGGGGATATTCGATTTAAAAAGCAGATTGATGGTCCTGTAGGCTCAGAGGAGCACTCGGTCCAATCTTCCTCGATGCACAGCCGGAACTACTATATTCAAAAGGAAGTGACACATGCGGGCGATGTGCTGAAGCGTCAGACGATGACCACGTTTGATGAAGGGGAAGTCATTGTTTATATAGAAGCAGATGCCAAGACATACCCGGAGACAGCCAATCAATTTCTTGATCTTGTAGAGCGGCGCCTTCATGAGTTACTTGCTGGTATTACGATTTCCTGGGGAGTCTCCTGCCATAAAGATGGCCTGTACAACTTCCACCAGAGCTATGAAGAAGCCGCTACCGCATTAAATATCGGGCGCCAGAAACATGAAGATGGTGACCGCACTTTTTTCAGTGATACACGAATGAATCGCTTGTTAATGGCCCTATCACACGAAAAGGAAATTGAGTTTATTGTCCAGAATACCTTGGAAAAACTAATCGAATATGATCAACGAAGACAGACGGATTTAATTCATACGTTCATTGTTTATAACAAATACAATAGTAATGTAAGCCAGACGGCACGTGCCTTAAACCTTCATCGCCAGTCATTGCTGCATCGCTTAAGGAATATTGAACAACTAACAGGGCTTTCTTTATTGGATGCAGATGATCTTTTCCTCCTGGAACTCAGTGTACGTTTATGGATGTTGAAGAAAATTGAAAAATGAGCGCTCCTTTTACAGAGGAGCTGCTCATTTTATTTGTTATCGATCAGCAATCATTGTTTCTAAATCCTCATTACTAGAATCAATCCTTGTTAGTTGAACCTCCCATTTATCTTCTTCCTCAAGGTATAAAATCAGCTTTACGGCTAATAGTTTATCGCCAGGGATCTCCATTAGCGCTTTAGACAGAGCCTCGGAAGCTTCCAGATCTGCGCCCTCTACTTGGCTCATTTCGAGCACTGTCACCTGCTCAGCTTCAGCCTGAGAGGGGAAGGATTCGCGGACTCCATTTTTCACCCACACTTCTACTTGTTTACCTACCCAGCGGCCCTTAGGAGCCTCGGAGACCCACATAGCCTTCGGGTTACTTTCTGAATCAGGTTCCAAAGGAGCCACCACTAGAATTTGGTCCTTTTTCTGATCCATAACATATCCGGTAATTTCAGGAGGAGCCGGATTTTCTTGTTCGGGTGATTCTTGGGACGGGTTATCCGAATTTGAAGTTGGTGCAGATCCACACCCTGTCAGAATCATAGTTATGATAAACAAGCATGCTAAAGCTTTCATAAACTTGCCTGCCTTTCTATTAATTTTTTGAATAATTTTCCATGACATCTATCATTAACTTTGTTATAGTATAAAACAACCAAGTGAATCTATGATTATAACTACTAGGGGAGCCTGAATAGGCTGAGAGGAAAGCAATGAAGCATTCCGACTCTTAAGAACCTGATCTGGTTAACACCAGCGGAGGGAAGTAGTCTACTATTTTTATTAGACATTACCCTTTTAAGTCAGGTCCTTCCCAGGATCTGACTTTTTTATTTTTCCCCTACGGAAGGGAGGACAGAAATGAACAAAACAAGATTACTAACGACTATGGCTGCATTTGTTGCGATTGGAACACTTGGTGCCCAGCTGCTCTGGTTTCCAGCAGGAGTAGCAAAGGCTTACCCAGTCCAGCATGCGGTAAACGTGATGGCAGCTGTAACGCTTGGTCCTTTACCGGCTGTAACCATAGCTTTTATGATCGGTCTATTACGTCTCCTCCTCGGATTAGGTACACTGCTCGCATTTCCTGGAGGAATGATCGGTGCATTTCTTGCGGGTGTTCTATATAAATGGTTTCAGAATAAAATGGCAGCAGTTGCCGGTGAAGTGCTTGGTACAGGAGTTATTGGTGCCTTATTTGCTGTTCCTTATGCCAATATACTAATGGGCAGCTCGTCTGGAGCTTTGGTATTTCTTCCATCCTTCTTAGTAAGCAGTATATCAGGTGCCATGATAGGATGGATCATCGTTTCAAGAGTTAAATTGGAAAAATATATCTTACAACCATAATACACGGAAACTACTAGGGGCGCGAGTGTTCGCTGAGATAAGGAAATAAATTCCTTGGTCCCTTAACACCTGATCTGGATCATGCCAGCGGAGGGAAGTAGTAAGCAGCCACCCCCCCTTCCCTGCCTAGTAGCTTCCGAATAAACCAGGAGGCATTTTCATGTCATTTACAGAACAGTTAAGACAAGAAAACCACGATATCTTCGAAAGAATTTTTCATCATTCATTTGTTGAAGGAATTGGAAAGGGTCGTCTTCCTTCAGAGTCTATAGCTCACTATATAAAAGCAGATTACGAGTATTTGAACGCGTTTATGCACATTTATGGAATTGCAATTTCCAAGTCAACGGAACGTGAAGATATTCAATATTTTAACGAACAGGTCAATTTTGTCCTTCATAGTGAAGTACATCCCCATCATAATTTGTGCGAGTATATTGGTATTCGGTACGAGGACCTTCAAGGTTACCCGCTCCCTCCAACGGCTGACCATTATGTGAAGCATATGATGTACCATGCTCAAATGGGAGGACTTGGTGAAATTATTGCCGCACTGCTTCCTTGTCCTTGGACCTACTTAGAGATAGGGAGGTATTTGATGGAGGAGTATGAGCCTGACAAAGATCACCCTTTTTATCCCTGGATAAAATTCTATGCCGAAAGCGAGATGCAAATTCTGACGGATCATTTACGAAGCCGCCTGGATCATTTAGCTGAACAGGCTTCGGAAAAAGAACTCAATCGTATTAGAGATGCTTTTCGAAAAAGCTGCCAATTGGAGTTGGCTTTTTGGGAAATGGCTTATACATGTGAAGAATGGCCTGAAGGAAAGGCGGTGGAGGCTAAATGAAACACGTTCCATGCGCATTGACTATTGCAGGTACAGATCCAAGCGGAGGTGCAGGTATCCAGGCGGATTTAAAGACATTCCAAGAATTAAAGTGCTACGGGATGGCTGTGATCACATCTGCTGTTGCTCAAAATACAACGGGAGTAAAGGATGTTCACCACTTGCCTCTTGGATTCCTAGAAAAACAACTTCAGTCGATTTCTGAGGATATGCCGGTTCATGCCCTGAAAACAGGAATGGTCGCTCAAAAAGATATGATGAACGTAATAGCTGACTGGATCCCGAAGATCGATGCTTATTATGTAATGGATCCCGTTATGATTGCACAAAGTGGTGATTCTTTAAGTGAGGAAGAGTCCCGGGAAGTATTACGAAATCAGCTGCTACCTTTAACGTCTTTAGTAACCCCTAACATCCCGGAAGCGGAAGAGATAACCGGAAAAAGAATTAAAACGGAGAAAGACATGAAAGAAGCGGCTGAAGCTATCGTTAAGAACTTCGGGGCAGGTGCAGCCTTAGTCAAAGGCGGGCATAAGAAAGGAACAGCCGTCGATTATTTATTTGATGGAAATGAGATCTATACCTTCGAATCAGAACGTATTCAGACAAAAAACACTCATGGGACCGGATGTACGTACTCAGCAGCGATTACTGCTTACCTGGCGCGGGGATACTCGTTACCGGAAGCTGTAAAACAAGCTAAACATTTTGTTACAGAAGCCATTCGGCATTCCTTCGATCTTGGACATGGCAGCGGTCCGACCAATCATTTCGCTGCTCGTGAGGAGGTTTCTAACAAATGGATGTAAATATCATTAAGGAAGTACGGCAAAAGCAGCCACTTATTCATCATATTACAAACGAGGTGGTCATGAACTTCAGCGCGAACGGTTTACTTGCTTTTGGTGGTTCACCCATCATGGCCCATGCCAAAGAAGAGGTTAAGGACGTATCGCGTTTTTCTGACGGTGTACTTCTTAACATAGGGACATTAACAGAAAACCAGGTAAGTGCCATGATTATAGCTGGCCAGGCAGCTAATGAGGCAGGGGTGCCTGTGGTAGTGGATCCTGTTGGAGCACCTGCCAATAAATTCCGCTCGGAAAGTATTCAAACCATTTTAGAAAGTGTTAAACCTGCCGTAATTAAAGGGAATGCCGGAGAGCTTGCCCATTTAATAGGAGAAGAAATAGAGACAAAAGGGGTAGAATCGACCGGTCCAGGGAACGAGAAATCAATTGCTGAAAGAGTAGCACAAACTTATAAGACGACCGCTGTTGTCACAGGAAAAATTGATGTAGTTTCTGATGGGGCCAAAACCCGGTCTAATTCAACAGGACACCCTCTTTTAGCGAAGGTGACAGGGACTGGATGCCTTCTTGGATCGATTCTTTCTGCATGCATGTCTGTAACTGGTTCAAATGTAACCAAGATCCATACAGCTCTGGAATTTTTCGGAGCGGCGGCTGAACATGCAGCCTCCCAACATGAAGTACAGGGACCAGGAACGTTTGCTCCTCGTTTTCTCGATGCATTGGCTATGGACCCTGAACAACTGAGGAGAAATGATCAATGACATTATCTGAGCAGTTAAGAAAGTATTTGGTGATGGGCAGCCAGGACACAGACAGAGACCCTGCAGAGGTCCTGGATGAGGCCATCCAGGCAGGGATAACCGCTTTTCAATATAGAGAAAAGGGAAGAGGATCACTTGAAGGAGAAGCTAAGCTTGAGCTTGGCAGAAAACTTAGAGGTCTTTGCCGGGACAAAGGGATCCTCTTCATAGTCAATGATGACTTGGATATGGTTGAACCGCTGGAGGCAGACGGGGTTCATGTAGGACAGGAAGATATTAGTGTGGAAGTTATAAGGTCTCAGTTTCCAGACAAAATCCTCGGTCTATCAGTTTCAACAGAGCAGGAAATAGCCAAAAGTTCGCTAGAAAAGGTCGACTACCTTGGAGCTGGTCCTGTCTTTCAAACGAGTACGAAGGAAGACGCCAAGCCTGTGGTTGGAATCGTCTGGATTAAGCAGCTGAGAGAGGCGTATCGGGATTTACCGATTGTCGGTATCGGAGGGATTAATACGGAAAATGCCTCATCGGTTATAGAAGCAGGAGCTGCTGGGGTAGCAGTTGTTTCAGCCATCACACACGCCGAATCAATAGCTGAAGCGGTAAAACGTCTATAACGAAACTTTGAGTGCGATGTCTTTTACTAAACTCTGATCAACATCAATAATGACTCACACTTATTCAACAATAGGGCCAAAGTGTGGAAGACTCAGTTTCGAGATAAATTGGGTCCGTTACTCTATGTGGAAGAGGGCTGGTGGGGAAATAACTCGCTTTCCTATGGGGGAACGGTGAGCTTCCTCGCTCGTTTCACTCTCTGCGGGATCTCACCTAATTCCTTCTCCCATGGGAGTCTCGCCATTTCCCCACCAGCCCAACTTTATTAGGAAGAACGGACCCTTCGGAAAGAGAGTGTCCTCTCCTCCTTAACCTGCCTGAAATGCTTATATAACAGACTATCTCGCATCGTTCAGCTTGAATAAAGAAAATACACCCGTGATTATTTTTCTT
>NZ_FOOG01000059.1 GCF_900113125.1 Halobacillus alkaliphilus | reverse complement strand
AATATTCAAAGGCATTCGCCTTACGGCAACGGCATTCATCTCCCCCTTACCACCGGTCTTCGACACGGCGCTTGAAGAGGGAGTCTTCTGCTGATGAATGATAAAAAAGCACCACTTATCCATAATAAGCAGTGCTTTGAACGTGTTCTAATTCTACAAGCCTCACGATTTCCACCGGAGCATCGAACCAGCTGTTTGCAATGGTTCGGAACTTTTCTACATCCCCTGTTGTATAAAATTCATAGACAGGCGGCTCTTTTCCTTTTTCCAGCATTTTATGATAAGCAAGCATGAAACTCGCTTCTCTTGCTGTCTCTTCTCCGGAACTTATCACTTGAATATGATCTCCCATTTCATTTTGAACCAGATCTTTGATCAAAGGATAATGGGTGCAGCCCAAAATTAGGGTATCAATATGATTCATAGCTTTTAAAGGCCGCAAAGTGCGAGCGACAATTCCTTCCGCTTCAGGTCCAGAAAGAATGCCTTCTTCAACCATAGGCACAAATGGCGGACAAGCTAGATCATTGACCTTGATAGACTGATCAATGGACTTTAACGCTTCAGGATAAGCCTTGCTCTTTATTGTTCCTTCTGTGCCAATAACTCCAATACGTTTATTATTACTAAATTTAATAGCTGCTCTTGCTCCCGGATCAATAACACCAACCACAGGTATATCAAGTTCATCCTGCAGTTCTGATAGTGTATAAGCTGTAGCCGTGTTACAGGCTACCACAAGCATTTTAATATTTTTAGCTAACAAATAATTTACCATTTGCCAAGTAAAGACCCGGACTTCTTCTTCAGATCTAGGGCCATACGGGCACCTTCGGGTATCTCCTAAATAAATGAAAGATTCTTTGGGCAATTGACGCATGAGCTCACGAGCTACTGTCAATCCACCTACACCTGAATCAATAACACCAATCGACTGCTGTTTCACGTAACATCCCTCTTTTAATTCTTAATCAAATTGCTCCTGATCAGCGTCACGCATTTTTTCATGAAGGACATGCAATAAGTTGTTTAATGTTTCCACATCGTCTGTGGGAACATCTTTCAACACTTCTTTTAAATAATCTTGACGCTTTTCAATTACCTCATGGATAATTTGTTCACCTTTTTGAAGAACATGTATCCTAACAACTCTGCGGTCCTTTAAATCCCTAACTCTTTCAACCAGTTTGTTTTTTTCCATGCGATCCACTAAATCAGTAGTGGTACTGCATGCAAGATGGATATAATCGGATAATTCACCAATGGTCATGTCCCCTTTTTCAAGTAACCACTGTAAAGCAACGAATTGGGGAGCGGTAATAGGATAGTGATTTAAAATTACTCGTCCTCTTTGTTTGATAATTCCAGATATGTATCTGAGCTCTTTTTCTACATCAGCTATAATGGACGCTTGTAATTGATTGGACACATTCAGCACTCCTAACGAATTTCTCTGTATGTCTCATTCTCGTTGTTAATAGACAAAAATTCAAGATAAAAATTATTCCTTATTAAAAACCCTTTCAGGTACTGCTACCTATTGCAATACCTGAAAGGTCCTCCCATTTCAAACAAACCATATCTTTGCTGTTCTATGGAGACTTAAAGTTCCAGTTCACCCATACGAAGCAGTTCTACAACTGCCTGTGAGCGTCCTTTCACCCCTAGCTTTTGCATGGCGTTTGAAATGTGATTCCGCACAGTTTTCTCTGAAATAAAGAGCTCTTTTGCGATTTCCTTTGTTGTCTTGTCTTGGACCAGAAGCTCGAAAACTTCTCGCTCCCGCTTGGTTAGAATTTGTGTTGGCCGATAGCCCTCCTCCTTCACAAGCGTACCCCTCCTTGTTGTCCTTGAGCATGAGGATTGAGGGGAATTATTTAGTCAATTTATCGTATGACTCAACAGGCTGTCGTGTGTCACCCTATTATGATTTAGATACAAGCCCGAGTTCCTGGGCTTTAAACAGAGCTTCTGTTCTTGATCGTACATTAAGTTTATTAAAAATGCCAGTAAGTGTGTATTCTACGCTCCTTTGCGACATATGAAGCGCTTGAGCAATTTCCCGATTGGTAAATCCGGAAGCTACCTCTTTAAGAATCGACTGTTCCTTTTCATTTAAAGAAAGCCCTGATCCTTCCTGCGATTCATTCGTTTGGCTGACACTTGCTTCGGAACGCCTTAACTGTTTAAAGAGATGGAGGGGAATAACCACTTCATCCCTAAGCGCACAACGAATAGCAGTAACGAGTTGTTCACTCGCCGCTGTTTTACTTACAAAACCATTAATATCTGCTTCCACAAGCATGTTAAAGTGAGTACTTAGATCAAACCCTGTATAAATTAGCAAGGTTAGATCCGGATAGTGTTTACGTATTCGCTTGGCAAGTTCAATTCCATTCATCCCTGGCATATATAAATCAAGTAACAAAATATCGTACAAATACTGCTTGAGAAGGTCCTCTACTTTATCCCAATGGTCAATAACATCTACCTTCATATCACTTTCTTGCTCGAGCATAGCTTTAGTTCCTGCTCCAACTGCCGGATGATCGTCTACAATTAATACTCTAGTCATACATGAACCTCCTTCTTAACTCCATAAGGAAAAGTTATCGTCATTCTAAATCCAGCACCTGGTGCTGTGTCAATTTCAAGATTTCCATTCAGTCCGTTTACCCGCTGTTCAATTCCAGACAGCCCGATGTGTGAAAATAGATCACGCTTAAAAGAATAATCCATCCCGAGGCCATTATCTGAGTAAAATAAGTGGACTAGTTCCTCATCATTTGATAATGATAGTTTTACTATTTTAGCTTCAGAATGTTTCATAGCGTTGGTAAGCAATTCCTGAACAACACGAAAGATGGCAAGAATACGCTCCTGGTCTAAGCCAGCCTTAAATTCATCACTTCTAAAATATACCGTGAAATTTGAGCGTAATTGATATTGGTGAATTAGATTCTTTAATGATTGCACTAAACCTAGCTCTTCTATGAAAGCAGGTCTTAGTTCATTACAAGTTTCTCTAATTAAGTGAATACTATCAAGCAACGATTCCTTGTACATATTTAATTCTGCTTGAAGTGTTGGCTCCAAAGCATGGCGATGCGCAATTAAATCATCCATCTTACGGTATAAATATAGTTGTTCCTGTAGAACTGTATCGTGAAGATCAATAGACAGTTGCTTCCGCTGATTTTCGGCAATCGTGAAAAGCAGACGAGATAACCATGTTGGGTACTTTTGAGTATTATCACTTTTAAGAGTTTGCAATTCTTTAACCAGATCTTCAATAAGATTCATATTTTCAATGGCAATGTTAGCGTTATGGGATATCGTCTGAAGATAGGTCTTTTCGTCACGGTTCAAGTTAGTATAATCTTTTTTCCTTTACACCAGAGCATTGTTAATTTTTCTAAAGAATATCCGACAATAACGCCGAACCCTTTTTCAGTTTCTATAATGGAGCCAATATCATAATTATAACTGATAAGTTCGCGGTCAAAGTGTTTTAAAATATCATCGGGAATTTGGTCATACACACAATACATATTCTTTTTATTATGCTTAGAATAGATATAAATTTCTTTAACATTCATTACATTTCTAATTTCGTCTCGCATGACTTTCATCAAATCAACTGCGTTCGACTGATCTTTCATGTCCTTAGACATTCGGTGCATACTTTCCTGATAGCTGTACCGCGCCGAAAACAAATACCTTTGTAAACGGAAATCCAATACTTCCTTTATGGAAAGAAACATAATAAAGCATATATGAATGAGTAAGTAAATCTGAACATAAGTAACTTCAGATGGTATTGCTTCCATCAGCCAGGTGATTCCAAGCGTTAAAAGCAAACTAGGAATAATAGACAATAAAGCATAGTAACGAACACGGCTGATCACAAAGTTTATATCAATTAGACGTTCGCGAGTAATTAGATAAATAAATGTTATAGGTAGGGCTACTAAGAAAAAAGCCCCTACTTCAATTGATATAATTTTCACACCGAAAAGTAAAGCAGGAACAAGATACAGCCAAATGTAGGGAAAGAAAGCGACAGTCATACCAACACTCATGTATTTGAAAATGGACCCCACGGGTGATTCTTTATAAATATAAAGACCTTTATAAATGACGCTAAATAAAAAAGTGTAAAGTACCATAAGCAGCCATCCAGGGATAGAACCAAAAGCATCAGGATAATTATGACTATATAAAAATAATCCTTCTAAACTGGAAACGGCAATGACAAAAAAGTATAAAGAATAGACGATTTTCTTAGAAAACCAATAAATATTAAGCTCTTGAAAATAATTGTATAAAAAGTGCATGAGAATGACAGGAGCCACTAAGAATAAAGAAGTGTTTAGAAATATGCTGTACAAATCATCCCGCACAGCCCCGCTATTACTTAAATATCCTGTCGCTATAGTTAAAAAGAAAATAATTAACTGATTCGCAGAATACCTCTTGGGAACTCGTTTATGAACAAGATAAGCGATTGCCAGTATAGAAAGAAAAAATAAAATAGGGATAATGATAAAAAGAGTCCAGTGAAGAGGACCTTTCTGCTCGATGTTCTCATAAACGAATGGTTGTGTGGAGGTTTGAATGGTAAAAGAGTTCGCTAACTCTAGTTCCTCAAACATAGAAACACTAAAGTGGTCCTCCGGTGCATTTCCCTCAATACTGGAAACGCTTGAACCTATAGGTATATTTTCACGATCAGCCCAGCTCCCCATGTCAATATGTGTAATTACCCAGTTATCCCCTTGTTTTTCCAAATCGATTCCAAGGAAAGGCTGGGTAATGGAAAGTACGGATAAGTAACCAGCGGATATAATAAAGAACAATAATACAACCAAGTGACTCCACTTAAATTTCTGCATAAGATCACCTTACCTCAAAATCAATTATATCTATTATACTATGACTAGCAAGCCTCTCAAACCATTAAATATACCATAGCAAAACCCCCTTCCACTACAAGGAAGGGGGTTTTACTAACCATATAATCTTATACTCTTGAGTCACTACCAAAGAAACTCTTAAACGATTCAATAGCTGTGTCGCGATATAAAGCAGCAATAGAAGTAGTTAAAGGAATTCCTTTTGGACAAGACTGGACACAGTTTTGAGCATTTCCGCATCCCATAAGTCCTTCTGCATCCATTATTGTCTGCAATCGCTCACTTTTATTCATGGCACCTGTAGGGTGAGAATTAAATAAACGGACCTGAGACAAAGCAGCTGGGCCGATAAAATCAGTTTTACTATTAACGTTTGGACATGCTTCCAGACACACACCGCATGTCATACATTTAGATAACTCATATGCCCACTGACGCTTGCTTTCCGGCATTTTCGGTCCTGGTCCAAGGTCATGAGTTCCGTCAATTGGCACCCATGCTTTTACTTTCTTAAGTGAATCAAACATACGGCTTCGATCTACCGCAAGGTCGCGTGTTACAGGGAAGGTCGTCATTGGCGCGAGCCTTATCGGCTGCTCCAACTGATCGACTAGAGCCGTACAAGACTGCCTCGGTGTACCGTTGATAACCATCGAACATGCTCCGCAAACTTCTTCCAAACACCCCATATCCCAATAAACGGGAGTGGTAGTTTTTCCATCCGCATTCACAGGATTACGGCGGATTTCCATAAGTGCTGATATAACATTCATATTTTCACGATAAGGAATTTCGAATTTTTCATCATAGGCAGATTCATCCGGATGATCCTGGCGTGTAATAATAAACGTAATCGTTTTGTTTTCGCTCATCATCAATGACCTCCTTTATTTACTTTTCGAGTAGTCGCGTTTACGAGGCTCGATTAAGGAAGTATCAACTTCCTCATAATTGAAAATTGGTTTGTTATTTTCTTTATCATAGCTCGCTACAGTTGTTTTCAGCCACTCTTCATCGTTACGATCAGGATATTCAGGCTTATAATGGGCACCGCGGCTTTCATTACGATTATAAGCGCCCTGTGTAATCACTCGCGCTAACTGAAGCATGTTCCAAAGCTGACGAGTAAACATTGCACCCTGGTTACTCCAGCGGGATGTATCATTAATATTAATCCGCTTGTAACGATCCATAAGCTCAAGTATTTTTTCATCTGTCTTAAGTAACTTCTCATTCTCACGGACTACTGTTACATTATCAGTCATCCATTCTCCAAGCTCTTTGTGGATTTGATAGGCGTTTTCATCTCCATCCATCTTCATAATCTCATCAAACTTGGCCTGTTCTTCTTTTAATTTCTTATCGAATAGTGCTGAACTCATATCCTCAGATATGGTTTCCAGACCTTCTGTATATTTCACGGCATTTGGACCAGCTACCATTCCGCCATAAATCGAAGATAACAGGGAATTAGCACCTAAGCGATTACCGCCATGCTGCGTATAATCACATTCACCAGCAGCAAATATTCCTGGAATATGAGTCATTTGATCGAAATCAACCCACATGCCTCCCATAGAATAGTGAACCGCAGGGAATATCTTCATAGGTACTTTCTTAGGGTCATCTCCTACGAATTTTTCGTAGATCTCAATGATTCCCCCAAGTTTAACATCTAATTCTTTAGGATCTTTATGAGAAAGGTCCAGGTACACCATATTTTCACCGTTAATACCAAGTTTCTGGTTAACACATACATCAAAAATTTCACGAGTTGCTATGTCCCTTGGTACAAGGTTACCATAAGCTGGATATTTTTCTTCCAGAAAGTACCACGGTTCTCCATCTTTATAGGTCCAGACTCGTCCACCTTCTCCTCGTGCTGATTCGCTCATAAGTCTGAGCTTATCATCACCCGGAATGGCTGTAGGGTGTATCTGAATAAATTCACCATTAGCGTAACTTACACCTTGCTGGTAAAGTGCCCCTGCTGCTGAACCTGTATTGATAACAGAGTTAGTTGACTTACCAAAGATAATTCCAGGACCGCCGGTAGCCATAATTACAGCATCTGCAGGGAATGCTTTAATTTCATGATCACTTAAATTCTGACCCATAACGCCTCGGCCAACTCCATCATCGTCAATAATGGCCGAAAGGAACTCCCAGTTTTCATACTTTGTTACGAGCCCATTAACTTCGTGCCTTCTTACTTGTTCATCAAGAGCATATAAAAGCTGCTGACCTGTCGTAGCACCCGCAAAGGCCGTGCGGTGGTGCTGGGTTCCTCCGAAACGACGGAAATCCAAAAGACCTTCAGGAGTACGGTTAAACATGACACCCATACGATCTAACAAGTGAATAATTCCAGGCGCTGCATCACACATAGCCTTAACAGGAGGCTGATTAGCTAAGAAATCTCCGCCATAAACGGTATCATCAAAGTGTTCCCAAGGAGAATCTCCTTCACCTTTTGTATTGACAGCGCCGTTAATTCCTCCCTGAGCACAAACAGAGTGAGAGCGTTTAACAGGTACAATAGAGAGCAGGTCTACGTGAACCCCTTGCTCTGCTGCTTTAATTGTTGCCATCAGGCCTGCTAGACCCCCTCCGACAACAATAATATTTCGATTAGTCATGATTGAAGCTCACTCCCTTAAATACTATATATCTGCGTATAATTATATTCCGTATGCGAATTGAATCAGTGTACGTACACCGATATAAGATATAGCGACAAAAACTACAATGCTTGCATAAGTCATGACTAGCTGTGAACGTGGAGAAACAGTAATTCCCCAGCTTACACAGAAAGACCAAAGACCGTTAGCAAAGTGGAAAGTAGTTGAAATCACCCCTACTATGTAGAACCAGAAAAAGAACGGCTCCGTAAGGATACCTTCCATTAAAGAATAGTTAAGTTCTGCCCAGCCAAAGCCGATAGCAATTCTAGTTTCCCATACGTGCCAAGCTACGAAGATTAAAGTCAGAATACCTGTAATACGCTGAAGCATAAACATCCAGTTTCTGAAATACCCGAAGTTCGACAAATTACTCTTAGCTGTGAATGCGATATATACTCCATAAATTGAATGGAATAATAGTGGTAAGAAAATAATAAATATTTCCAAAACATATCGATATGGCAAGCTCTCCATAAAATGAGCTGCTGCATTGAATGCTTCTGGACCACGAGTTGCAAAAAAGTTCACAGTTAAGTGCTGAAGCAGAAAGATCCCGATGGGAACTACCCCTAATAATGAATGTAGTCTTCGATTAACATATCCGCGTGTTCCCGCCATGTTTACCCCCCTCAAAATGATAACAGAAAGAATGAATTTGAAAATTTTTCAGACAGTTAAGCGCTTTACAATCGCTCAAAAATAATAAACAAATCCCCTGTATTCATTCACCCTCTGTTAAAAGTACAGTTTGTGACATATTTATTGTACTTCTATCCACTAGGAGCGTCAAGAAAGCCAGTCTATAAAATGCTCAAAAATACACATTTATTTCCTTTCCATAAAATGAAACAATAATTATTGCGCCATGTCGCATTTCGGGTGATAATAAAATAGAAAGGAATGAGTGTATTGGAAGAATCTACAAAAATAGACAAGAATATTATATCATCGCTGGTCACCACAGGTGCAGGTTATGATATCATGCGCTACCAAACCTTACCTGATTTCCTTGGCCAGGATGCCCCTTACCTGTTATATCTTATGGGTAAAAACATGGCACGCAAAACAATGATTAATAATTTCGATGAACTTTATGATTTTTTTCAATATATGGGGTGGGGAGATCTCTCATTGGTCAAAGAAAAGAAAAAAGAAATGATTTTTAGGCTGACCGGGCATATAATCGAGAAACGATTAAGCCAGGACCTCCTTCACATTGATTACAGATTAGAATGCGGATTTTTAGCTGAAACCATTCAGACACTCACAGGTCAAACCTATGAATGTCTGGAAGAAAAGTACACAAAAGAGAAATACATAGAACTTATAGCTATGATCACGTAAATACAGAGCCAGCGATCTATTCTTCAGCTGACTCTGGTTCCTCCTGATTTAAATGGATAAGGATGGTATTGGCCACAGGCTCAGGGATTCCTAATTTAGTCAGATCCTGTAGATTAGCATTTTTAATCTCAGGCACAGACTTAAAATGCCTCAGCAGTAATCGTCGACGTTTTTGTCCGACTCCTGGAATTTTATCTAATTCAGACTGAATCGCCCCTTTCCCTCTAAGCTGACGGTGGAACGAAATAGCGAACCGGTGGACTTCATCCTGAATTCTCTGAACAAGATAAAATTCTTGAGAATTACGATCAAGATTCATAATAGCCGGTGGTTCTCCATAGAGGAGTTCACTGGTTTTATGTTTATCGTCTTTCGCCAGACCACATAAAGGAATATCGAGTCCAAGTTCATTTTCAAGCACGTCCATGGCAGCTGACATTTGACCTTTACCACCATCCACCACAATTAAGTCTGGTAGAGGCAATTCCTCTTTAAGTACTCGCTTATACCTTCTTCGAATCACTTCTCTCATCGTTTCATAATCATCCGGGCCACTTACATCACGCACTTTATACTTTCGGTATTCCTTCTTATTTGGTTTTCCGTCAATAAATACTACCATAGCAGACACAGGGTCTGCCCCTTGAATATTGGAGTTATCAAATGCTTCAATACGATGTGGAGTTTCGATATTCATATGCTCCCCTAAAGCCTCCACTGCTTTAATGGTACGCTCTTCATCTCTTTCGATAAGTGCGAACTTTTCCTCTAAAGCAATACTTGCATTTTTCATGGCAAGTTCGACCAGTTCTTTCTTACGCCCTCTCATAGGGATGAGTACTTTGGTTTCAAGCACCCCTTCAAGAACTTCTGTACTGGTAGCGACGGGTACAAGTACTTGTTTCGGATAAGGATGATTCTGATGGAGATAGAACCGGCCAATATAACTGAGGAACGTTTCCTCTGGATCATCAAAGAATGGAAACAAAGCAACATCTCTTTCGATCAATTTACCTCTTCGCACAAAGAACACCTGTACGCACATCCAGCCTTTATCGTATGAATAACCAAAAATGTCTCTGTCTACCTGATCATTCATGGTCATTTTCTGCTGTTCCATAACCGACTCGATATGGTCAATCTGGTCACGAAGTTCCTTAGCTCGCTCAAAATCAAGAGATTCTGAAGCTTCATACATTCGCTTTTTAAGGTCCTTTTTAATATCCGCATGGCCGCCGCTCAAGAATGAGGTAATGTTCTGTACAATTTCCTGGTTCGTTTCCTTAGATACAGGGTATTCGCAGGGGCCTAGACACTGATGCATGTGATAATATAGACAAACACGATCTGGCATTGTATTACATTTTCTAAGGGGGTATAAACGATCCAGCAATTTTTTCGTTTCTCTGGCAGCAATTACGTTCGGATAGGGTCCAAAATACTTACCATTATCTTTTTTCACATTTCGGGTCACAATCAGACGGGGATGCCGCTCTGCAGTAATTTTTAAATAAGGGTAAGTTTTATCATCTTTCAATAAAACGTTATATTTGGGATCATATTTTTTTATCAAGTTCATTTCTAGAATTAGCGCTTCTATTTCAGATGTCGTAACAATATATTCAAAGTCTACAATCTCTCTCACTAGACGCTGTGTTTTTCCATCATGAGCACCAGTAAAATAGGAACGTACTCGATTTTTTAAAACTTTGGATTTACCTACGTAAATAATCGTTCCATTTTTATCTTTCATGAGGTAGCAGCCCGGCTGGTCCGGTAACACAGCCAGCTTCTCTTTTATTATTGAATTCATAGGATTTCACTCCATATATTAGAAATCTATATTAAACGTATCACACGCAGGAAATATTATACAAAAAATAAATGATTACAATGTGCTTTCTTCCTTAGAAGTGAGCATTAGAAATTTCTTTCCTATAGGCTTTGTTAAACTTCAGTGTTAAGCTCCCAATACTGGAAACTCAGTTTCGAGATAAATGGGTCCGTTACGTTAGATGGACAAGGGCTGGTGAGGAGATAATTCGTCTTGTTCCATCATCCGGACACTCGAGACATTAAGCCGCTCATCACCGGAAGGAAAAAACACCATCCTTTTGATGCTCGGCTTATGCTGTTCGTGTCTTTCGGGGTAATTCCACATTTGAACACTTTCCCTATGCACGACGTAAGGCCGCGGAAAGCGAGTCATCCACCGCAGGACCTTCACGGTAAACCAATATCTCGAAACTTAGTCTTCCACTATTTGTCCCTATTGCTTAATAAGCCTCTTATGAAATATCAACATTAAACCTTAACAAAGCCTTCCTATAAAAAGAACCGCGCTGCTATGCAACGCGGTCCTTCTAAAAGATTTTTCTTACGCGTGTTTGGAGATGAGTTCAGCCAGCTGTTCTTTTGGCTGGAAGCCGATGACCTGGTCTACGACTTTACCGTCTTTAAAGAGTAATAACGTCGGAATACTCATTACTCCATACTTACCAGCTGTTTCCTGGTTCTCATCTACATCAAGTTTAACAATTTTTACTTGATCGCTCATTTCTTCATCCAGTTCTTCAAGAACCGGTGCGATCATTTTGCAAGGTCCGCACCATGGAGCCCAGAAATCTGCTAGTACTAAACCTTCGTTTGTTTCGTTAGTGAAATTTTGATCTGTTGCTTTTACAATTGCCATTCTCTATTCCTCCTCGAACTTTTATTCTGTTTAGAGTATATCACTATCTATTTTTAGTGACTAACAATTTGTTTATACCCTATTTAAACATGGAACAAAAGCCGAAGCCAATTAATTGGCTTCGGCTTTGTTAAATTTATGCATTAACTTTCATTTGTTTCACTTCTTCAATCAGCTTCGGTACTACATCAAATAAATCTCCTACTATCCCATAATCTGCTACATTAAAGATATTTGCTTCAGGATCTTTATTGATCGCAACAATTACTTTAGAGTTCGACATACCTGCCAAGTGTTGAATAGCACCAGAAATCCCACAGGCGATATATAAGTCTGGAGTAACCACTTTACCAGTTTGACCAATCTGAAGTGAATAATCACAGTATCCTGCATCGCAAGCACCACGAGATGCTCCTACTGTTCCATTAAGGGTGTCTGCCAGCTCTTGTAAAGGTTCAAACCCTTCTGAACTCTTAACGCCACGACCGCCGGCCACGATAACTTTAGCTTCCGATAAGTCCACACCTTCAGAAGATTTTTTGATAACATCTTTAATAATGGTACGAATGGTTGATATTTCAACCTCTTTTTCTGTGACTTCTCCGGCAAGAGAATCATCACGAGTTAAGGCAGGAATATTATTAGGACGAATGGTTGCGAATACAAGTCCATCTGTAACTTCCTTCTTCTCAAAGGCCTTACCTGAATAAATTGGGCGTGTGAATACGATATTTCCATCCTCCACAACTACTTCTGTGGCGTCTGAAACTAATCCTGATTCTAGTCTGCTTGCTAGTTTCGGGGTCACATCTTTACCAATAGCCGTGTGTCCCATTATAATACCTTCAGGAGATTCGTCTTGAATCACTTGATAAATCGCCTGTCCGTACCCATCAGATGTATACGTTTTCAATTCTTCGTTTGCAACGGTAATTACACGTGATGCTCCGTGGTACACCATTTCTTGCGCCATTGAATTCAAATCTCCTGCACCACAAAGCACCCCTACTACTTCTCCACCATCACTCACTATATTTCCTGCTGCAATCGCTTCAAAAGTCACATTTCGCAGGGATCCTTCTCTAGCTTCCCCAATTACTAAAACTTTTTTACTCATAACGATTCTCCTTTCCCAGTCCTCTATTTACAGTACTTTAGCTTCGGTTTTAAGCAATGATACTAATTCTTTAACCTGATCAGCAGTTTCACCTTCCAAAACTTTACCTGCTTGCTTTTCAGGTGGAAGGAAAATTTCAGTAGTCTTCGTTTTAGCTTCCACATCGTCTTCCTCTAAATCTAAATCATCTAATTCAAGCTCTTCTAATGGCTTCTTCTTCGCTTTCATAATACCCGGCAAGGATGGATAGCGTGGCTCATTCAAACCTTGCTGGCACGTAACAAGCAGCGGAAGCGAGGTTTCTACTTTCTCTACATCTCCCTCGACATCTCGGTCAATCGTTACAGTTGTTCCGTCAATTTCTATTTTTGTAATGGTCGTTACACAAGGCATATCAAGTCTTTCAGCCAATCGAGGTCCTACTTGTCCGCTCGCCTCATCAATAGCTACGTTTCCTCCCAGAATAAGATCTACATCACGATCAGAGAAGAAAGCTTCCAGGATTTTTACCGTAGTAAACTGATCTCCTTCCTCTAAATCGTCTTCTGTATTAATAAGAACGGCCTGATCAGCACCCATGGCTAATGCTGTCCGCAATTGTTTTTCTGCATCCTCTTCACCAATTGTTACTACAGTGACCTCTCCTCCATGCTCATCACGAATCTTAATCGCTTCTTCCACCGCGTATTCATCATAAGGGTTAATAATATATTCTGCGCTATCATCCTCAATCTTTCCATTAGCTACCGTTATCTTTTCTTCTGTATCAAAGGTTCTTTTAAGTAAGACAAAAATATTCATTTACATAACCTCCTGGACTATTTATCTTTAAATTCGGGTTTTCTTTTTTCTATAAAAGCCTGAATGCCTTCCTTGGCATCCTCATTGCCAAAAACTTCTCCAAATGCTGAAGCTTCCGCGTTTACGCCTTCACTAAACGTAGACGTATGAGCATAGGGGATTAAGTTCATCACCTGGTTAATCGCCGGTCCGCTTTTAGAAGCAATCGTACGAGCCAGCTTTTCAGCTTGTTCAAATACTTCTTCACCCGGAAAACTTTCATTTGCCAAACCGACTGAAGCGGCTTCACTTCCCGATATTGGAACGCCCGTTAATATCATCTCATATGCTTTAGGAGCTCCAACATATCTTGGCAGTCGCTGAGTTCCGGCAAAACCTGGTACAATCCCCAAGTTAATTTCCGGCAGCCCAATCTTTGCGTCATCTGCTACATAACGTATGTGGCATGCCATAGCCAGCTCGAGGCCTCCGCCTAACGCAGCTCCATGAATAGCCGCTACAACCGGGATATGGAAGTTTTCTATTCTGTTGAACAGGTCCTGCCCTTTGCTTGACAATCCTTCATAATCAGAAGCTCCTTGTAAGGAGGTAAATTCTTTAATATCAGCTCCTGCTGAAAAAAACTTTCCTTCTCCTTTAAGTAAAATGGCTTTAATCGACGAATCTTGTTCTATCCGGTCCATTTCTTCTGATAAATCCTGAAGGATAGTACTGGACAGAGCATTTGCTGGTGGACTCTGTATCGTAATCTCTGCTACTTGTTCTTTCACTTGTAATGTAAGAGTTGACAACCAAATTCTCTCCTTTAATTTTTGGAATGGGCTAATCCATGGATAAATAAACTATGGACTTCTTTTGCCTGGTCTACTATGTTATACCGCTGTTCTTTCATAACCCAATTTGTTACCGTCTCATCCATGGTTCCAAAAATCATTTGGCGGACAAGACGGCGATCTAGGTTATCACGGAACAGCCCTTCCTCTACCCCTTCTTGAACAATCTGATCAATGACATTTAAATAACCTTTTAAAACTTCATTGATTTTTTGTCTGAGTTCTGAATTGGATTGACGCAGCTCCAACTGAGTTACTATCGCTAAATGATGATCTGCAGCAAGCTGCTCAAAATGAGTTTCAATTAACTTAAGAAGTTTTTCCTCAGCTGATTGTTTAGAAGTGGTTTCCTCCTGGATTCTCTCTATGAATTGCCCCATTTTCTCCTGGAATAGCGAAACAAGTATATCTTCCTTGTTTTTGAAATAAAGATAAATTGTACCATCCGCCACTCCCGCTTTCTTGGCGATTTTTGAAACTTGCGAAGAGTGGTATCCATTTTCAGCAATGACTTCAACCGCTGCATCAATAATTTGTTTGTATTTAGGTTTATTTTTTTTCACTAGAATCTCCTGCCTATCTTTGTTGAAAATGAATGAATGGTCATTCATCTATTATACTACTATCCAGGAAAATATCTGTCAACTTTCATTTAACACTCTTTTAAATTTTATTGAATACTTTCTGTACCCTCTAATTTTCTCTTTTCTTCTTCCACCAACGTACGTCTTAAAATTTTACCTACCGCCGTTTTTGGAAGTTCCTGACGGAATTCATAGATACGAGGTACTTTGTAGGAGGCTATGTTCTGACGGCAATACTCATCTAACTCTTCTTCTGTTATTTCGCTTCCCTGCTTTTTCACGATAAACGCTTTGACGGTTTCACCTCGATAAGGATCAGGAACACCAACGATAACTGCTTCCTGAATCTCTGAATGTTCATATAATACTTCTTCCACTTCACGAGGGTAAATGTTATACCCCCCAGCAATAATCATATCTTTTTTACGGTCTACTACATAAAAATAACCTTCTTCATCCATACGTCCCATGTCTCCTGTACGGAACCACCCATCTTCACTGAGAACTTGTGCTGTCTCCTCAGGTTTGTTCCAATAGCCTTTCATCACTTGGGGACCTTTTACTACAATTTCACCAATTTCTCCGATGTCTGCTTCTTCGTCGGCTTCCATCCGGTATATTTTAGCATCTGTATCAGGCCAAGGAATTCCTACACTGCCACTGACACGCCGTCCCCAAATTAAATTGGAATGAGTGGTGGGAGAAGTCTCCGTTAACCCGTATCCTTCTACAAGTTTTCCATTCGTTATTCTTTCAAAATTTTCCTGAACTTCTACAGGAAGAGGTGCTGAGCCGCTGATACAGGCCTCAATAGAAGACAAATCATATTTCTCCAGACTCGGATGATTTAAAAGGGCAATATAAATCGTAGGGGCCCCTGGAAATAAAGTTGGTCGCTGCTTTTCAATAACCTTTAACACTTCTTCTGTGTCGAATTTAGGCATTAAAACCATTTTATTTCCCATCATAACCGAAAGGTTCATAACGGATGTCATTCCGTATACATGAAAGAATGGGAGAATGGCGAGTACAACTTCCTTACCTTCTTCACATTTGTACAACCATCTTTTAGCCATTTGAGTATTTACTACAAGATTATAATGAGTCAGCATAACTCCTTTTGGAAAACCAGTAGTTCCACCAGTATATTGGAGAAGAGCTAAATCTTCTTTAGGATCGATCTTAACAGGTGTTACATTTCCGCTTGCTGTTTTTAGTATATTCTTCCAAATATGAGTGTCACTCGATTGTTCCGGCTTTACTAATACCTGGTACTGTCTCTTCTGTACAAATGGATACAGCCTGTTTTTTGGAAATGGTAAATAATCTTTAATACCGGTAACAATAATATGTTCAAGCTGGGTGTTAGGCTTAACATTAGCTGCTTTTGGATAAAGAATATCCAGGCAGATGATCATCTTAGTTCCAGAATCTTTCATTTGATACTCAAGTTCTCTCTCCATATATAAGGGATTGGTTTGGACCACAATCCCTCCTGCCATTAGGATAGCATAATATGCAATCACAGACTGAGGGCAGTTTGGGAGCATTATAGATATTCGGTCCCCTTTATTTAAACCTTTCTCTTGTAAATAGCTGGCAAGTAACCGGGATTCCTTATAAATCTGCTGATAGGTTAGTTCCTTACCCATAAAATAAAGCGCTTTCTTTTCACCGTATGCCTGTGCACTTGCTTCCAAATAATCATGCAGCGGCTTTTCGTCATATTCCAAAGTGGTAGGTACTTCTGGTGGATAATGTTCATGCCAGGGGCGTTGAAAAGTGTCCATATCGTATTGCCTCCCTTTAGTCTTATATATCCATTATAACGATTTATGAAAAAAAATTGAAATATAATTTTAAATTTTGAAAAAATTAACTGTGAACAATGGTCTTCCATAATAATCATATTGTACGATATCTACTGGCTTTTTTGCGTCTCCATGGCATAGCAGGCTGAAATATCATCCCCTAAGTTACGCTTTATTAAAAGGTTCTGTTATAGTTTACTGTTTTTAATAGGATCTGTTAAACTTCTGGGTTGATTTTAAGGTAAAGCTCCCATTACTTGAAGACTCAGTTTCGAGGTATCTAGTTAGAGAGTTAGGTCCTGCGGGGAACGGCTCGCTTTCCGTGGTAGAGTAGAGAACTGATTTCAAAAGGGATTTCTCCCCTTTTACTTTCAGCTCCCCCTCATCAAACCGTACGTGAGGTTCTCCCTCATACGGCTTTCCGATGTTCTTCTTTCTTTGGCATTACGGTTACCCTACTTGGCTAAGCACACCAGTTGATACTGGGTTTGTTTCTTTACTTCCTCCAAATGACCATGAAGATTTCGGCGCTGTCTTTTCTTGTTGTTAAACAGAGCT
>NZ_FOOG01000007.1 GCF_900113125.1 Halobacillus alkaliphilus | reverse complement strand
GAAACGCCATCGATCTTCAAAAGAATGATGGAATGGTTGAGGAGAAGGCTCCGGATGATTCGATGGAAAGAATGGAAATTGCCTAAGACAAAAGTGAATAATTTAATAGCATTGGGAGTGACAAAGGCGAAAGCCTTCGAATGGGGAAATACAAGAAAAGGCTACTGGCGTATAGCCAGTAGCCCAATTCTCCATCGCACACTCAATGACCATTATTGGCAACGTATGGGTTTGAAATCATTGAATGCACGTTGAATTTTATGAAACCGCCGTATACGGAACCGTACGTACGGTGGTGTGAGAGGACGGAGGTTAGTCACCTCCTCCTACTCGATTCAGCAATCGGCTGGATGGTAAGAAAAAAATGAAGCAATGCCGCTACTTTTTAAATTTATTAATCATAGGCTTTATCATCGGATAGATCGATTTCCATGTTTTATTAACTTCTTCCCACATTGTTCCCCAGTCGGCCGATGGCTGTTCTTCTTTTTTTTCTTCTTCTGGTTCTTCCGCTTGTTTACGATTATTAGGACCTTGCCAGAAATGATCGAATGGAGATTGAGGTTTATTGGCCATGACATTCACCCCCTTATACGTACTGTATGTAAGCGGGGTTTCCTCTTTGTGGGCGTCCCTATTATTGGAAAAGCTTCTACTTGCAGAAACCAAAGAGATGAATTAAAATTAGTACCAAGTCATAAGAATTGATATAAGAAATCAGACTTTACCTTTAAGGGGATGAATATATGAACGCAGGTATATTGGGTGTAGGTCACTACGCTCCAGAAAAAGTCCTTACCAACCAAGATTTAGAGAAAATGGTGGATACAAGTGATGAATGGATCCGGTCCCGAACTGGAATAGAAGAACGCCGTATCGCGGCAGACGGGGAAGACACTTCTCATATGGCTGTAAACGCAGCGAGAAGTGCTTTAGAGGATGCCGACATGGACGCGCAAGAGCTTGATATGATTCTGGTCGCAACCGTTACGCCTGACCAGCCTTTCCCTTCTGTAGCTACCATGTTGCAAGAGCAGCTTGGAGCTAGAAAAGTAGCGGCAATGGATCTAAGCGCAGCCTGTGCAGGATTTATGTACGGTGTTATTACAGCTAAGCAATTCATTGAAAGCGGCGGTTATAAGAATGTTCTGGTTGTAGGTGTTGAGAAATTATCCAAGATCACGAACTGGGAAGACCGAAACACATGCGTCCTATTCGGAGACGGAGCAGGCGCAGCGGTTATCGGACCGGTCAGTGACGATAAAGGGATTATGTCCTTTGAACTCGGATCTGATGGAAGCGGCGGACCACACTTGTACCAGGATGAAACCTTGTTCATGAACGGTAGAGAAGTGTTTAAATTTGCAGTAAGACAAATGCCTGAGTCTTCTGTGAACGTGGTCAAGAAAATTGGCCTCAAAGAAGAAGATGTAGATTATTTAATCCCGCATCAGGCTAATATAAGAATTATGGAAGCTGCACGCGAACGCCTGGGTATTTCAGAGGATAAGATGGCTACTTCTGTGAAACGATACGGAAATACATCTTCTGCATCAATCCCAATGGCTTTGTCAGAAGAAGTAAAAGCAGGTAAAATAAAAGATAACGATTTAGTAGTACTTGTCGGATTTGGTGGCGGACTCACCTGGGGCGCCGTAGCTCTCCGATGGGGTAAGTAACCGAGGAGGAATACATTTATGGATAAACGACGTGTCGTCATTACCGGTATGGGAGCAGTCACTCCTGTAGGTAATTCAGTAGAAGAAATGTGGAGCAGTATTAAAAGCGGCCGATCTGGTGTCGGCGAAATAACGAAAGTGAACAAAGATGATTATCCGGTCAGCGTCGCTGCTGAATTAAAAGACTTTGATCCTTCCAGCTATATTGACCGTAAAGATGCTCGCCGTATGGATCCATTTGTTCAATATGCTATGGTTGCTTCTCATATGGCCGTAGAGGATGCAGGCTTGAAAATTACAGATGAAATTGCCAATCGCACCGGTGTATGGATTGGCTCAGGAATTGGCGGAATGGGAACATACGAATCCCAATTCGAAACTTTTCAGAAGAAAGGCTACCGCCGCGTGAGTCCGTTCTTCATCCCGATGATGATTCCGGATATGGCAGCCGGTCAGGTTTCCATTTCGCTTGGTGCCAAAGGGATTAATTCCTGTACCGTAACGGCCTGCTCTTCCGGAGCAAACTCAATTGGTGATGCTTTCAAAGTCATCCAAAGAGGTGACGCTGACGTCATGATTGCAGGCGGAACCGAAGCGCCAATGAACAAAATGTCCTTTGCTGGCTTTGCGTCCGCACGAGCGCTTTCTCTGAACGAAGACCCTAATACAGCAAGCCGTCCGTTTGATAAGGACCGTGATGGTTTTGTCATGGGAGAAGGGGCAGGTATTCTGATTCTTGAATCTCTGGAATCGGCGAAACAGCGTGGAGCTAAGATTTACGGTGAACTAACCGGATATGGCTCAACAGGTGACGCTTATCATATTACATCACCAGCTCCAGAAGGAGACGGAGCTTCACGTGCGATGAAGCAGGCTCTGCAAGATGCAGGAGTGGAGCCGGAAGCGATCGATTATTTGAATGCTCACGGAACATCTACAGAATTGAACGATAAGTTTGAAACGTTCGCTGCTAAGACCGTGTTTAAGGATCATGCGAATAAACTGGCGATCTCGTCTACGAAATCCATGACCGGACATTTGCTTGGAGCGGCAGGGGCAGTTGAGTCTGTCATTTCATTAAAAGCAATTAATGAAGGAATTCTGCCTCCAACGATCAACTATGAAACTCCGGATCCGGAGTGTGATTTGGATTATGTGCCGAATGAAGCGAGAAAACAGGAGATTAATGCGGTTATGAGTAACTCTCTAGGCTTTGGCGGTCACAACGCTACGTTGATTTTCCAGAAATACAATGATTAATATAGAGGAAGTCCCCAATGCTAAGCTCGGCATCGGGGACTTTTTTTTGTAACTATTCTTCTTGTTCATATAAGAACTTCTTTAAGTCCTCACGGGTTTGGTCCTGGTCGTGATTTAAGACAAGACCTGTTGGGTACGGCTTTCGTTCATTCCATACATTTTCATTGGTTGGGATCCGGATCGTTTTCAGCTTCTCGGGGGGATGAAGGAAGTAATCCTTGGCCGCTTCCATATACATACCGTTTCCTGCATCTGTATCCACGTAAGGTTGTATAGAGCCAAGCAGCCGCGGCACTTTCCAAAGACTTTCAATGGAAAGAAGCTGTTCTTTCAGTAAGGAAAGAACTTCCTGCTGGCGTTCTACACGGCCGAAGTCACCCTCGCTGTCACTTCTAAAACGTGAATAAGCGAGAAGTTCCTCTCCATCCAGCTTCTGAACACCTTTATTCAAGTCAATAACGGTGTCTCCACCTTCTGATTGATAATTCAAATCCTTCTTTATCGAAACCTCGAGTCCCCCAGGAGCGATCGTATCAATGATATGGCTGAAACCGCTGAAATCCACCATTGCATAATGCTCCAATGGAATATCGAAATTTTGTGCTATGGTCTTTCTGAGAAGTTCCGGGCCTCCCAGCGCATAAGCTGCATTAATTTTGTTTGAACCGTGCCCGGGAATCTTTACATATGTATCCCGCATAATGGAAGCAAGCTTCAAGCTCTTTCTTTCCGGGTGGTAGCGAAGAATCATAATTGTATCTGTTCGTGCAGTCTCTGCATTTCTCTGGTCCGTCCCTAAAAGGAGTAGCGATAATGCACCTTCGGGGTCTGGTTCTCCATGAAAAGGAAAAGAAGTCTCTTTCTTACCATCTTCAATGTCTATATCAGGTTTAATAGGAGAATGACTTTGCTGGCTTAAAGCCTGCTGCTTCCCTGCTAAATATTCATAAGCGGTGAAACCAGCGGTAAAAAGCAAACACAGCGATAAAACGGCAAGCATCACCTTTAATCTTCGTCTTTTTTTATCGATAGAGCATTTTGAACGAGTGGCACTCAAGCAACATCAACCTTTCCGGTTACGGTTCCAATCTTCCCTTAATTTACCTTTAAATGGCAAAGAAGTAAAGAGGAAGAAGGAAGTACGAAACAAGGGCATGTCCGAGGGACAACCTTCATATTATAGAACAGGAGGACAGGCCGGGAGGTTGTCACATGTGGTGGTGGATCGTATTTTTGACGGGGTTCGGTTTTGCTGTAGCTGGAGGAACCGTGACGATTACGTATTTGAACCTCATTCCAGCAGGTCTCAGCTGGTGGGAATTTCTCATTTTGATTCAGTCCAGGTTTGAATGTTACTTGTTTCCCTTAGGGATTTTGTTCATAACGACAGCCATTATATTTATGAAAGATTAGTTTAGTAAATAATGGATCTAAAGAATAAAATAGCCATTATTGGTCATAATGTAACCTAAAGAGATCACTGAATGAAAGTGAGGGGCCGATATGCTATACATGCACGACTTATGGGTAAATTGGTTTGAAGGTGAAGAGAATGGATACAATGTCTGTCGCTTCCACGAGTGGAGGAAGGAAGACGGAATTGAACTAGTCGATCAAATTCCACTCCTGCTTGTAACGAATGAACTATTTAACTTTATTGAAAATGATTTGCAGGATTTGCCGCTACCCTTGCTGCAGGACGTCCATAGAAAGACGTACACGAAAAAGAATCAGGAGAGACAAACCGTTGAATATGCTGCGGTCGTAACAAACGGGGAAGATGTGATCGTATTTGACACCCTTGGATACACCCTGCCTGTTAAAAAAAGCCGATTAATTCCAAGACAGGAACGTCTGGTATTTGAAATGGTTCAGGGCAAGAAGCCTGCTTCCTATTCAATAGAAGAAAGTGTACTAAAAGAACACCACATTCTTTCTCTCGACCCTGCTAAAATGGCAGGACTGACACGCAGAGAAAGGCAGCTAAAACAACTACTTATGATGGCCCTGGACCAACTGAAAAATTCCGATCATCCAGAAGAAATCAGATATTGGCTTACTGAATGGGATCCTGACCAATATCCATACTTGAAGCAGCTGACGAATGAGGAGGCATGGGACCTCTTATATGAAGGAACTTGCAAGGGATGGACTTCTTTACATGAAGAGCTGTGTGAGAAACTTGTTAAAGGGCAGCCCTTCTTTGAAACGATTTGGCAAGGAGAAAACCAGCACGTCTCCGACAAAATAAACAGCCAGAATTGAGTAATCTCACTCAATTCTGGCTGTTCTTCTGGATCTTCAGTTATTTTTTCTTTCTCACGCGGCCGAGTCCCATGGCCTTCTTCGCTTTGCGCAGCATCTTATTGGCTACAAAAGAAGCATCTTCGGCACCTTTATCTAAAATATCATCCAGTTCTTCAGATTCAATCAGTTCATAATACCGATCCTGGATCGGTTTCAGTGTCTCGACGACAGCGGCTCCCACGTCCTCTTTGAAGACTCCGTATCCTTTTCCTTCATATTTAGCTTCAAGTTCTTCAATACCGATTCCGGAGCAAATCGAGTAAATCGTCAGCAAATTAGATACTCCCGGTTTATTTTCCTTATCGAACTTCACAATTCCTTCAGAGTCCGTAACGGCACTTTTTACCTTTTTCATTATTTTTTTCTCATCATCGAGCATCGAAATATAGCCTTTCTGGTTTTCGTCCGACTTGCTCATTTTTTTAGTCGGTTCCTGCAGAGACATAATTCTCGCCCCGGTTTTTGGAATGCGAACTTCAGGCACTGTAAAGATATCATTGTATTTATTATTAAAACGCTGTGCCAGATTCCTTGTCAGTTCAAGGTGCTGCTTCTGATCTTCACCCACAGGTACGATGTCTGTTTGATAGAGAAGAATATCCGAAGCCATGAGAGGAGGGTAAGTCAGCAATCCCGAGGTGACGCCTTCCTTGCCGCCCGAAGCGGATTTGTCTTTAAATTGGGTCATCCTCTCAAGTTCTCCTATATAACTCACACATTGCAGCATCCACCCAAGCTGCGTATGTGCAGGCACCTCAGACTGAATGAATAATGTAGATTTCTCAGTATCGATACCTGAGGCTAAATACAAAGCCGCAAGAGAACGGATGTTATCCCTGAGCTTTAAGCGGTCCTGCGGTACAGTAATCGCGTGCTCATCTACAATGCAGAAATAGCATTTCTGATCATGCTGCAAGTCTACGAAGTGCTTCATCGCTCCTAAATAGTTCCCAAGTGTTAACGTACCACTCGGCTGAATCCCTGAAAAAATGGTTTTCATCACTTTCACCTCATCATTAGTTTTTGATTATAAAAAAAGATCATTCATCTCTTCCATATGGAAGGGACGAATGATCCGCGGTGCCACCCTGATTACTTTTAAACGTAAAAGTCAACTTTATGATCGTTAACGCCGATCGTGCGTCGATAGAAGCTCCTAAGGCCCATTTCCTCCCACTGATCCTGACTGTTCCCAGCATCCACAGTCTCTCTGAAAAGATTACAGTGTCGAGTACTATTCCTTATTCATAGCCTTTAGTTTTATTTTGTAAGATTTATATTATAGACGATATTTTTTTTATGTGCAACTAGCTATAGATTATAGTAAAGCGCCAGTAAAGCCAGTAAACCTGCTGTTAACATTCCGCCATGAAAAAGAAAGAACTTCAGCCACGTACTTTCAATGGTCTGGGAAGGTAGAGGTTTCTGCTTCCAATCGTCAAGATAATCCTGTTGTTTAGAAACGCGGTTATAAAATCTTCTCATACTATACGTAATGGCATCGAAGAACCCTCCACGGATTACCCAGAGAAGTATTCCGACGAACAAATAGAAATAGGCAATATAGAAAAGCTGATTAATAAAATGGAATAAATCATAGACAGGAGCCAATATGGCGAATAGCAAGCTGACAAGCAGAATATTGCCTGCGACCCCCATCCATTTATTTCTTAGCACATTCACCGAATGTCACACCTTTCATCAAAACTCGTACATATTATATCACGTCTTTAACTATGAAGGAATTGTAAATGGAATTAATAAACAGAAAATTCACGGTTGAAGAAATATTGAATGGTATATTCAATTACTTTAACGTATAACCGCATTAAATGGGGATTCGTGTACCTGAATGCTTCTTTTTTATACAAAATAGCTTATGATTTATCAAATTCGACACGTAAATGTTGTAAAATAAACTAGGTAAAAAGTCATGTTTTATGTTACAGAAAAGTAATAATGATGGGCTTCCTACTATTTTTCGGAAAAAAAGGTAATGCAAAATAGTTAGAAAACTTGTATAATTCGTATTGTGGACAAAGCGCCACGATACTTTTAGAAAAATTAGGGGAGGTCTTTTCTACATGAAAAAGACAAATTGGTTATTGCTAGTACTAGCATTAGTACTAAGCATGTTCCTGGCTGCATGTTCAGGAGGAGGAAATGAATCCGGAGGAGATTCAGGTTCTTCTGACAACGGCGGGGATTCAGAGAATACTGAAGAACAATCTTCAGGAGATAGCGAACAAGTACTTAACATTACAGACAGTGCAGAGATCCCAACGATGGATCCAGCACTTGCTACAGACGCAGTAGCTTTCCAATTCCTTGGTTCCACAATGGACGGGCTTTATCGTCTGGGTGAAGGTGGAAAACCAGAACCAGCAATTGCGAAAGACCACGAAGTAAGTGAAGATGCCCTTACTTGGACATTTAACCTGCGTGAAGATGCAACATGGTCAAACGGTGAGCCTGTTACAGCGAACGACTTCGTTTACGCTTGGCAGCGCGCTGTAAACCCTGATACAGGATCTGAATATGGTCCTTACATGATGGGCGGAGTTATTAAAAATGCAACTGCTATCGCTGATGGCGAAACACCTCCAGAAGAACTGGGTGTTAAAGCAGTAGATGATTATACGCTTGAAATTACTCTTGAAAAACCGATTCCTTATTTCGAATCATTAACTACTTTTGGTACGTTCCTTCCATTGAATCAGAAATTCGTTGAAGAGCAAGGCGAAGACTTCGCTCTTGAAGCTGAAACTCTAGCATCCAACGGTCCTTTCACAATGACTGAATGGAACCACGGCGAAGGCTGGACTCTTGAGAAGAATGAAGATTACTGGGATGCTGAAGCAGTTAAACTTGATAAAATTAATGTAAGTGTTGTTAAAGAAACTTCTACTGGTGTAAACCTTTACCAGAGCGGTGACATTGACCGTACAGCTCTATCAGCTGAATTCGTTGACCAGTACCGTTCTAATGAAGACTTCCAAGTTGAAAAAAGAACCTACTTTGTTCTACTTGAAGTTCAACCAGGAGAACGAAATCCTAGGAAACGTTAAAGCTCGTAAAGCTATGCAGATGATTATTAACCGTGAAGACATGGTTAACGTTATCCTGAACAATGGATCTCTCCCTGCAGTAGGTGATATTCCTGAAGATTTCGTTAAGCACCCTGAAAGCGGAGAAGACTTCCGTGAAATTAACGGTGATCTTGTAGAGACTAATAAAGAAGAAGCTCAAAAACTTTGGTCTGAAGCTAAGCAGGAACTAGGTATTGAGGATGCTGAAATTGGCTACCTTGGCGGCGACAGTGATGTTGCTAAAAACCTTGATGCTTACCTTAAAGATCAGCTTGAAGAACTTGAAGGTTTGACAGTCAACGTCCAGGCCGTTCCATTTAAAGAGCGTATCGACCGCGACAAAAACATGGAGTATGACATCCAGAATGCTGGATGGGGACCTGACTATATTGACCCGAATACTTTCTTAAACATGTGGGTAACCGATGGTGGAAACAACCACACTGGTTATGCTAGTGACGAGTATGATGGAATGATTGAAAAAGCTAATAACGAGCTTGCTCAAGAGCCAGTTAAACGTTTTGAAACATTCCTTGAAGCAGAGAAGAAACTAATTCAAGAAGACGCTGTGCTTGCTCCACTTTATCAGCGTGCATCTGCTAAACTAGTTAAGCCATATGTAAAAGGTGTCATTACTAACCCTATGGGACCTGACTACATCTACAAGTACGCTTATATTGAAGGTAAATAATAGACAAATCTATTCTAAACCATATATAGGCTAGCTAATAAGGGAGAGAGTATATGTCCAAACAGTTGGCGTATGCTCTCTTTTTCCCTGTAAAGAAAGTATTCTAATTATAGACAACTTTCTGTCTATTCAAAAAATTAAAATAGTAGGTTTTAAATTCACAGGAGGTGTTCATATGACACGTTATATACTTCAAAGACTAGGATACATGATTATAACGATGTTCTTGATCGCTACCTTTACGTTCTTCCTGATGAAATTTTTACCAGGTACTCCCCTAAGTGCTGCAGATAAATTATCAGAAGAGCAACAAGCGGTAGTGTTAGAAAAGTACGGATTGGATGACCCGGTACCCGTACAGTATTTCAATTATATAGTTAACCTTACACAGGGTGACTTAGGCATATCTTTCCAGTTTGATAACAGGGAAGTGACCACTATTATTATGGAGCGTATTGGACCTTCGATGACAATAGGAGTTCAAGCCATGATCGTAGGTACCATTTTAGGGATGCTGCTAGGATTAGTGTCAGCAATTTATCATAATGGATTTTTGGATTATGGTTCGACATTCATAGCCGTACTCGGAAAATCCATACCTTCATTCGTATTTGCAGGAATTCTGCAATACTACGTTGGTGTTAAATTAGGCTGGTTCCCAGTTGCGTTATGGGGAACGTGGCAGCACACCGTAATGCCAACGATCGCCCTTGCGATCTTTCCGCTCGCCATTGCCGCCCGTTTTATGAGAACCGAGATGCTCGAGGTGTTAGGCTCTGACTATATTACAACGGCCCGTGCAAAAGGTGTTAACAAGTTCGGCGTTGTTTTCAAACATGGTCTGCGAAATGCTTTAATTCCATTAGTTACAGTACTCGGACCGCTAGCAATCGGTTTAGTGACGGGAACGCTTGTAATTGAGAACATTTTCGCCGTACCTGGGATTGGTGAACAATTCGTTAAAGCGATTAACACAAATGACTTTCCGATTATCATGGGTACCACGTTACTAATCGCGTTCCTTTTCATTTTCATCATCCTTGTCATTGATCTCCTTTATGGAGTCATTGATCCTAGAATCCGACTGGCTGAAGGAGAGTAGTAACTTATGGATAATCACAAACCATCGAAAGAATTATTTGTACCCGTAGAACGACAGGAAAATGAAGGTGAAAAAATAGCCAGACCGAGTCTTTCTTTCTGGCAGGACTCTTTTATGAGACTGCGTAAAAACGTAGGTGCCATGATCGGTCTTGCGACATTGATTATCTTAATTCTTATGGCTATTTTTGGTCCGTATATGAACTCATACGGAGAATTCGATCAGGACCTTGGCCGGGCTAAAATGCCTCCAAAAGTTGAAGGTCTGGGCTGGCTCGGAATGGACGGAACTTTGTCCGCAACGATGTCAGGTGAAACAGTAGAAGAAGCGACATCAAATGCAAATATGCGATTTAATAATGATGAAGAATTTATTAAGACATCCGTAGTTAGTGACGGTTCCAATGGAGAACCTGCACAAGTTAAAGCGGTATATGATGTCTATGCAGCAAAAGATATGAATGATCAGTCATTCTGGTTCGGAACAGACGGACTGGGCCGTGACTTATGGACACGTACTTGGAAAGGTACTCGTATTTCCTTGTACATTGCGTTATTAGCTGCAGCCATTGATATGGTAATTGGTGTAGCTTATGGAGGAATTTCTGCTTATTACGGAGGCCGTGTCGATAACTACATGCAGCGTATTATCGAAATTCTTATGGGTATTCCGAACCTGGTCGTTGTAATTCTCATGATCCTGATTCTGGAACCAGGAATAATATCCATCACCATAGCCTTGACGATAACCGGCTGGATATCGATGGCCAGGATTGTCAGAGGACAAATCCTGAAGCTGAAAAACCAGGAATTTGTATTGGCATCAAGAACCCTTGGTGCTCCGGACAACCGTATATTGAGAAAGCATTTAGTGCCTAACGTTACAGGCTTAATTGTTATTAATACCATGTTTACGATTCCAAGTGCCATATTCTTCGAGGCTTTCTTAAGCTTTATCGGACTAGGACTTCCTACTCCAATTGCCTCATTAGGTACCTTAATCGATGATGGATTTAAGTCTTTACAAATTTATCCGCATATTTTATTGTTCCCGGCAATTGTAATCTCACTAATCATGATTGCCTTTAATGTCTTAGCAGACGGTCTTCGTGATGCATTTGATCCGAAGATGCGTGAATAGGAGGTAGGTGTAACAATGGAAAAACTACTAGAAGTAAATAACATGCATGTATCCTTTGACACCTACGGCGGTGAAGTCAAAGCTGTACGTGGGGTTACTTTCGATCTGAAAAAAGGAGAAACTCTGGCTATTGTAGGTGAGTCAGGTTCTGGTAAATCAGTAACAACAAAAGCTCTGATGCAGCTGATACCTAAACCGCCTGGCCGAATTAAAGAAGGCGAGATCCTTTTTGAAGGCAGAGATTTAACGAAGATGAGTGAAAAGCAGATGCAGAAGATCCGTGGTAAGGAGATGGCCATGATTTTCCAGGATCCGATGACATCCTTAAACCCTACGATGAAAGTAGGAAACCAGATCATGGAAGGGTTGATCAAGCACCAGAAAATGGACCGCGCGCAGGCACGTAAGCGTGTTGTTGAGTTATTGGAGCTTGTAGGTATTCCTGATCCTGAAAGCCGATTAAAACAATATCCTCACCAGTTTTCCGGTGGAATGAGACAGCGTGTCGTTGTCGCTATAGCACTTGCTTGTAATCCTAAACTCTTGATCGCCGATGAGCCAACCACTGCTCTTGACGTAACGATTCAGGCTCAAATCCTTGAACTCATGAAGGATATTCAAAAGAAAACGGATTCAGCTACAATCTTCATTACACACGATCTCGGAGTAGTAGCCAACGTGGCTGACCGTGTAGCGGTTATGTATGCCGGGAAGATTGTTGAAATTGGCACAGTAGATGATATTTTCTACAATCCAAAACACCCTTATACGTGGGGACTACTCGGCTCCATGCCGTCTCTAGACAGTGCTGATGAAGAATTATATGCCATTCCAGGTTCGCCTCCGGATCTATTGGATCCTCCAAAAGGAGATGCGTTTGCACCCCGTAATGAGTACGCGATGCAGATTGACCTGGAGCAAGAGCCTCCAATGTTCAAAGTTTCTGAGACTCATTATGCAGCTACATGGTTGTTACATGAGAATGCTCCCAACATGGAGCCGCCTGCATCGATTAAGAAACGTATGGAGGGGATGGCTAAATCATCCTCAAGCAGTGAGAAAGGTGATCGCATATGAGTCAAGAGAAGCTGGTAGAGATTAAAAACCTAAAACAACATTTCAAGACTGGCCGCCACAGTGTGGTTAAAGCTGTAGATGGCTTGAACTTTGATATCTTTAAAGGTGAAACATTTGGTCTTGTTGGAGAGTCCGGCTGTGGAAAATCAACAACCGGACGTACCATCATTCGTCTTTATGATGCTACAGATGGAGAAGTTATCTTTAATGGTGAAAATGTTCACGGCAAGAAAAATCGTGAAGATCTGAAAAAGTTTAACCGTGAAATGCAAATGATTTTCCAGGATCCTTATGCTTCTTTAAATCCTCGTATGAAGGTAGAGGATATTATTGCGGAAGGCATGGATATCCACGGTCTTGCTAATAACGACAAAGAGCGTAAAGCAAAAGTTCATGAACTTTTAGAAACGGTTGGTTTGAATAAGGAACATGCGAACCGCTATCCTCACGAATTTAGTGGCGGACAGCGTCAGCGTATTGGAATTGCCCGTGCGCTGGCTGTAGATCCGAGCTTTATCATTGCGGATGAGCCGATTTCTGCTTTGGACGTATCCATTCAAGCTCAAGTGGTAAACCTGTTGAAAAAGCTTCAGCATGAAAAAGGACTGACGTATTTATTCATCGCTCACGATCTATCCATGGTTAAATATATTAGTGATCGAATTGGGGTTATGTATTTCGGTAAATTGGTGGAAGTTGCCGATGCAGATGATCTGTATAATCACCCGATCCATCCTTATACTCAATCGTTATTGTCAGCGATTCCGCTGCCTGACCCTGACTATGAACGTTCTCGTGAACGTTTTACGTATAATCCAAATAATCATGATACGAGTGAAGAACCGGAATTCCGTGAAGTACGTCCAGGACACTGGGTGCTTTGCACATCGAAGGAATTTGACTTCTACAAAAAAGAACATGCCACAACGAAATAAGTGTTCTGAAAGAGAGCTCTTGTCTACTGAGACAAGAGCTCTTTTTTTGATTAAGAGATGTAAAATCCCACAAAGATCTTGCAGAAAAGTTCCTGTTTGTTTAAGACTTGATTTCGAGACATTTGTTGAGCGGAAGGTCCTGCGGGGGACGATTTCGCTTTCCGGCCCTGCACGACGCAACGTCGATCGACCCTGCGTCATGTAGGGCCGCAGGAAAGCGAGTTGTTTCCGCAGCCATTCCTTCTCTATATTAAGTAAAGGACCCAAAGATATCTCGAAACTGATTCTTTCAGTAACTGGACTTATAGTTGAATAACATTTTTAAGAAATTAATAATAAAAATTAATTCAGAACTAATTCTTGTTTAACAATTATAAAAAAATCCGATAGTAAATAGAGAGTTGAAGAATATTTACATAAATTTCAATTAAGGGCTATTCTTAGCAACTAACCTCTTATATAATGAATAGTGACAAAAAATTAAAATAGGAGCAGGATTAAATGGGGAAAAAACGGAAGTGGATGTTAATCGTTGCTAGTCTTTTACTGATCTCTTGTACTGTACCTCTACATAACGTTAATGCCGAAAATGAAGAAAAGAAAGAAGTCTCTATGCTTACGAAGAAGGAACTAGGTTTGAAGAAGCTGGATACCTCACAGCCAGCTGCACGCTTTATGTATAATTCAGGGTTCAAGTTTGAATATCCTGATGCTGTAAGAGGGATCTATGTAACCGGTCCTTCAGCAGGCGGAAAGAAAATGAGTGAATTGACTAAACTGGTAGAGAACTCGGACTTAAATGCCATGGTAATCGATATTAAAGAAGACCATGGAAACATAACGTTTCAACCGGAAAAAGGCTCGCCGTACGCAGACATTGCCGAACCATTTATCGATGATCCTAAGAAAATGCTGAAAACACTGGAGGAGAAAGGTATTTATCCTATAGCCCGTGTGGTAGTATTTAAGGATTCAATGCTTGCTGAAAAAAGACCGGACTTGTCTTATACAAAGAATGGCAAGGTATGGGTGAACGGAAGAGGAGAAGCCTTTGTTAACCCATTTTTAAAAGAAGTATGGGAGTATAATCTTGATATAGCAAAGCGGGCAGCTGAAATGGGCTTTCAGGAAATACAGTTTGATTATGTCCGTTTTCCAGAGGGATTCGGAAATCGGGCCAGCGTCCTGGAGTATGACCAGGGTGAATATGCTAATCTGGAAATGGAAGAAGTACAGAAACGTGTGAAAGCTGTAACCGATTTTGTAGCTTTTGCCAACGAAGAATTATCTCGTTACGACGTTGATGTTTCTGTAGATATCTTCGGATATTCTGCTACGATTCCGGAAGCTCCAAATATTGGTCAGAATTTCTCGAAAATCTCTGAAAACGTCGATGTTATATCATCAATGATTTATCCAAGTCACTGGGGGCCATATTTTGACATATCCAAACCGGATACAGAACCTTACCGAGTCATTGATGAGTATGCTAAAGTCGAGAATGAAGTATTAAGTAAACTGGAGAACCAACCAACTTCCCGGCCATGGCTGCAGGATTTTGAAGCTCCCTGGCTTTATTCAGGAGCTACTAAGCAGTACGGCAAGGCTGAAGTAGAAGCGCAAATCAAAGCTCTTGAGGAAAATGGCATTCATGAGTATCTCTTATGGAACGCTACAAATAATTACACCTCAAATGTTGATTATACCCCTATGAATTAAAAAGGAAGAGTGCTGGACACCGGCACTCTTCGTTTATTTTTTAAGGAAGCAGGGAAGGTTAATGAATGGTGAACTTCTACGGATTTAACAATAATAGCAAACTTCTGTATAATGAAAGTAATTAATGAAAAGGGAGTAGATCAATGAATTGGTATGAAAAGCTGAACAAATATTTCCCTGTAGAGGAAATGAAGTCAAAAGAACATATGGAAGCATTGCTCAAAGAAAAAAGCGATATCTACTATAAGGATGAAAGTGATAAACACGTATTAATGTATGCGGAATTCGATTCTTTCATTTTTATCGATTATGTATACGTTTCCAACGCTGCTCGCGGTCAAGGACTTGGGCATAAACTTATTGAGAAAATGAAGGCTAAAAATAAACCGATTATTCTGGAAGTGGAGCCAGTGGACTATGATGAGACGGATTCCGAAAAGCGTCTGCGTTTCTATCAAAGAGAAGGCTTCAAACATGCTCAGTCCATAGGATATACGAGGCGCTCCCTCGCTACAAACGAAGTCAACCAGATGGAAATTCTTTATTGGTCTCCAGAAGATGCTTCTGAAGAAGAGATTTATGAACAAATGAAACGTATGTACACGGAAGTTCATACCTATAGAGATGAAGAGTTCTATGGTAAAGCTTACCAGCATGTAGATGAGGTTCTTCAAATGGATGAAAATCGTGGAATCGACGATATTTTAGACGAACTGGATAAGTCTAAAAATTCTTAGGTTTCATTACCCACCAATAAACAGGTGGGTTTTTTCAATAAATGTTCACAATTGAAAAAACTCTTATTTTTTTGTACAGAATGTGGTTTAATATATCGCTTGCAGTGGTACATATTACTTCAAGATGAAAATAGACGTTTCAGGATTCGTTCCGATTCATATAGACATATGAAACAGTTGACAGATGTGTTATAGTTTAAGTAGGTCAGATTATAAAGATTGTAATTTAATAAGCAGTTCAAATTTTTACCATAATAATATTGAGGAGTGAAGTTTCTGTATGGTCACACTTTATACCTCACCAAGTTGTACATCATGCCGTAAAGCAAAGGCTTGGCTTGAAGAGCACGATATCCCTTATACGGAAAGAAACATCTTTTCCGAACCTCTTACTCTAGATGAGATTAAGCAGATCCTTAGAATGACGGAAGACGGAACTGAAGAGATTATCTCTACACGTTCTAAAGTATTCCAAAAGCTGAAGGTTGATTTCGATCAATTACCGATGCAGGATTTATTTGATCTTATTCAGGAAAACCCTGGTTTACTTCGCCGTCCGATTATCATTGATGATAAGCGTCTGCAAGTAGGTTATAACGAAGATGAGATTCGTCGCTTCCTTCCGCGAAGTGTACGTACGTTCCAATTAAAAGAAGCACAGAAGTTAGTTAATTAAATAAACGTTAAAACTGTGGTCCCGAGGGTCACAGTTTTTGTTTTAGTTATGTCCTTTCTTTTCGTTTATTTATAAAATAACCTGAAAAAGTAATGGCTATTACAGCAAGGACAGGCATCCAGACTTTTACATTAGGATAGTCCGTTATGAGGTAAGAAACGGATTGATCCTCGATAATCATTTCGGCTGCTGTATAAGCGAGTAATCCTGCTCCGAAGTAGATGAGAAGGGGAAACTTGTCCATTAGCAGGAGGATGAATCGACTCCCCCAGATGATAATCGGCACGGAAATTAATAGTCCAAAAACGACAAGTACTATATTGTTATGTGAAGCTCCAGCAATTGCGAGTACATTGTCAAAGCCCATAACAATATCGGCCAGTACGATGGTTTTAACTGCGGTCATTAAGTTATCGCCTGCTTGAATATCCTGGCTGTCATCGGTATCTGTTAATAATTGCATAGCAATGTAAAAAAGAAACAGTCCGCCTATTAATTGAAGGTAGGGAATTTGGAGAAGATAAAGAGCAACAGCTGTTAGTAAGATACGAGCTGCGATCGCAAGGCCCGTCCCAAGAAAAATGGCCTTATTTCTCTGGTGCTTGGGAAGGTTCCGGCTGGCTAGGGCAATTACGATGGCGTTATCGCCACCTAAAATGATATCAATACTGATAATGATTAAAATTGGTTCGAGCATGTCCCAGTTCATAGTAAATCCTCCCGCTTGTAGTGACAAAGCATTCAGAATAAGCTAAAATGGTAACCCAACAGAAACAAAATAAAGGGTCTTAAAAAAAGATATTCATTTTGGGTATAGTTATATGCTGAATTGAAGCAATTTGTTTTCCATTTGCCTTACACTGTCATACAATAGAATTAATCAATCCTTCATTCTACACATTTTGAAGGTTGAGGCTTTGACCTAACGGGTAAGGTTTTATAAGCATTAAAAAAGGGTGAGTATTCCCTTCCCCCTTAATACTTGTTAAGAAGGGAGAGAAATTTCATGGAAATAGAACGTATTAATGAAAACACGGTTAAGTTTTACGTCACTTACCAGGATGTAGAACAGCGTGGGTTCGACAGAGAAGAAATTTGGTATAACCGGGAACGAAGCGAGCAGCTTTTCTGGGAAATGATGGACGAAGTGAATGATCAGGAAAACTTCCAGGCTGACGGTCCATTGTGGATTCAAGTTCAAGCCATGGATAAAGGTTTAGAAGTGATCGTTACGAAAGCGCAAGTCTCCCAGGACGGTCAAAAACTCGAGCTCCCTAGTGACGATGAAAATGCTATTGATGTACCGGTTGATGAAAAACTGGAATCTTTGCTTGACGATAAATTTAGTAAATCTGATCAAAATGATCAGGGAGAAGAACAGGACACAGAGGATGAGGACCACAAGGATGAACCGTTGACATTCACATTAAAATTCAATGAGTTTGAAGACGTCATTCAACTCAGCCATTACATGTCTGTTGAGAATTCCATGGATCAGCGTCTTTTCCATTTCGAAGACAACTATTATTTATATATTCAGTTCATTGATGAAAATATGAGTGATGAAGAACAGGAAAATATGTTGAGCCAAGTAATGGAATTCGGACATGAGTCGCCTGTTACGATTTATCGTTTAGAGGAATATGGTAAAACCATATTCGATGAACAAGCTTTGACCAAAGTCAAAGAATATTTTCCAGCTCATTAACGTTTACAAGCACACCCTTACAAGTGTGCTTATTTTTTTGTATATAAAGGAAAATTGTGGATGTATGGCGAATAGAAGAGGAGGAGGTGAACGCTTGTTTTACGCCGAGGATTCCTCAGGAAAGCTACAGTCACTATTACACTTAACCCCTCAAGAATTGCAGGCCCCACGAACTTGTACCTACTACTGCCCTCATTGTAAAGAAGTCCTGTTGATTCGATCAGGACCAAAAGTGAAACCGCACTTTGCCCATTTTCCCAAAAGTGAGTGTGTCGCGAATCGTGGGGAGAGTGAAGCGCACGAACAAGGAAAATGGGCTTTGTATGAGTGGCTGGTTCATCACAACTACGAAACTAAATTAGAATACCCGCTACGTGGTCCCACTCAGCGTCCCGATGTATTTGTAACCATTGGCTCTAAACGAATAGCCATTGAATATCAATGTACCAAAATCCCTAAAGAAGAAATTAAGCGGCGAACTAGCCAGTACAAAGAACATGGTATTTTCCCTCTCTGGATTCTGGGAAGTCATCTCTTAAAACGAACGTCCCCAGGCACGATCCACATAAGCGAATTTCTTCGGAACTTTCTTTATTCCTTTCATAACCACTATTCCCTCTACTTTTTTAACTCCAAAACCCATCGTTTGACGATTGCTTCCAACTTGAGAAGCATCAGCCAGCGGAAAACCTTAGCCGATCTTCGCACTTATTCACTCTCAAGCATCCAATTTCCTCAACTGTTTCAAATTCCTGCTTCATCCTCTTTGCATGACTTGCTGCCCATGTGGGAAAAACTATTATATAAGCAACGGACCGTATACAATCCACACGTCAGTAAAGAAGTGCAGGCATTTCGGGATGATGTGTACAGGCGGGGGATTCACGTTTCATTGCTTCCTACACTTGCTTTCCTGCCATCTAAGGGGGAGGTTTCTGGAGCGGAGCCGTCCTATGTGTGGCAGACAAAGTTCCTGTTAGATCATTTCGTAGACCTTGCAGTAGGAGCACCCGTGTTTTTCCCTGAACAGACTGCTCCCTCCACCATTAATGGATATCAGCCGGATTTAATGAAAGAATATTCATATCTGCTTGAATCTCTTGGGTACATCAATAAGTCCGCAAATAAGGGATGGGTTAAGAAAAAACAGGTCATTATTCACCAACATATGAGGAATGCTCTCGAAGACGATCGAAAGACAGTCGCAGCATTAAAAAAACTGGAAAGAATCAATATTTAAGAAGGGATTCACACCTGAATCGAGAATTTGTTAGGGTGACGAACTATCTGAAGGAGGATCATGATGGCTGCAACTAAACAATTACCTAAAAGAGAAGAGGTACCCGTAGAAAAAACGTGGGATCTCGAAGCTATTTTTGCTACAGACGAAGAGTGGTATAAAGAGCTGAAAGAAGCAGAGGAACTCCTGCCTGAACTGGATCAATACCGCGGAAAGCTAGGGGAATCTGCCGAGCAGCTTTACAACCTTCTTCATTTTCAAGATAAAATTTCTAATAAAATTGGCCTGCTATTTACCTATGCCCATATGCGCAAAGATCAGGATACAACAAACTCCCATTATCAGGAAATGAATGCTAAAGCGGAAAGCTTATACACGAAGATCGCTTCTGCCATGAGCTTTATTGTGCCGGAAATCTTAGCTCTTCCGGAAGGGAAAATTAAAGGATTCATTAAGGAATATGAACCTCTGAAGTTGTATGAGCATACGCTGGATGAGATTACCCGCCAGAAGGAGCATGTACTTAGTGAGAAGGAAGAAAAACTGCTCGCTGGTTTCTCTGAAATAGGAGCCAATCCATCGCAGACATTTGGAGCTTTAAACAATGCGGATCTTACTTTTCCAACGATCAAGAATGAAGAAGGGGAAGAGGTGGATCTTACTCACGGACGTTATGTCGGTTTTCTTAAATCCGATGATCGTGAAGTACGAAAATCAGCGTTTGAAGCGATGTATGATACGTTTGGTTCTTTCAAAAATACCTTTGCATCGACATTAAGTGGTCATGTGAAGAAAAATAATTTTAATGCTCAGGTTAGAAATTACGAGCGCGCCCGGGAAGCGAAATTAAACAATAATAATATTCCTGAAACGGTGTATGATAATTTAATTGAAGCTGTTAATGAACGTCTGCCGCTACTTCATCGCTATATCGAACTTAGGAAAGAAGTACTCGGATTAGATGAAGTTCATATGTACGATATTTATACGCCGCTTGTTAAGGACGCGGAAATGAAAGTGTCTTATGAGGAAGCCAAAGACCTGGTTCTGAAAGGACTCGATCCGCTCGGGGAGGAATATGTCAATACTGTTAAGGAAGGCTTTGAGAACCGCTGGATTGACGTTGAGGAGAACAAAGGGAAACGAAGCGGTGCTTATTCCTCGGGTCACTACGGAACAAATCCTTATATCTTAATGAACTGGCAGGATAATGTGAATAATTTATTCACACTCGCTCATGAATTGGGACATTCGCTGCACAGCTATTACACGCATGCGAATCAGCCATACCGTTACGGGAACTACTCTATTTTCGTGGCAGAAGTGGCTTCTACATGTAATGAAGCATTGTTGAATGATTACATGCTGAAGAATACGAAGAGTGAGAAGGAACAGCTTTATTTATTGAATAACTTCCTGGAAGGTTTCCGCGGTACCGTATTTAGACAGACGATGTTTGCTGAATTTGAGCACGAGATTCATATGCAGGCTCAAAACGGTGAAGCTTTGACAGCGGATAAGCTGACAGAGATCTACTACGACCTGAATAAGAAATACTTTGGAGACAATATTGTGATTGATGATCATATCGGCCTGGAATGGGCACGTATTCCTCACTTCTATATGGGATATTATGTTTATCAATATGCTACTGGCTACGCGGCAGCTACGGCGCTTGCGGATCAGATTCTTTCTGAAGGCGACACGGCAGTTGAACGATATAAGAGCTTCCTGAAAGCAGGAAGCAGCGATTACCCGATTGAAGTGCTGAAGCAGGCGGGTGTGGACATGACCTCTAAAGATCCAATTTTGTCTGCCCTTGATGTATTTGAAGAAAAGCTGAATGAAATGGAAGAACTGCTTAAAAAATAAGCATATAAAAGACCCGCGTGATCCTTACTGGCACGCGGGTTTTCTAATGAAATCCTTTAAATGTTTTTCTGTGATAAATAAAGGATATGCACACATAAATGGAAATGAAGAGAAGCGGGGAGGTAATGTATAAAGGATATAAACGCATTAAGCCGAATAAGTGAAAACTTCCCAATAACAAAACAGCCAAACCGCAGGCAATAATTTTCCAGACTTTCATAACTCTTCCTCCTTTGATTATATGTATGACAGGTCTTAGCCCGGCTATGCCCACCAGAAATATTTTAGTTGAAAAAACCCTTAGATCGATGGGGATCTAAGGGTTGTTCGGAGGCTTCTTATTATCTGCACGTTCTTTTTTTCTCAATTCCATAATTAAAGCAATAAAGCTAATAAAACCACCAATTGCAAACAAGTAAGAAAATATAGCATGATTTAAAATGGGGTCACCTGTAAGTAAACTGTTCACGCCCCAAAAACATACGATAAGATTTCCGATTAAACCGACGCCAATTCTAATTTTATTCATATATGTCTCCTTCCTCGTGATTCATTCCTATCAAGTAAGGTGCTTACCCATTTAAAGATCGATTCATAAAGAGAAAACTGATGACAGCAAGCAGCAGTCGTTTATTTTTTAACGAGAGCTCGTTCGATAATTCTACGATGTCGTTATCAACGTCCCGGAATAATTCGGTGTATTCATGAGGGAAGCGGCCATTATAAAAATGCGCCCAGCGGTGACCTTCATGATCAGATAAGGAAAAATCACCACTTGTTCCTGAGGTCTTTACGGAGAGTACAGGTCGGTTTTCCTCGTCCTTAAATTCTCCTTTAACATGGAGGAGGCTTTTAAATTCTTCTTGTATATAAGTGCCTGAACGATTTCCTGCTGCATCAAAAATGGCTACCTTCGTTTCCTTAAACCCGTTTCGCCGAAAGGAAAAAAGCTTTTCACCGTCCTGGGTATAAAAGCTGTATGTACTCGGAATGAACGATAAGATAGACTTTTGGAAAAACACAATCGGATGGCCCCACCATGAAAGCTTTTCCGTTTTCAGCATTCCAAAATAGGCTCCGTTTTTTTCGAACGCCATCAGTCGGGGGAGGTTCCCGGCATCGGCTTTCCATACCACATGCTCAGCCTCGAGCAGCGAACCAGTTGATTCGGGGATAGATATATCCTTAACCTTATTATATTTATGATGGCTCGTGCCCGCAATTATCACCATAAAAATAAGGGGGAAAAGCAGGATGGCTGCTTCCAACCATTCTTGACTGGTCTCCGGCTGATTCCATAGCAAATATCCTCCCAAAATTAGAATGAGGGCACCTATAAGGGAATAGGCCAATTTTTCTCTTCTTTTGTACATTTCAGCAATCATTGTTAATCCTTCTTTCTTTTGTCGGGAGTATCGTCATCACCTTGATGACATAGTTGGAGGTGTAAATAAAGATTAGTGTAATAGCTATGGCTCCTAAATAAGCAAATGCCACAGCTGGCACACGTCGTTTATCAGGAAGGCTTCTGCGTGATTATTTGATACCTTCTTTAGCTATGTAAAAACAAAGACAGACAGATAGGGCCGTAATCCATAGCCATTCCTCGTAACCAAAAACAATCCACGCGAAAAAGTAATCTGCGCTGTCGCGCGTAAGTCTCTATTTCATATTATTGTATTACGTTCATTCGCTGGAAAAGTTTCAAGAGAATTACACCCCGGGAGAATTGCGTGTGATGACGACGAAATAGGGGGACCTGACGGCGAAACAGAGGCTGTACACGCTCCAGTCCAATTACGCAAAAAAAACGATACCGAAATCGTTAGACACTGATCTAACCATTTCGGTACCGTTTAAAAATGCTTATTACGTGCCGAGATATTCCCAGAAGGCGCCGTGCTTCACGGGTATTTCACGCGCTTTCTGTTTCAGCACTAATTTTTTCATTTCTTTTTTAGCCTGCTGTTCTGTCCAGTCGTAGACGACCGCAACTTCTTTATTCGCTACAAATCGGTAGTAGTGCAAAAAGTCTTCGAGAGCTGGCTTAATGGCAGGAGTTGGATCCTTTTGAAGCATTTCCTTAAGGACTTTCACGTACACATCATAGGAATACATACCGGTAATTTTAAGACCTGCATCTTCTTCGGATTCGTTAAAAATGACAATGGTCGGCGTTGATTCTACTTCCATTTCGTGCGTTAGTTTTAAGTCGCAGTTCAAGGCGTTGCGGGCGGCATCGGAATGAAGATCCTTCTTAAATTCCTCTACATCCAGACGGCTCTTACTAGCGCATTCAATTAATACATCTTCATCGGAGATATTTTGTTTTTCCAGGAAAACATACTCCTGAATTTTTCTGAGAAACCGCATGCCCGCTTTTTTACCTTGCAGCTCGGCTGCTTTTACAGCAAGAGAAGCCGCAAAGGGGGAGGAAACCGGATTCTCAATCCAAACATCACCATCACAGCACATGCCGGTGCGGGAAGTAGTGCTGTCCCACGCTTTTTTCAGATTTTCAGGTTTCTTTACTTTGTTCTGCTGAAAGGAAGTCAACTTCCCGCTTATAATTGGACGGATGGTAAAGAAGCGGCCGTACTCGATAGTGAGTTTTTTTAAGAATGGTTCAAGTGACCAGCATTCAGGACAGAGCGGATCGATAAACACATAGATTTCTATGGGCCGCTTTAATAAATTGAAAAAACCGCTGGCTGTTCCTTGGGTGTCGTTATTGCTGCTCAAGCTTTTCCAACTCACTTCGATTCTCCTTTCTCCTCTTCTGGTGTGTTCATCATGTGGTTTGCTGTCATCGTTAATCGTTCAAATATAGCAGACCGGTAAGGCTCTTCAATAGAAACCTCGTTTAAAGCGCCTGACATACAAGACAGCCAGGCGTCTCTTCGAGTTGGTGTAATTTCAAAAGGCAGATGTCTGGCTCTCAGCATCGGGTGACCGTGCTCTTCGATGTAAAGAGGAGGGCCGCCGAAGAACTGAGTCAAAAACTGCTTCTGCTTCCGCGCCGTTTCTGTTAAATCTTCCGGAAAGATCGGAATTAAATCCGGATGGCTGCTTACTCGGCTGTAAAATGCTTCGACAAGCTCTGATATTTTTTCTTCACCAAGCGCCTCATAAATCGTTCCAGGTCGCTGTACCATAAAATCCCTTCCTGTCTGTTAATCCATTTTAGCAATGGGTGTGTGCTACGGCAACTATTCTGATTCTTGCCGGGCTTTATAAAAGCGTTTAATCTTATTATCTGTTTCCCTTTCAGGAATATTGCATTGATTTAATATTTGGGAAAAAACGTTTTTCCCTTGTTCTTTCGATTTAGCTTCGAGTTCCAGCTCAAAATCTTCCTGATCATAATAGAGGCTGTGATCGAGGACGAGAAGGGTATCCTTGTACTCGATTTCCTTTCTTCTTGTGGTCAGGGAACCAAGGAACTTCAAGTCATCCACTGAAACTCCAAGCTCATCCAGTTGTTTCCCGACATTTGGTTTCTCCACCATGCGGTTTTGAATCCATAAATCTGCCTCATGTTCAGACAAGGAGTCATGGGTCTCAAGCAGACCTTCAGGATGAGGCTGTTTCAGGGTCAGCGTCCATTGATTATTTTTCTTCCTGATGCGGAGAGCAGCCCCTAGACTGCGAAGCTTTAAATCATCTGATTCAAAATAATAGTTGGTTTGCTCCACGAATTCAACTGATTCGAATGGGTATAATTGGTGTACTCGATCGTACTCATCCTTCGTGAGCAGGTTCTTATATTCAATTTCGATTTCCTGTGACAATTTAGAATGCCTCCTTTATCATTTCTGATGTGACTTAACTTTATGATACAATGAATGCAGGAGAAAACGCACATATTTACTATACAGATTGGATACATAAAGGTGGGCGCAAGATGAATTGGGATATATTTATAGCACCTTATGGACAAGTAGTTGATGAACTAAAAGTAAAATTAAAGGGAATGCGCCAGCAGTTTGAATATGAAATGGAGCAGTCCCCGATTGAATTTGTCACAGGTCGCGTAAAACCAAGATCAAGTATCATTGAAAAAGCCAGAAGAAAAGCCATTAATCCTGAAAACATAGAAAAAGAACTTCAGGATATAGCGGGTGTGCGTGTAGTCTGTCAATTTGTAGATGACATTTATGCTGTCGTGAACATGCTGAAAAACCGTCACGACTTCAAGATCGTCGAAGAGAAGGATTACATCTCCCGGAAAAAAGAGAGCGGTTACAGGTCCTACCATGTAATTATTGAGTATCCAGTCGAGACCATTCATGGAGAAAAGATGGTGTTAGCAGAAATTCAAATCCGTACGCTGGCTATGAATTTCTGGGCGACCAACGAACACTCCTTAAATTATAAATATGCAGGAAAAATACCATCAGAAATTAAGAGCCGGTTAAAACGGGCCGGCGAAGCAGCCTTCCGCCTGGATGAAGAAATGTCCAAGATTAAAAGTGAAATCCAGGAAGCTCAGAAAGTATTTTTGCGTAAAGAAGACCAGAAAAACCATACTAAAAAGAAGTAGAGGAGTGGGCAGAAGATGAAATTCTCGATCCTTTCCAAAGGCGACCAGAAATCAAATGAAATCCGATCCAAAATCAAAAATTATTTAACTGAATTCCAGCTGGAATACGATGAGGACGAGCCTGATCTTGCTATCTCTGTGGGAGGCGACGGTACGTTATTAGAAGCTTTTCACACCTATGTTCACCGCCTTGATCAAACGGCGTTTATCGGAATTCATACCGGACACTTAGGCTTCTATGCCGACTGGATGCCTGAAGAGCTGGAAAAGCTGATTATTGAAATTGCGCGAACGCCTTTCCAGGTAGTTGAATACCCGCTTCTTGAAGTCACCATCCGCCCGAAAGACGGGGAAGAGGAAGATAGGTACCTGGCATTAAATGAATGTACCATTAAGACTTCAGAAGGGTCGGTCGTTTTTGATATCGAAATTAAAGGCGATCATTTTGAAACCTTCCGAGGGGATGGACTTTGCATTTCCACGCCATCCGGCAGTACCGCTTATAACAAAGCGCTCGGCGGCGCGATTCTCCATCCTTCACTTGAAGCGATTCAGATTGCGGAGATGGCTTCCATTAATAACCGGGTGTTCCGTACTATCGGTTCTCCGCTAATTCTACCGAGCCATCATACCTGCTTATTAAAGCCGTTGAACGACCGAAGCTTTCTGATTACGATGGATCATATTACACGCACATACAAAGATGTGAAGTCAATCCAGTGCCGTGTGGCGACTGAAAAAGTCCGTTTTGCCCGCTTCCGTCCGTTTCCTTTCTGGAGACGTGTGCATGATTCCTTCGTATCTGATGAGTACTCTCATTCTAAAGAGTGAATACGGTTACCAAAAGTTGGCGCGTTCCGCCTGAGGCGTCAGGTCAGACTGTTAGAGATTTTCTGCAAAAACGGGCGGATTTCTCCCGCCAGCTGATTAAGCGAGTGAAAACGGCAGAATCGATTTACGTCAATCACGAGCCCGCTTCTCTTAAACAAAAAGTGGATTCGAAGGCTGTGGTTACCGTTTATTTTCCGGAAGAAGTTCGCGGCGAGAGGATGACTCCTGAAGAAGGAGCACTTGCGATTCGCTATGAGGACGAAGATGTGATTGTGCTGGATAAGCCTTCCTCAGTTCCGGTCGTTCCATCTTCCCACCATGAAGGCTCTTCCATCGCAACCCGGCTGCTTCATCACTACGATAAGCACAGTCTTTCCAATACGGTTCATATCGTGACAAGGCTGGACCGTGAGACGTCGGGACTTATGCTTGCTGCGAAGCACGCCTACAGTCACCGGCTGCTAACGTTTGGAAAAAGCAGGGTCGATCGCTTTTACACGGCACTGGTAAAAGGAAGGCTCGAGGGTGAAGGAGTCATTGAAACGCCGATTTCCCGGAAACCAGGCTCCATTGTGGAACGGACCACCTGTGCAGATGGTAAACCATCGAAGACGTTATATACGGTTCTGGAAAGCGACGAACAGCATACGCTCGTCAGACTAAAGCTTGAGACCGGGCGAACCCATCAGATTCGTGTCCATATGGCCTCTATCGGTCATCCGCTCGTGGGGGATACTTTATACGGAGAGACAGAAGATCTTCCCTGGAGCGGTCAGGCTCTTCATTGTCATGAACTTGCTTTTGATCACCCATGGACAGGCGAGCCTATGTCTTTTACCTCCGGGATCCCTGAAGAGTGGAAACGTTATATGATGACATGTAAATACTAAAAAAATCAGACCCCGCATGGAGTCTGATTTTTAGTATCTGAATTTCTCTTCAACGAGCGGCATCGAGGAAGGGACACGAACCAGTTCTTCTTCCGGCAGGCGGAACGCCGTTAGTTCGCCTCCAAACACGCAGCCCGTGTCAATATTTGCGGTTTTATTAACGAAGCGAGGTTCACGTACAGGCGTGTGCCCATAAACGACCCACAAGTCACCGTCATAATGCTGAGCCCAGTCTCTTCGAACAGGACGTCCGTCCGGGAGCTTTTCTCCTGTAATGTCGCCATACAATACAAAGGTTTTCACCTTTTTATCATTTTTTCCGATATCTTCTCTGCGGATGCCGGCATGGGCGATTACTGCGTCCGCTTCTTCCAGTACGTGATAGAGAGGGGATTGTTCTACCAGCGTCATAAACTGCTTACGCACCTTTTTTTGTTCACGGGTGGATAAGCTCCGGTATTCGTCTGCCGTGGTTTCTAAACCGTGGGTTTCCTCTACAGGGTTGCCGAGGAAAAACCGGTACAGTTTATTGCAATGGTTGCCGGGCACATAGAGCGCCGTTTTTTCTTCTAATACTAACTGGCAGACGAAACGAATGCACTCCACTGATGCAGGGCCGCGATCCGTAATGTCACCTACAAAGACCGGCGTGCGTCCGTCGGGATGATAAGGAAGGCCGTTTTCCCATTCGTAGCCAAGTTTCGTAAATAGCTGCTTTAATTCATCGAGGCAGCCATGCACATCGCCAATTACATCAATTTTCATCATCATTCTCCTTCCAATGAATCTTTATGAGATAACCAGATTGTTCTTTTATAAAGCCCTGTTAAAGCTTTTTGTTAATTTTTATAGGAGGCTTATTACGATAATGGGTCGGGTTCCCCGCAGGACCTAGTTCTCTCTAGAGACCTCGAAATTAAGTCTTACGCACCGGGAGCTTAACTGTAAAATCAACACAGAAGCTTACCAAAGCCAATAAAAAAGGCGGGAAGTCTTTTACAAAGCTTCTCCACCTTTTGTTTACCTTATTCAAACATATAAGATTTTGTACGGGATTTTACATTGAGCACAAGTCCGATTGCGAGCATATAAGCGAGTGTCGAGCTTCCTCCGTAACTGAGGAAGGGCAGCGGAAGTCCTGTAATCGGAAGCAGCTGAATGGACATGCCGATATTCTGAAAGACTTGAAACGCAATCATTCCTACGACACCAACGATTAAATAGCTTCCAAACGCATCGTTACTTTCGAGAGCGATTTGGATCATCCGATAGACCAGAAGGAAAAACAGCGTGACGACAATACTTGAGCCTACGAACCCAAACTGTTCAGAAACCGCGGTGAAGATCATATCGGTATGTCGTTCGGGCACCATCACTTCAAAGTTTCCCGAACCTTTACCGGTCAGCTGGCCAGAGCCGATCGCGGTGATGGCTTTGATCAGCTGCAGGCCGGCGCCGAGCTCGTACTTTTCAGGCTGAAGCCAGCCGTAGAAACGGGAGTCCACGTGGGCAAATACGGATTCTTCAAAGAAGGTGGTAACTTTTGTAATATTAAATAGGAACGTAGTCGCAACAGCTGCAATAACGACTAGTACGGATGAGACGATCGAGAGCAGAATTTTCCATTGAATACCGGATACTAAAATCATAAATGCTGTGATGGATACTAACACAAGGAAGGTACCTAAATCCGGCTGCACCGCAATAAGTCCCATGGGAACTATGGAAAGAAGCATCAGCTTTCCGAGCAGCTTAAGATCTGTCTTAACGGTTTTCATCCGGGTTTTTTCATTATGTTTAACAATCACATGAGCAAGTGTAATGACAAGGAAAACCTTCATAAATTCGGAGGGCTGAATGGTGCCGATCCCTGGTAACTTAAACCAGCTCCAGGCTCCGCCTGAATAGTGAACGAGCCCCGGCGGGAATTTAAAGAAAAGCATAAGCAAGGCCGCGAGACCAAATCCGTACAGCCCCCAAACGATTTGATGAAGACGGTCATAATCCAAAACCATAGCCATGCCTGCGACTATGCTTCCAAGTATGTACCAGACGATTTGTTTCATATAAGAACCTTGATCTCCAGCGCCTAAGTAAGGATCTACGGTGTAAAGGGTATAGCAGCTGATGATTCCAAAGGCCAGGACAATGAATATAATGGTAAAATCAATCGGTGAAGTTTGCTGATTATCATTCATGAATGTTCCCTTTCTATCAAGCAATCTGTTAAACTACGGTTATAATTGTAAGTGTACATGATTCTTCCAATAATTTTAAGTCAACTTTATGATTTAATGAAAAGAAAATACTTTCGTTGACAAACGTCCAGTAGGCAATTAAGATTAAACGGTCAAAAACGAACAGAACGTCAAGGAGGGGAGCTATGGAACACTTAGATGACCAGGAGCGCCAAGAAGTTTGGGATACTATAAAGGATGCGCTTTTTAACGATTACATTGACCAATTCCGCGCCGAGTTTCTAGAACTCCACCCTTATGATCAGGCTATGATTTTCGAGGGATTAGATGTTGATGTTCGTATGCAGATCTATACGTATCTATCTCCCGAAGAAGTAGCCGATTTCATGGAGCACATTGATTATGAGGAAATCGAGCCGTTTTTCTCTGAAATGGATCCCAGATTTGCGGCCCAGGTATTCGCAGAGATGTCTACGGATGATGCGGTAGATATTTTTAATGAACTGGATAAAGACAAAGTGGCAAGCTTCCTGACCATTATGGATAAGGAAGCGGCACAGGAAATAAAGGACTTGCTGCACTACGAAGAGAAAACCGCGGGCTCTATTATGACCACGGAGTTCGTCATCGTGGAAGCCGGCATGTCGATCAGGGAAGCGATGCTTCATTTAAGAAAAGAAGCGCCTGATGCCGAAACAATTTATTACACCTATGTCATTGACGAAGACAAGCGTCTAGTTGGGGTTATTTCGCTTCGTGATTTAATTATCTCGGAAGACGACTGGCTCATCTCGGACGTGATGAATGAACGAGTGGTGTCCGTTTCTGTAGCCGAAGACCAGGAAGAAGTCGCCAGGATGGTAAGAGATTATGATTTTCTTGCCCTTCCCGTTGTTGATTTCCAAAACCACCTGCTCGGCATTATTACGGTCGATGATATTATGGACGTTATGGAAGAAGAGGCAAGTGATGACTATTCCAAGCTTGCAGGTATTTCCGACGTCGACAGTCCGGATGAAAATGCTTTTGATTCAGCTAAAAAAAGGCTGCCCTGGCTTGTTATTCTACTATTTTTGGGCAGTATAACGGCAAGCCTCATCGGCCGCTTTGAAGAAACTCTTGATAAGGTGGCGATTCTCGCGATCTTCATTCCGCTCATTGCCGGAATGGCCGGGAATACAGGCACCCAGGCTCTTGCCGTAGCCGTACGTGGGATTGCAACCGGTGAAATTGATAAACAGGGTAAGACGAAGATGATGCTGCGAGAAGCCGGAACTGGATTGATCACAGGAATTTCCTGCGGGGTTCTCATTACTATCGTCGTTTATTTCTGGCAGGGAAACTTCTTTTTAGGCTTACTCGTCGGACTTTCCATTTTATCGACGTTGATTGTAGCCACCTTGGCTGGTTCTCTCGTACCTCTCATCATGCATCGATTTAATATCGATCCTGCTGTTGCATCAGGACCATTCATCACGACCATCAATGACATCATTTCCATACTGATTTATTTCGGTATGGCGACAGCATTTATGAATTTACTCATCTAGTGGAAGGAGGGCGAGTATGGAACATGGAGCTTCAGTAACTTCCTTAGTTATTGTCATACTAGCTGCATTTATCACTCCCATCTTATTGCATCGATTTAAACTGAACATGATTCCCGTCGTAGTCGCTGAGATTATCGTCGGACTAATTATAGGAAAAAGTGGTTTCGATATCGTGGAACAAGGAAGCTGGCTTGAGATTTTATCAACGCTCGGCTTCATCTTTCTTATGTTTCTTAGCGGTCTCGAAATTGACTTCTCCATTTTTGCCAGAAGAAAGAAAAGGGCTAAGCCCGAAAATAAAGGGACAGGAGCTCCCAATCCGGTTATTGTCGCTTTAATTGTATTTGCCGGAATATTCGCCATCTCCCTGGGCTTATCCTATCTATTTGTGCTGGCTGGCTTTATAGACAATGCTTTCTTAATGACGCTGATCATATCAACCGTATCGCTTGGAGTTGTTGTACCGACGCTTAAGGATGCGCAGATGATGAAGTCAACGATAGGCCAAACCATTCTTCTGGTTGCCGTTATCGCTGACCTTGCGACGATGATTCTATTAGCCGTCTTTGTATCGCTCTACGGCGAAAGCGAAGGCAATACGTGGCTGCTGCTGATCTTATTTATTGTGGGTGTTCTCCTATATTTTGTCGGTAAGCAATTCCGCCACCAGTCCTTTGTGGAAACAATGGCCAAAGGTACGATTCAAATCGATACACGTGCAGTCTTTACACTGATTATCCTGCTCGTAGCCTTATCCGAAACCGTAGGAGCCGAGAACATTCTAGGTGCGTTCCTGGCGGGTACCCTCGTTTCTCTCTTGTCTCCGAACCAGGAGATGGTGAAGAAATTGGACAGCTTTGGCTATGGTTTTCTGATTCCGATCTTCTTTGTAATGGTCGGTGTAGATATTGATATTTGGAATTTGTTTACCGATAACCGTGTTGTCATACTCATTCCATTACTATTCATCGCGCTGCTTGTATCGAAAATCGTACCTGCGCTGATTTTGAAAAAATGGTATGATACGCGCACGGTGCTCAGTACAGGGTTTATTCTTACCTCCACGCTCTCCCTTGTAATTGCGGCTGCAACGATTGGGGAGAGAGAAGGCATGATTGATGCTCAGATGGAAGGCGCGCTGATTTTAGTAGCGGTGCTCACCTGTCTGGTCGCTCCGATTGTCTTTAAGAAGATTTATGGCAAATTTGAGGATGAACAGCCTAAGACGGTGGTCTCCTTTATCGGCTCCAACAGGATGACGCTGCCGGTCGTCCGCGAGCTTGATATCAACTCATATGAGACCCACTTGTATCATACAAAAGTAGATAAAATTGATGACAAAATCAGCCGTTCCTGTTTTGATATTAAAGAACTTGACGGCTATAATGTGGAAGCTATGAAAGAATTCGGAGTATTTGAAGTTGATCTGCTGGTCGCTTCAACGGGCGATGAAGAGAAGAACGCTGAAATCGCACGCTTTGCGAAGGAAGAAGGAGTGGAGCGGGTCATTGCCCGTGTGGAATCTCCAGAACTGACTTCCGAGCTGAAAGAGCTTAAGGTCAGCGTATTCTCTGTATTCCTATCATCCAAAGCTCTCCTGAAAGCGATGATCGAAGCACCGAACGTCGTCGATATCATTACAAAACAGGAAAGTGCTCTCTACCAGATCAACATGAACAACTCTTCCTATAACGGAGTTTATCTCCGTGAATTCCCGTTTACCGGAGACGTAATCATGGTCCGTATTTTCCGTGGCAAAGACTCCATTGTGCCGCACGGGGACACGGAGCTTAAACTGGGTGACCGTCTCATTGTGACGGGATCGAGTGAGTATGTAGATGAACTGAAAATGGATCTTGAATATTAAATGATTAGGGATCTCCTTTCGATAAGAAAGGGGATCTTTTTTTATGTAGTGGATTACCTCTGATTTGTCCGAATCGGGTCGTGCTGGGGTGGAATTGGGCCGTGGTGGAGTGGGATTGAGCCGTGGCGGAGCGGAATTGTGCCGTGCTGGGGTGGGATTGGGCTGTGGCGGAGCGGAATTGTGCCGTGGTGGGGTGGGATTGGGCCGTGGCGGAGTGGAATTGGGCCGTGCTGGAGTGGAATTGGGCCGTGGTGGGGTGGGATTGGGCCGTGCTGTGGTGGAATTGGGCCGTGGTGGGGTGGAATTGAGCCGTGGTGGAGCGTGATTGAGCCGTTCTGGGGTGGAATTGGGCCGTGGTGGGGTGGAATTGGGTCGTGGCGGAGCGGAATTGAGCCGTGCTGGGGTGGAATTAAGCCGTGCTGTGGTGGAATTGGGCCGTGGCGGAGCGGAATTGAGCCGTGCTGGAATGGAATTGGGCCGTGCAGGAATGGAATTGGGCCGTGGTGGAGCGGAATTGAGCCGTGCTGGAGTGGAATTGGGCCGTGATCAGATGAAATAGAACCCTCGCCAACTGAGATAGGGAGATAGTTTATAAAACGTCTTTTATTGAAACTCCTGTATTGAAAAAACGTATGCATACTATGGAGTTTAGTAAGGAGGAGAAGGATCACCTTACTTGTTGACCTGACATGTAATTGTTGAAACTTACTTTATTGAAGGCGTATTGTAAAAAGAAATTGGACCGTGCGCTTCGATAGAGGATTCTCACCGTGTGAGCATGTGTGACCTTTGTCAGTCAACGTGTGTGTTAGGCTAGACGAGATACGAGGTTTTTCTTATATGGTAAAGAGATTCAAGAACAGATGAAGCTGCCGGTACACGTTTAAATGTGTCCATAGCAGCTTTTGTATTGATAAGTGGCGTATTTACTGAAATCTTTACGTTGCTTTTTTAATCAATGCAAACAGGCTTCAATCTTAAGACTGAATGGTTTTTCTGATTTCATCTTCAATCATTGCCCATGCTTCCTGGGCTTTTTGCTCAGGTCCTAAATGAGTGAAGGCGTGATAGCAGTCTTCAAAAACTTCGTGTCTCACGGGTACGCCGGCGTCTCTTAATTTGGCTGCGTATGTTTCAGCTTCCCGGGAGAAAGCGTCATATTCCGCCGCAATTACAAGCGCCGGGGCTAGCTTGTCTGTATGGGGAGCTAAAACGGGCGAAGCAAGTGGATGTTCCGCCTGGTTTCGTTCCGGTACATAGCATAAGTTGAGAAAATGGGCAGCCTGAGGGAAACGGGCACGACCGGGATCGCCTTCTGGTTTATCAGCATGCGGGGTAACGAAATCAAGCATGGGACAGATCAGCACCTGGAGGAGAGGCTGTGGTTCTTTGCGCTCCTTCAGCAATAGACAGAGCGCTGCCATAATGTTTCCACCCGAACTTTGCCCGCCGACCATGATTTTTTCTGGATCAATCTTAAGGTCTTCAGCATGATCTTTAACCCAGTGCAGCAGCTGGTAGGACTGCTCTAAAGGCCCTGGAAAAGGATATTCCGGTGCTTTGGCATAGTCAACATTGATAACAACGGAGCCCGTATTGTTCGCGATCTGACGGCAGTATGGATCATCCATCTCTTTGGAATTCATAATGAAGGCACCGCCATGCAGGTTAATGTAGACAGGCAGATTTTTTTCGGCTGCTCCTTTTGGATAATAGCAGGATATATATGTATCTTTCACATCAGTTTCAACGAGAATGTCCTTTTTTTCCTGGACGGGCTGTATAGGAACCATTGGTGTATTCAGAGATTGATCTGAAAAGAAACGGAGTGTATTGGCTATAATAGATTTATACATAATGAACCCCCTGTTTTTTAATTGCTTATACCCGGCATGAAAGGAAGATAATCGTGGAGATCTTCAGGACGCAAGGTATAACAGACGATCGCGCTGATTCGCGACCGCAACACTAGTTTACATACAAAATAAGCATGCACTATGCTTAAGAAAGATGAGGTGATCGCCATGTGGTTTATGTTCCTGGCCATAATTTCAACTCTGCTGCTTTTTTGGCAGAGGGTTTCATTTCCTATTCAAGAACCTCGAAAAACGAGTACATACTCGATTATTATACCAGCACGTAATGAAGAAGAAAATTTAAAACGCTTACTTCCTTCCATTCTTGCAACGAAGAGTGACCAAAGGGAAGTGATCGTCGTGGACGACCATTCAGAAGACCAGACCCGTGCGGCGGCAGAATCCTTTGGAGTTAAAGTCATCAGCAATCCGCCTTTACCGGAAGAGTGGATGGGGAAATCCTGGGCTTGTTATAACGGTGCAAAAATAGCAAAAGGAAAGACTTTGTTTTTTCTGGATGCAGACACATGGTTTTCCAAACACGGACCGGAAAGAATCATCCAGTTTACAGAGAAAAAAGGACGGAACGCTTTAGTTACGGTGCATCCTTATCACTACATGCATTCATTCTGGGAAAAGTTTTCTTCTATTTTCCACCTGGTCGTGTTTGCTTCCTCAGGAATCACGATGATTGTGAAGGACCAGATAAGCAGGCATGGAGGCTTCGGCCCTTGTTTAATTATTCCGACAGAGACGTACTGGGAGCTTGGCGGCCATGATTCAATCCGCAGTGAAATTGTGGAACACCTGGCATTCGCAAGACATGCGGAATCCAGAGACATACAGACCTATGCCTTCAGCGGCAGACATGTTGTGAACATGCGTATGTATGAAGCCAGTCTGAAAGCGGTGGTTGAAGGGTGGTCAAAAAGCTTTGCTTCAGGAGCAAAAACGGCATCGCCATGGATGACTGCGGCTGCGATTATCTGGATCACGGCTGTGATCTCTTACCTGCTTAACATTCCTGAGATGGGGTGGTGGAGCGTGATCGGTTATGTAATTCTTGCTTTCTGGCTCGGCCGCACGCTCCGGGAAATGGGGAATTTCAAGTGGTATGATGCGCTCCTTTTCCCGCTGCATTTCCTATTCTTTGTCGTTCTGTTTGGCTATTCCATTTTGAAAACCTTCTTTTGGAAGGAATCAACTTGGAAGGGCCGGAATATATCCGGTAAGAATAAGAGAGGGTCGTCCTGATGGTTACAAAGATTATTATTGCCTGGGTAATGATCCATATAAGCGTGAGCGTACTTGTATCTCAACTGCCCGCTTCCATGGTTTTATTTTTCTCCAGACTATATGAATTAAAAAATTGGGAGAAAAACGGACGGGTGTACGAACAACTGAAAATAAAGAAATGGAAGCATCTTCTTCCTGAAGCCAGGAAATGGGTGAATCAGGGAAAGGGGAAGACGGCGGCTCACCTGCGAACTGAAAAGGACTTTCAAGCCTTAGCCCTGCAGACCAGCCGATCCGAACTGTCCCACTGGGCTCAAATCCTTCCGTCTCCAGTGTTTTTTTTCTTCCTGCCCGTCTGGGCCGGATGGGTTATGGTTCTCTACGCTATTTTATTTAATTTGCCCTTTATCGTTGTACAGCGCTATAACCGTACCCGTTTGGAACGATTCAGGAAAGTTTACGAAAAGAAACAGCGGTGACGTGCTGCATCACACAAAAAGGGACGGAAAGCCGTGTGATACGCTTCCGTCCCTAACATATTCATTTAGAAATTTTTCATATTTTTTGGATCGGCCGATTTTGCTGCGGCACCTTCAGATCTGTAGATCTCTTCCATTGCCTTCTGCTCATCAACCACCGGAACGAGGCGCGTCTGCTCCCTGCGTTTTTGTTCAAAATGAACGGACAGGATAATCAATCCAGCTGGTAGTAACAACCATAACCACAACATCTAATCCCGCCTTTCTCGGATCTATACGATCCTATGTATTGTATTCCCTTCTGAACATTATTTATCCCTCCTTTTCATGGAAAATCTGCCATTCCTGTTAATGGATGAAAGAAAAAATGAAACGATCGAAGCGGTCGGACCGTACGTAAGGAAAGGAAGTGATCAGCTATGATGAGACTTATGTTTATGATCGGAGCGCTTGTCCTCCCGGTTTCATTGTTCTTTGACCAGGCAGCTGCCGGAATCTTAATTTCGCTGTTCTTTCTGTTTACGGCAGCTTATTTCAGCAAACCAAGATTTAATCGTTCGAAAAGAAGCTGAATATTTATAGCGTGTTCGATTTCTTGGAGGTGGTAAAGTGGGAAAGCACTACGTTAGAACTTCTCTGATCATTGGAATAGTTGTGTTTATCATTAGCGTGTTCGTCTTAGTAGCGGTAGGCTCGCCTGCTCCTTATCTGGGTAGCTTAGTCGTGGGTTTTATCGTATGGGAAATCAGCTTTTATCATTTGTTTGCGAAGGATAGGGATAAGCGTAATATCTCACCCGGTAGAAATTAGCCTAGAGGCGGCGCGACCCGGCAGACCATCAGTCTAATTGAGAGTTGAGAAAAAAGTATAATCCATCATTATAGCTATGCCTTGAGATTTATTATGCGGTGAATAAGACGCTGGACGAAGTATTCTGGATAGAGAAGGAGAGCGGAACCAATGGAAAGAATTAAAGATGAACGGCTGCAGCTAAGGAACTTAAAAAACATTCGGATCGTTTATATCATACAGACATTTGGAATTTTAGCCATCCTTGCCTACGATCTTGTAACGAAAGGTATGGATGGAATGACAGGAAATCCTTTGTGGGCCGTTTTTATGATTTCAGCCGTGGTGAATGCGTACTTAATGATGAACATTAGTGTGGATCATGAAAAGCAAAAGTCACCAGAGAAGAGCCTATACATATCGTTGGCTGTCGTTAGTATCCTTGCTATTTTAAGTGGAGTATTGATGACATTAATCGGAACGAATGGGATAGGGAGCGGCTTCTTAATTGGCGGCATTATTTTAGTCTGTTCCCTGGTGCCTGTGATCTATATTTACTTATTAAGAAAGAGGAAGATCGAAGACGAGGATGAAGAGGAGCTTTCCAGTTAATTATCTCTTTTAATAAGACAGAAGTTCTGATGGATCAGGACTTCTGTCTTTTTTTATGTGGATATATTGAAAAAGTGGTTATTTAAGTGTAATATTACACTAAAACTCAATGGGAGGATGATGTGTATGTACTTAATCCCACTTGTTCTATTTATGTTTCCGATGCTTGCTTTTGTGATGGGGGTTCTAGGCCGCGCTCTTTTTAACAAGCTGTTTATTGCACCTGCCATCGTATTTGGTCTTTCCCTAATGGCTCAATTCCTGTACTTAAGTTTTTCTTTTTTCACGTGGACCCTCATCTATACAGCCCTTGCCTTTTCAGGTAGTCTGATCGCTCATTTTCTCCTCCGGAAATTTCAACCCAGCCGTAAAGTTCAAAAGACAAGTATGATCATTCTTCTGGGAGCTGTCCTTATTCCTGCATTTATTTTTACCATATCTAGACCGGTAAATGCCGTGCTGATGGAGAAAAAAGTGGAGAAACACCTGCTGGAAGAAGAATACTCGTCCAGTGACATTTACTCCATTGAAACTTTTAATGATGGCAAACGTAATACCAGTCGGACTGAACCTATTATTGCGGAGGTTGTTTTTACAAATGACCCTGGCCATACATATCGTTATATCGAATTAAAAAAGGAAAACCGAGTCGTGCAGATGTGTGAATATGAGAGGAGCCCGAACTTTTTTACAAACGAGTATACTGAGGAGCGGCCGCATATGGTTAGAGGCTGCTTTGAATAAGGATGGCAGCGGAGCGCTTAAAAGCTCAAAATGTTATTTAAATGTTCCTGACTTCTGCTCCGGACCACCTAATAAGGTCGAGGAGATTAGTCTTAAAAAAAAGGGAACAGCTTAAAACGTACTCAATTAAACGGATGTTGAATAAGTAACATCTTTAATTTTAAATTTTTGTTAGGGTGGTTTGATCAAATTTTCAGCTTATTTTTTAGTAGTAGTTGGTGGTTTTTCTACTGTATTCGGCTTATTTCCAGTTATTTTTCTATATCCCTATAAGTTCAGTTCAACATCAAATTATTTAATGTTTGTTTTATTACAAACAGAGGATAGATGGTTTTGGCAGGTAGGGATTGTAGTATTGATTATAGGTGTGATTTTAATAAAAAAAAGAAAGCATAAACGAGCGTTACTTTAAATAAAAGGGTAGCTTTAGTTACTTAACAAAACAGCTCTAACTTAATTAGAGAAGGTATATTCCTTGCGCTTGCGTTTTCAGTCGTAAAGGGGGATTAGGTTATATCCCACTACGTAGCGGGAAAAGAAAGTCTTGTAGAGGGAGAAATCGCTCGTTGGTTTAGCCCCGATCAAGATTACTCCTTTGGCATTACTGGGGCTGAATTGTAACAAGGAAGAGCTGCTTCAGTGGATAATTGTATTTTGTCATTTGATATAATAAAATAGGAGCAGGTACTAATAACAAATCCCAATTGTAGAAATCACCTCAAGGAGGGCATGGAATGAATTTATCATTAGAAGGACGCACCTATGTCGTAATGGGCGTAGCCAACAAACGGAGTATTGCGTGGGGCATCGCACGCTCTTTACATGAAGCAGGCGCGAGACTTATTTTTACTTATGCATCGGAACGTTTCGAGAAATCCGTTCGTGACCTGGCAGACACGCTTGAAGGGGAAAACAATTCCTTATTCTATGAATGCGACGTAACCAATGATGAAGCCATCATTCAAACGTTCGAAAATATTCAAAATGATGTAGGTGTCATTCATGGACTGGCTCACTGCATTGCTTTTGCCAACCGCGATGAGCTAAAGGATGAGTTCCTGAACACGAGCCGTGACGGATTCTTAACTGCTCACAATATCAGTTCTTATTCTCTTACCGCTGTGGCACGTGCCTCTAAGCCGCTGATGTCAGAGGGCGGAAGCATTATCACGATGACATACCTCGGCGGCGAGCAGGTTGTTCAGAACTATAATGTGATGGGTGTTGCTAAAGCGAGCCTTGATGCAAGCATGAAGTACTTAGCCAATGACTTAGGCAAGCACAACATTCGTGTGAACGCGATTTCCGCTGGTCCGATCCGTACGCTTTCCGCTAAAGGCGTAGGCGACTTTAACCAGATTCTGCAGGAAATTGAAGAACGTGCGCCGCTGCGCCGTCCCGTTACACAGGAAGAAGTCGGCGATACCGCTTATTATTTAATGAGTGATCTTTCCCGTGGCGTAACAGGAGAAGTTATTCACGTGGACTCCGGCTTTAACATTATCGGTTATTAATATATAAATCCCCGGACTCTTGAAAAAGAGTGCCGGGGATTTTTTTATTTCCACCAGTTCTTTCATGGACCGTTTTCAGTAGGATGTGTGGGGAAATAAAAGTTCCATTTCAATTGCCAATTGAAATAATTCAATCAGACTTTGAATATCATGGTTAGTAAGGTATTTATCTAGTGTCATTTTGTATAAATCTTTGTAAAAAAGGAAGAAATAACGTCGAACTTGGGCGATTGTGAACATGCTGTCCCAATCAAGCATATACATAAAACGATGACCCTATTTAAAAAGGAGAGATCCAGAATGGCTGAAAACACGGAAAACAAACGAATGGCAAAGCAACCGATGCTTTATATCGCCCAACCTAATTTCAAACCTGCAGAAGTTTCCATGCAGACCAGCTTTCGTACTCAGCGGAGTCAGTCTGCCTCAGCACCTGCTGAGCAGCCCGCTAAATCAGAGGCGCCCTCGACTTCTCTTCATGAAAAAGAACTGAGACTGAGAAATCAGAATAAAGCGGCACCCGCTGCCAGTCCACCAAAAGCGAAAGAAGAGGCACCTGCCGAGGAGTCAGAGAAGAAAGAACAGCCTGAATCTTCAAGAGATCGCAGACTTCGTTTCCATGAATTATCGCTAGAGGAGAAAGTGAACTACTTTTTCACGTTATCCCCGCACGTGCCAAAAATGAAGTGTGAGGTCACGACCCAAGACAATAAATACAGGGGCTATATTACGGACTATAAAGAAGGAATCGTCCACTTGAAGATTTTTCAGCGGCCCTTCCAGCAAGAGGTTCCGTTTAAAGACATAGTCGATATTCGATTAATCGGATTCTAAGAAAAAAAACCGCGCTATTTCAGCGCGGTTTTTGTTTGATTATTACAGTGCTGCTGTTGCAGGCAGGCAAGTTACGTGGCAGAAGCAGTTTAGATCTACTGTGATGCAGATGCCGGAAGCACGCAGGTTGCTGCAGTTTTGGTCAGCTGGAGATTTCGGATCAAATCCATGATGGTGATGATATCCATCGTGTGAGTCATCTGTTCCCCCTACATTTCCGTGATGATGATGGTCGGCGAACAATAGCTCAACTACTGCACATCCGTCGTCATCTACAGATTTAACTCGGAAGAAGAAGCTCCCTTTAATTTGGCAGTCATCTCCACTTTTTTTCGAACCGTATCCTTTAAAAGGTTTGCACCCATCTTTACAGTAAAGAATAACCGGAACTGTATCGAAGCCAGAACCTCCGCCTGTGTCGCCTAAAAGATCAGCGATGGACTGCTCACAGCTCGTCATGCATTCATGGATGACATCATTTTGAGCATCAACGATATCTTTAAGGATATCAATGACACAAGAGCCACTATCGAATTTTTTACCACAACTCATATTTATTTTCCCCTTTCCATACGAATTGACGTATTGTCTTTACTAGAATATGTTTTGACCCTTTGACGGTGTGGGCATTTGTCATCTTTCCTCAATTCTGTATGTTTTTTATTGAATAATGGGCATGTGACCATACTTCATCGAGACAAACGCATAGATTAACAGTGAATTCGAATAAGGAGATGAATAGCATGTCTGAGAAGAAAAAGGTCATTCGTGTAAAAGACCTTGTTATTGAAGCTGAAAACGTATTTATTGAACCTCAGCGTAAAGAACACCATGACCGGAAAGATCATCACGGCCGTAACGACCGTGTAGATCCATTTTTCGGAGGACGCCGTAGAAAAGATGAGGTAGCTGGTGAATCAAAAGATCGCCATGATGAGTCTTCCAGCAGCCGGGGCGGGTTTTCCTGGATTTAATCAAAAAAGTTCTTCAGCCACTACCGACGAGTGTAGTGGCTTTTTCTTTATGGTTTTGATTGCGAATCCTTCCATAATTAGGGCATTTTACTTCGATCGATTATGATTACTTTGTCTTACATGTTTCGAGCTACAAAGTAATCGAAACGGATTGTACAGTTAAGCGAGGTAGTTGAATAAATTAATGAATACAGCGATTTATCAGTGCCATGATTTTGAAAAAGGAGGGGTAAGAAATGGGGAGTATAACATGGTTGGAGTTGTTATTGCTCGGGCTTGCGAGCTTCCGGCTGACACGGCTGATTGTAGATGATCTGATTATGGAATGGCTGAGAAAGCCCTTCTTTCATACGAAAGTAATTGAGCAGGAAGATGGGAAGAAGGAAGAATGGGAAATACCGAACGGTTGGATCGGGGAGGGGCTGAGTTGTCACTGGTGTGTCGGTGTTTGGTCGGCGCTCATTAATTTTCTTCTATATTATTATATTCCTTTTGGTTATTTTCTGGTGCTGATCCTGGCGATTGCCGGTTTACAATCGATTTTCTATAAATGGAGTGAAAAGCTCTCATGAGTGAGAAAAAAGATAAAACAATCTTTGAAGTTTTACAGGAAATCAATGTGGAAACGTCGAAAAACTATGGAATCATTAAACAGCCTGAGAAGAAATTCCAGGGATGGGACCAGGACATTCAAGCCTGGGACCGCCGGTTTTCCAAACGGATGACGGATATGGAACGCTTCTTAAATAAGCAAATGGGTAAAGTCGAACGTTTTTTTGAATAAAGGATGCGTAAGGGAGGTATATCAGGGTTGGAAAAAGGGTATGGGTCTATAAACGAGGAGGAGTTATAGATGGGGTATATATTGCCGATTAACCATTATCAATATAAGGATTATCACGATCGTACGATCCAGACCGAACGCTCTCCTTTTATGCTGGAACAAATTTTTAAAACGACACTCGATAACAGGCTGAAGCAGCAGGAGCAATCGCGGGAAGAGGACCGGCTTGAATATCAGGAAATGAGCCGAAAGCTTTTTACTCCTAAAGATATGCATGCCGTAAAGAGCCCGTGGCAACCAGCCAAACCAGCTCATGAAAAAGTATATTCCGATGTAACAGGAAAAGGGAAACACTTTAGCGAAAGTATTTAGAAAAGCTAAAGGAGTTGATCGTGTGTCTTTTCATTCCATTAATGACCACTGCTATTACTATAGCGGTTCCGTGAATATCGGATACATCCACAAAGGAACAGACGGCCTGCTGATTGATGCCGGCCTGGACCGTTCCTCTATAAAGAAGGTGCTCAAGGAGCTGAGCGAACGCGAGCTTCCATTGACGCACCTTTTTATTACGCATGCCCACGCGGATCATTACGGCGGAGCGGCTTATATCCAGCAGAATTACGATGTTTATACGATCGCCCCCGCCTTTGAAGAAGCCGTGCTGAAGTACCCCGGTCTTGAACCTCTGTATTTGTTCGGGGGCAATGATCCGTTAGAAGAACTGCAGAATAAGTTCCTGCAGGGCCCCGCGATTACAATTGATGAAGTGATCGAGGAGGGGACGTTTCAAGCCGGAGCCATTGAAGGAAAAACCTATCTCCTGCCGGGACACAGCTATCATCAGCTTGCCCTTCGTGCTCACGGTATTCTCTACGCAGCGGACAGTTATTTTGGAGTCGATACTTTACATAAGCATAAAATTCCTTACAATTCCGATGCCGATCGAACACTCAAGAGCCTGAATCGTTTACTGACGATTTCGTGCGATGGCTATGTACCCGGCCACGGAGAGCTGGAAGAGGACGCGTCGGCTACCATTCAAACCAATATCGATTATCACGAGGATATTCTCGATACGATGGAAGACTGTATTCAGGCACACGAAAAAGGGGTCAGTCATGAAGAACTCGTTGCCGCCATGTGTGATCACTACGGGGTGAAAGCTCCTCAACTGTCCCAGTGGTTATTGTACCGGACAGCCGTTACGGCGTATGCGATTGCTTTAGTGAAGCAGGGAAGGGCGATCCATCAGATTCAGGATCACCGCTTCGTTTTTACCGCATTAGAAGCCGATCAAAAATAGCTTCGGCTCGCCTTCTTTATATTCTGCGAAAAGGACGTCCTCTGGCGAGTTAAAATTCTGCGACTGCAGCTGCCTTTTCAGCCAGGCTTCATTCTGGCCGATTTCCTCCAGGCTGTCCCAGATGACTTCACCGTCACTGATCAATGTACGTGGAAGTGGAACGGCTTGCGGCGACAGGTTCATGTCCCCCCGGGTTACGCTCTGATACTGAGAAGCTTTTAACACCGAAACGGTACCGTCTGTTTCGAGCACTGCGTACTGCACTTCCTGCACCGAAAATACGTCTTTCGCGCGCAGCAGGTGCTGCAATTGATTGATATCCAGCTTGCTTTTTTTTAGCTGCTTACGGTCGATGTCCCCTTTATAAATGATCAGGGAAGGCCGGCCCTCCAGCAGCCCGCGGGTCGATTTATATTTTTCCGTGATGATTTCAGTAACATATATGAGAACGCCCCACAAAATCACCGCAAAGCCAATATCAACGACGCCGACTTCCTTATCATACAAGGCATTTCCAACAAGCTCTCCCAATACGAGGGCAGCGATAAAGTCGAACGCGGTGATTTGCGTGATTTGTGTTTTTCCTAATACTTTTGTGAGAATAAATAAGGCCAGGAAACCGAATAAAGTTTCCACGGTAATTTGAAGATATTCCATGTAAGATCACAGTCCTCGTATAATTGTATATTCCTCATTGTGGACAAAAAGGATAAGATATAAACCAAAAAAACTGCCGACCCAATGGGGATCGACAGTTTTTTGGTTTATAAGGTTTTTGTCATCGTGACGTGAGGAATACCCGCATCCATAAATTCTTCGGAGACGGTTTCATAGCCCAATGATTGATAGAAAGCTTCCGCATGCGTCTGCGCATTCAGCTTCGAGGCTTGATACGTATGATCTTTAATAAGGGATTCCATAAACAGGATCATCTCTTTGCCATACTTTTTGCCTCGAAAAGGACGCTTCACGCAGATACGCTCAAGTTTTCCGTAATTGCCGACAAATCGAAGACGGGCGGCAGCTACAGGCTCATCCTGCTCATAGCCGACGAGGTGAAGGGCGGTATCATCGTGTTCATCGATTTCTAGATCCTCAGGCACGTTCTGTTCATCAACAAAAACGACGCGTCTTACGTGAAACGCGTCGTCCTTCTCTTGTGGACTTACAACTTGTCTTATTTCCATTCGTTTACCCCTCCCCGAGACGGAAGGTTTCGTACACACTCCAGGCACCGTTCTCCAGCTGATAAAGAAGCTGGAAGCGACCGATGTTGTCCTGAATATCAAATTTGTTCATGCTTAAGCTGCCGTATACATCGAAAAACTCATCATCCGATAGCTTCTGGGCAATCGTAATGTGAGGTACGAATTTAAAATCTTTCTTATCCGGCAGGCTTCCTGTATGAAGCTTTTCATTTAAATCGAAAATCTCTTCTGATGGCTCAACTTTCAGGTAAATCGTATTCGTTACTGGAGAAAACGAACTCACTTTGTAGATTCCGTAGGAAAAAGGCTCGGTGTTTTTTGCAATTTGTTTTAATTCAGGAATGATTTTTTCCTCAATCTCATCTTCTTCCGCATCGAATGGTTCTTTCAGGGTAATATGCGGCGGAATCAAAGCATAGTGCGGGTCATAGCGTTTACGATAAGAATTCGCGACATCTTGAACTTTTTTTGATGGAAATACTGCAATACCGTATCTCATGGAAAATACCCCTCCTGATTGTTATTTCAAATCTTTTATTCACCAAAGATGGTTAACAAAGCGCGTTTGAAATCCTTCTGCCACGTGCCCCACGTATGATCGCCTTCAAGCTCGTGGAACGTATAGCTGCACGGACGTCCGGTTAAGTAGTTGTTTAAGTCACGGTTCGGCTGCAGGAAGTTCTTCCTTGCACCTTCCGTCGTCTCCACATCATACTCTTGATCACCAATCGTGTGGTAAATCGTCAGAGAGGACATATCTTTTGATGACTTAATCACTTCAAACACGTGTTCATCCACATAAGGGCTCTGCATAATTACATTGCCAAAAACATTCGGAAACTTCACCGCTGTCATGAAAGAAACCGTTCCAGCAAGCGAATCCCCGACAAGCGTTCGACCACTGCCCATATGATACCCCGGCAGCTCTTCATCTAGGAACGGAACCACTTCGCGGATGAGGAAATTCACATATCCCGCCTGTTTCTTCCCGTCCGGATGATATTTATCCTGTCGATCGTACTTGTCCCTATAATGAATACCGATAAAAATGGTATTCTCAATCTTTCCTTCACCGTGCAGCTCATCACTAAGCGTAGCCGCACGTCCCAGCTGGAAATAATCGTTACCATCTTGCATAATACAGAAATGGTACTTATACAAGGGGGAGAAATTTTCTGGGGTGTACACTTTTAGTGTCATTTCTTCATCTAGATAGCGGCTATTAATTGTATATTCAGTCATGGATCCTTTTCTACCCAACCCGATTACCTCCTAACATGCAAATAAGCTCCTATCAGAATTCCCGCTGCCTTCTGTACATAAACGTACCATAACTATTTTATCATATAATTATGTAAAAAGTGGAGAAGACGAAGAAAGCGCTTGATAAATAGGATATTTTGAGGATATTTACACGCTCTTCACAAAAAATTAAAATTCTGTTGACACGAATTCGGTTACGTTGTATATTATTAGTTGTCAGACGACATCTTACTACATACGATTCCGTAGCTCAGCTGGGAGAGCGCCACCTTGACAGGGTGGAGGTCGTTGGTTCGAGCCCAATCGGAATCATCCATACAAAGTGCCGGAGTGGCGCAGTTTCTCATCCAGAGAGAGGCTGCGTCATTTCTTTTATTTTTTAGGAATAGTGGACCAAAGGATTTCTTTGGTTCATTATGAGTGAATTTTTATAGCTATTTTTTTTGAAAAATTACGAACGAATTAGCTTCCTTTATAGTAGCCCCTACTTACAATTATGTTGAAAAGGGAGGGGTACGAGTGAAAAGGCAATCTTTATCTGGAGTTATATTGTTTACTGTTTTATTTTTAGCATCCTGCATGGAGCGTGCAGGTGAGAATCAGCAAAGACTTGAAATGATCTATGTGTCATCGAACGGGGAAATGTCTCAAAGGATAATCCGTATTATAAATGGAGGGTGTAGTGTAATGGATAATCGAAATCGAGACGGAGTAACGATTAAGTGGACTTCACTTATGCTGCTTGAACCTGTGGAAATGATTAGGTAACTATGGAAAGAGGAAGATCGAATTGATCCTCCGGTCAATGATGAACAAAAGATTGAGGAAATGAGTATTATTCTTCAAAGGGCTATGAGTGATGGTTTTTCAGTAGGGGTTCAATATCATAATGGATTTGATTTTAATACCTTTCAGCAAAGGTTACCCGAATTGACGTAAGCAACAGAATAATTGGATTTAATGATCAAAAAAATAAAAAAGATATCATCATTAAATTTGATGATATCTTCAATGTTACTGTTTAGTGATCTCTAAAGAGGTTAAGCTCCATTTTTATCTTTTTTTAACTCTAAATGCTTCCTTAAAGTTTTGGAAAGCGTTTGTAGTTTTTCTTTATCAGGTAAATAATAATACGTATTATCCATATTACCATCTTTGCCTGAAATTTCATGCTGGTTTACTGTCTCAAGAGCATTTTTATAATTTGATTGAATATTCCAGATCTCTTCCAAACTAAGGTTAGTTCGTACATGATCTCCAACTACTTCTAATATTTCTTTATGTCTTGTTATAGAAGTTAAACTTGTACCTTTGTCCATTATCCCTTTAATCACTTTCCTCTGTCTTTTTTGCCGTCCAAGGTCCCCACGAGGGTCCTTGTGGCGCATACGAGAATAATTTACTGCTTCATCCCCATTTAAATGGATGATCCCTTTCTTAAATTCATCGCGTCTATAAGTGAATCCCAAGTGATTGTTTACCTTTACACCATCAACAGCATTAATCATATCTTCTAATCCTTTCATATCCAATCTAATAAAATAATCAACTGGGGTATTAAGGAAGTTTTCAACTGTACGTACAGTCATTTTTGTTCCTCCAAATGCAAAGGAGTGGTTGATTTTGTCTTTCTCTCCTCTTCCAATGATCTCCGTATATGTATCTCGTGGAATACTTACCATATGAGTTGATTTTTTCTTGGGATTTACTGTTAATAATATTAAAGCATCCGCTCGCTGATTTGTATCCTGTTTACTACCAGGTTCGTCAATACCCATTAATAAAACTGACAATGGATCTTTTTCCTTAAAGTTAATCCCTTCTAATCTTTTCTCAGTTTCTTTCCTGTCAATGTCCTCTTGGATATCTGCAAACGTAGAGGTAACTATCTTCCATCCATAACTTCCAGCCGCGACGGTGGTTACACAGATACAAGTTAAAAAGATAAGAAGTAATTTTTTCCATTTCACTTTTTTCATACTATGCAACCTCACTTAACCATTTTTTCTTGTGATACTGAATCAATTTCGTAATTTCTGCCTGTACGGGAAACTTTCTTCCAATCCCTATTAAAGAAATAAGCAATGCTGCCATACATCACAATATACATGGTCACAAAACGATGGATAAATACATCGAAAATTACAGTATTCAAAAGTCGGATGGTATCTCCCTTACTAAATATGAACCCGTAGCTTTTTACTTGTTTTATGGCAAGTAAATTATAAATAAAATTAAACAAGAAAATATATGCTAAATAAACGACCACAAAACCCAAAAATACAAACGCTATATTTAGAAATGCGTTAACAATAAAAAAACCTGCTGATATATAGGCAGCAAGTATACCCACAAAAAAGGATTCAACTATGTAAAAAAAGGAAACTGCTCTTGAAAGTACAGTTTTACCAAGGAAGGAACGAAAATGCACAAGGCAGTCCATGTAAGACTTTTGCCAGCGTATTCGTTGTTTAAAAAGATCTTTCCAAGTTTCAGGTAACTCGGTATAACTGATCGCATTTGTTATCAGTAACACTTTTTTACTTTTCTCCTTAGCTATATAACGGTGGATTTTTAAAGTAATATCAATATCCTCTCCGATAGAGGATCGGTAACCCCCAACGTTAATCAAAGCATCTTTTTTAAAAATACCAAATGCACCAGATATTATGGCGAGAGCCCGAAAGCGAGCTAAGGATAATTTTGTTACATAGAAGGCCTTTAGGAAATCTAGCATTTGAACTCGTACAAGTATGTTAGTACCTGTTAACGAAAGATTTCTTAAAGGGTTTGTTGACTTAGTCTGAAGCGCATGAACCATTCCACCTGCTGCGATAACATTTGGATCTAAAAACTTTTCATTCACTACTTCCAAAGCTGGAGGTGTTAATACTGTGTCTGCGTCTAAGGTGACTACTAGTTCTTTTTCGGCATACTCAATCCCAACATTCAAAGCATCTGCTTTTCCTCCATTTACTTTATTGACAACATATATATTGGGGTAAAGCTTGGATCGGAAAACGCCTACTACTTCCTTGTGTGATAATTTCTCTAATGATGGTTTCAGGGATTGTTGTAGATCTAAATGATGTTGTAAAAGTTTAAAGGTTTCATCTGAAGACCCGTCATTAACATAAATAACTTCGTAATTTGGATATGCTAGGGCTATCATGCTATTTATTGAGGTTTCAATAATCCCGTCTTCATTATAAGAAGGAATTAAAATGCTAATTCCTTTTTTCTCATCTAAATAATTTGATACATTTTCATCATCTTCATTAAAAAATGGCAAACAATGGAGTATATGAAGTAAAGGGAAAAATAGACACAGGCAAAAAAAGATGGTTAGAAATAATTCCATGTAACGACTCCTTTTCATAAGGCTATTGTTACATATCGGCCAAATATAAAGTAATTTCAAGAGTCTGAAATAAAACCGTACTAAGGTACCAGAAAAATTTACCTATAATTAAAAAATTTACATAATTTAATTCATGCGACACGAACAATGAATAAACTCGTCATAATTACGAGAACCCCGCTTGGGGCAGAAATGGTGAATCCATGGGCGGTATGATTGTAAGTTGTCCTCAAATTCTGTAATGGACGATGTTTTGAAGTGACAACAGAATATTGACTGGGTTACTTATACTCTAATTAAGTAATAGGGAAAAGCCTCTCGCAAAGCTTATAAATTTTGCAAGAGGCTTTCTTTGTATCATTTGCATTAGGCTTTGATTATCTTATAGAAATCCATCTGTCAATTTTATTTATTACATATATAATGAAAATACAAACTTTATTTTCTTTTGATTATATGGGCATGAATCTTGTTGTGGTGTGTATACCGATTAAAGTGATTAACACCATATTGACTTTTGTCATCTAAACAGGCATTTTTTACTGGCTTTCTCCCACTTGCCTAATGGTCTTGAGAATGATTATCGAATGGAGGATGGACATGAAAAGACACGAAGCTTTAATCCCTCTTTCCCACCACCACCATCACGCTTTAGTGATGGCCCTTGAAATGAAAAAAGCAGGGACAGAAAAAAGCGAAAAGAACTATAAGCAATTAATAAGGGAAATGATTGTGTTTTGGAAAGAAGATGGCCAGGCCCACTTTAGGGATGAGGAGGATATTCTATTGCCGGTTTATCTCGAATATGCTGAACAACCTAATGAAAGCTTGGTTAAACAGATACTATATCAACATGCGCAAATTAGAAGTCTGATTCGTCATCTGCGAGAAAGCCCAAATACGTCCTATGATAAAGTTAATGAATTAGGCAAATTACTGGATGAGCACGTACGGACGGAAGAAAGAGAATTGTTCCCATTGATTGAAGAAGCAGTACCCGATAAATACCTTTATGAAGCAAAAGGTGGTTTTCATAGAGATTCGTCAAGTGGAAATTAAGACGTATTTGCAAGTGTTCCGCTGCCAGCAGACCTCAATACGAAACAAATAATCTCAAAACTTTAAACTTGTGTGGTTTATATGAAATATTACCATATTATATCGACTCCATCTTCGGGCTAAGTGAAATATGGTTTTGCTTCGTCTTTGCTTCATATTAACTTATTTTATTTTGTAGAGGCTACATTATAATGAAGAAACTTGGAATTTAAGGTTATAGCCCCTTGAGGGCAGAAAATGGGGCAGAATTTCATTATTACTGAGCCATTTTTATTTGTTTGATTTTGTTTTAATCATAAAGAACGTTGATTTAATAGTGTTTTGTTATGCCTCATCTTGTGCAATCATACCCGTCCCAACAGCCTTCTAAGTTGTTGATTGTAAACTGTTATATTTAGTGGACAGAAGCGGACCATTTGTGGTCCAAACCCATCAAATTTCATATAAAATGGTCCCATTCATTTCTATAGAGCTTTTATAAAAGCAGATATAATAGTATTCATTACAAGATTCTCTGAAACGTTTATACAAAGACATTCACTTTGACAGCTTGGAGGTCGTTGGTTCGAGCCCAATCTGAATCATCCATACAAAGTGCGAAGGCGTTATGATCCGTATCCAGAGCGGGTGGTAGCGTCCTTTTCTGTTTTGATAACTTTTTTCGCGAACTTCCGAAGACTACTAGATGGGTTGCGCTCTTAGTTTTCATTCAGCAAGCAAGTTTTTTCCGCAATTATACGGAGTGAGCTTGTTTTTTTGTGTTTAGATGAATTATTTCAAACGTTCATTTCGATCAAATCGGCAAAGGTATCCGTAACGCGTAAAGTGACGGCAATATACGATACACTTAGAAAAATTCAAACGGAAAAAAGTGTGCTGATACGTTGACTTGTTCGAACCAACGACCTCTATTGATATTTGACTAATATACATAACGTAACAATATAAGATTAATAAGTAAGAGTGAAAAAAAAGAAATAAAGTAGTTATTGAAGGAATATGGAAAGATTTATCGAATTATTTTGCTATTAAGTCGTTAATTCTTTTGAGATAAGGAGGTCAGTAGGCGGTCATAAAGTCAACGTTTCGTAAATCTTGGATTTCAGGTTTTTATAAAATTATGGATGACAGAACAGTCGAGTAAAGGAAGGTTAATCTCATTCTTAACGTGTACAAGAATGGAAGTTAAGCAACCGTTTACCAGTAGACTGTTCTTTTTTTATCTTTATCAAGCTAAACCTTTTCTTAATGTTCATTGCTTTAGACAAGGTTCATAAGGAGGTAGGGTGACGTTCCATGGATAAAATAAATTCGCAATTCTTAAGCATGGGAGACCAGGATCGTAAAGTTATTTACCTTAAGAAATACCTGAAAAAGTTCGGTTACTATCATTCTTGTCCTTGTCTTGAAGAAGCATTCTGCAAACATGTCGATGAATCTGTGAAGGATTATCAGTTGTATTTTGGATTGTCTATCACGGGAAAATTAGATGAACCCACTATTACTCAGATGCAAAAGCCGAGGTGTGGACTGCCTGATTTGTTACCTGGGGAAGATGTTCGTGAGAAAGTAAACGATTATAGCCTAAGTGGTGGTAAATGGGAAAATACCAACATCAGGTATTTTTTTCAGAATGGAACGGGGGATATTTCTGGGACTAGAGAATGGGACATTATGCGGCAAGCCATGGATCGTTGGGCTGAAGTTACGCCTTTAACATTTACACAAGTGACGACGGAAGCGGAAGCTGATATTCGATTTTTATGGGCGACAGGAAGTCATGGAGATGACGATCCATTTGATGGCTTTGGAAATGTACTTGCTCACGCTTTCTATCCACCCCCTGTAAATTCACGTCCTACAGCTGGTGATGTTCACTTTGATAACGATGAAAAATGGGATACAGAGGACGGTGGATTTTGGTGGTGGAGGCGACGTGATCTTCTTACTGTAGCTATTCATGAAGTCGGCCACGCCCTTGGTCTGGCTCACTCCACCATAGGTAACGCGATTATGTGGCCTTCTTATGAAGGGGAAAGGAGAACTTTGCATTCAGATGATATTGAAGGGATACAGGCGCTTTATGGTTCACCAGTCAGGCCCGCCGGTTCAAGGTTCGCAGAAGCAAGTATGTGGGCATTAAAGAGCACAGGAGGGTACGGAACAATTTCGATTGACTTAGGACGCCCAAGGCGATTTGTCGCATGGGGGATCATCACCATGATGGATTCCCTATCAGATTTAGATAGAGATAACGCTGTCGTTGCAGAGGTGTTTCAAGTTGATGGAATAGAAACATGGAAAGCTGTATCTGGCGGTGATCACTGGGGTGCTGCCGGTAATTCCTCTAATGTACACCAAGGAGCGTATGTTGGTTTTGGACAAACTATTACTTTTAGGATTCGTTCCATGCACCCTAATGATATGGAAGCTTACGGTGTGGGGTCAGTTATGGTACTTGATGAGTGATAGACAAACCTAGAAAGGAAAATGCCGATGTTAGTTTATATGATCTATGATAAAAGCAATGGAGAAATCGTACACATGCATCGTAATGTAGATATTAATGGAAGAAGCTACACGTGTACAGAAGAAGAAATTCAACGTATGATACCTCCTCATATTGATCAAAAATCTGTCGGCTTTATTTCAGCTGAACTTGAACAACCTCCTTCAGGAAGACAAGTGAAAATGAGTGTAGATGTTACGAAAAATACGCTTATTAAGACATTCATCGATAAAGATGCACCTATTGGAAAGAAGGAATAAAAGTCAGGAGGTTGAATATGGACGCATATGAAATTAGTATGTGGGGATTGAAAAATCATGGCGGAAGCAACACAGTAACTATTGATCTCGGACGGAACAGAAGCTTTCTTGCTTGGGCATCCGTAACAATGATTGATTCACTTAATGATTTTGATGCGGACAATGCTGTTGTTGCAGAGGTGTTTCAGGTTGATGGAGTCGAAACATGGAAGGCAGTATATGGAGGAGAACACTGGGGTTCTGCCGGAAATTCTTCCAATGTTCACCAGGGAGCTTACGTAGGATACGGCCGAAGAATCACCTTTCGGATAAGGTCGGTTCATTCAAGTGATTTAGATTCATATGGTATGGGTGTAGTAGTAGCTCAATAAATGAAAAATAAGTATATTGGAATGACTAGCGGACTGAATAAATATGACTGTCAGTCTTATTTATTCAGTCTTGCACCTATGAGACCAATCGTCTGTATAGCAGGAATTGGCATTTTCTCATACATAAAATTTAAAATTCAGCTATTTTCTAAAAGCCTCTCACAAGTTCGCTACATTTTTGGGTGGCTTTTTCTTACATGTTTTCAGTAATAGACGCGTAAATTCTAATACACATCTTATGTGAGCAGTATTTAGAAGTTCGCAATGTTCAGAGTTTTGAACGTTACTAAAGATTCTTCCTTGTATAACCGTATTTTTCCAATGAATTCGTCCTCTGGTTACACTTTTGCTTGGAAAAGTATGGCCTTTGGTATGATATTATAGAACTAGGTATTTAAAACTAAATAAGGGGAGATTGATCAGTGGAAACATTCTTAATGATTCTAATGTCAATGGCTTTAGCAGGTATGGTAGTCTTTGTTGTTTTAGCTTTCGTGAAAGGTAAAGATAACAGACGCGGGAATTTTGCTAAATCAGGTGCTTGCCTGTTCTTATTTCTAGCCTTGGCAATGATTATAGGATCTGAGGATGAAGCTTTCCAAACCTTTTTAGGAATCTTGATGTTAACAGCTTTTGTAAGTGCGGTAGTCTTTGCAATCTTAGCTTTAGTAAAAGGTAAAGGTTACAGGCTCAGAAACTTTGCTAAATCAGGTAGTTGCCTGTTCGTACTTCTAGTCATAGCACTGATTGGAGGATCGATAGGTGAAGAAACACCTATTGATCAAGAGGTTACAACTGAAGCTTCCGCAGAAGCTGAAGAGAAGGCTGAACAGGAAGAGGAAGTAAAGAAAGCAGAGGAACAAGCAAAGAAAGAGCAAGAGGCTGAAGAACAGGCGGTAAAAGAAGAGGAAGAGCGTAAAGCCAGAGAAGAACAAGAAGCAAAAGAAGCTGAGGAACAAGCGAAGAAAGAAGAAGAGGAACGAATAGCAAAAGAAGAGGAAGAGCGCAAAGCCAGAGAAGAACAAGAGGCAAAAGAGGCTGAGGAACAAGCGAAAAAAGAAGAAGAGGAACGAATAGCAAAAGAAGAGGAAGAGCGTAAAGCCAGAGAAGAGCAAGAAGCAAAAGAGGCTGAGGAACAAGCGAAAAAAGAAGAAGAGGAACGAATAGCAAAAGAAGAGGAAGAGCGTAAAGCCAGAGAAGAACAAGAAGCTAAAAAAGCTGAAGAAGCCAGTGGAACTGTTTCTCAGGAACAGGCGGTTAAAGTGGCTCAAGACTATCTTGATTACACGGCGTTCTCTAAATCGGGATTGATCGATCAATTAAAGTATGAGGGTTTTACCACAGAAGATGGCACCTATGCCGTAGAAAACATCACGGTTGATTGGCAAGAGCAGGCGGTTAAGATGGCTCAAAACTATCTTGATTACACAGCATTCTCTAAAACAGGATTGGTCGATCAATTAGAGTATGAAGGTTTTAGTACGAAAGATGCCACCTATGGAGTAGAAAACATCACAGTTGATTGGCAAGAGCAGGCGGTTAAAATGGCTCAAAATTATCTTGATTACACTTCTTTTTCAAGACAAGGTTTAATTGAACAATTAACGTACGAGGGATTCAGCACTGAACATGCGACCTACGCTGTAAGCCAGGTTGGTTTGTGAAAGATAACGGGAGCAGCAAATAGGTTGCTCCCGTTATCTTTCGGTCTGTGTTTTGTGTAATCCAACAGCCTTCTAAGTTGTTGGTCAATTTACTATAGCGCTGCCAAGTTGTTGCCCGAACCCAATTATTATCATCTGTATAAAGTGCAAAGGGTTATGCTCCGTATCCAAAGTCGGTGGTAGATTTTGTTTGGCTCGGGAATGTTAACAAATTTCCCGAGGATTTCTCGCAGGTTTGGCATATAAAGTAAAACTTCTAAAAAAACTTTTTGAAAATAGTATTTATGATTTGGATGGGAAAAGTTGAAGTGTTAGACTTAGGTCATCTTTGAACCTTTCATGATTGCAATGGGCATGCCCCCTGCGAAAGATTATTCAAAGATGTGGCCTCACCTTCAATTAAAGGGTGAGGCTTTTTCTTTTGAAAATATAGATAAATATTAACCTTCAAGAGCCCCGCCTTCCGCAAAGGTACCGCTCTTATCCAGGTAGTAACGTACATGTATGCAGCGTTAGGGAAAGGTTTCATTCTCCTTATTAATGTAATCGTAAAATCTGGGCTCCCTCTAATATGTGAGTAAGAAAGTCACTGGCTATGTAGGGCCAGTGACTTTCTATTTCTCTGTTATGTTATAGGTATCTCTCTGTCTCTTCTTTACGACATAATTCATAGTCCCCAGGTCCTTTTTCTTCATTCTTCCGTTTATTGTTAGATCGTTCGTCTTATGGCGAAAAAACTCTCGTGCTCCATTGTATGTAGTGTACCAGCGTTTACCAATTAGTGAAAAACCTCCATATTCGTTCTCTGAGATCTTTATGGGTCGGAAACACGTGCCAAACACTTCATCTTCCCATTCAAGGATCCCTAATATTCCTAGTTCATCCGTCCACATATTGCATAATTTTTTCAATACTGCTCCCCCTCTAAAAATGGGTTATTTACCAAAAACCAGTCCTTAACTTGTGATTTGTTTGTTTACTAAAGTTTATTTGTTGTACCAAATTATCACTCCTCGCGCTATTAGTATTAACTTCCTATTATTCCACAATTTTCTGTAAAATTCCACAATTGGAAAATAAATTAGACAGAAAAATCCTAATCTTGAGGGAAGGCCTTCCGTTAAATGAGAGAGAAAAGAGTAGCAGATTTTCACCCTGCAGTAATAATCAAATCTCGAAGGTGCAATAAAAGTACGGCAAATAATAGTTATCACAATGCGATTTTCTCATGTATAGTTAAAATATAATGCAGGAAGAGTAGACGGGGAACTAAATATTCCAAGGGGGAGTTAGAATGCGAAGGATTATCTTATCGACCGAAAGCGGTGCCGACTTACCCAATGAGTTAGCTGACAAATACGATATTCAAGTAGTTCCTATGCACATCATTATGGATGGAAAGGATTATTTAGATGGATCTTTACCGGTCCAGGAGATATATGACTATTACGAACGTACGAAGAAAATACCCTCTACGACCTCCACCAATGCTCATGAGTATCAAAAGTTTTTTGCAACGATAAGAGAAAAATTCCCGGAGTGCATCATTATTCATATTGGTTATACATCAAAAGCGTCTTCTTCTTTTCAAAATGCTGTCATTGCCAGGGAAGAATTTGAAGACATTTATCTCATTGATGCTCTGAACGTTACCGGAGGATTAGCTGCGATTGTTTTGTATGCCGCTAAAATTTTAGAAAAAGAACCTAACATTGAACCGGAACACTTCGTTGAAAAAATAGAGGAAATCGTTCCTAAAGCAAGGCTTGCTTTCATCCCAGGCAGCCTGGAGTTTCTTAAAGCGGGAGGACGAGTAAGCAATACGGCTTCTCTAATTGGAACTCTGTTAAAAATAAAGCCATGCATAGAGTTGAAGGATGGAAAGCTTATGTCTACAAAGAAGTACCGCGGGAAAATGACTAGAGCTACTGAAAAACTCTTCCGTGATTACTTAAATGAATTCAACATCGATAAAGAGCAGCTTTATTTTATCTACTCGATCGGACTCGATGAAAGAATCAAAGAGCGGATGGATGAAGTTGCAAAAGACAACGGATTCCAAAATATAAGATGGATCCAGGCAGGCGGCATGATTTCGACGCATTCTGGAGCCGGGGGCTTTGGGGTAGCGGGATTAGAGGAATAGGACGGGCTGGACTAGGAGTGGATTCAGAAAAAATTGAAGCAGTCTTAAAGGAATGAAGAACATCAAGCAGATAGCTGCAGAGCGATAGATATGTCCCTGCTTACCTTGTCCATAAATAATTTAAGTCATATAATGAAAAAAGATCTTATACATAAAGGAGGGAAAATCATGCATACGTTCACGTTAGACATCAAAAGTGAGAGTAAATATCTTCTTTATATGATGTCTATTATTGGAATTTCAGCCGTCCTCGGGACAAGTGTGTCCTTTTTTAGCTGAAATTTCATAGATGTGAACGTATGGATGAACTCCTGAAAATAGCGAAGAGAGACGCACGGGAGTGGTTTCCGTGTGGTTTTTTATGTATAAGAGAGGACGAAATTAAATGTTTAAAACAAAACGTAATATTTACATGCTGTATGGGTATATATTTTTTGCTCAGTTATTTTTTGACCGTGCCCTGTGGGTAATTTATCTTGGCGACAGAGGAATGACGTTTGGTCAAATTGGTTTATTAGAAGCGTTTCTACACTTGGCGATTGTTCTATTTGAGGTACCTACAGGGATGATTGCAGATTTGTATGGTAGAAAAGCGAGTCTCTTGATTGGAAATTTGTTCAGCATTCTTTACGGACTGTTCATGTTGATTAGCGGAACATTTTCCATGTTTTCGCTGGCTTTTTTATCAATGGGGCTGATGATCACTTTCCATTCAGGCGCTGAGCAGGCATTTGCTTACGACGCCTTGAAAAATGAAAACCGTGAGAAGGAGTACACAAAAGTAATAGGAACGATGACGGCTATTGCCCTGTTGTCACTCAGCTTCGCCAAATTTCTTGGCGGTTTTATGGCGGACATCAGCTGGGAATGGGTGTATGGCTCAACCATCTTCACGCACGTTCTTGCATTAATTCCGCTTTTTTTATTGAAGGAGCCGGAACGTGAAAAGACAGAAGATGTCGCAGGTCGCTGGTATAACCAGTGGGTGCATCAGTTTAAATTGGGAGTGAATGTATGGAGGAGTAATCCGGTCATTCACCAGCCCGTGGTGCTGTTTATCCTGGCAAGTGCCGTGATGGTAATTATTGTTTTTTACGGTCAGGAGTATTTCATTCAGTTAGGTTACTCTTCTGTTGTTGTAGGCGCCGTCTTTACGGTAGAAGGGCTCCTTGGAGTCGTGATGGCGAAGATTGCTTATAAGGTCGAAGAACGGTTTAAGTTCTTCAATATTTTGTATTATGGCATAGGGCTTTTTCTATTATTTTTCACGCTATTTATTTTTGCCACGGACTGGGCGATTCTTTTATCATTCCTTTTTCTTGCCCAGCTGTTGAGTCTGTTTGAGCCAATCTTCAGCTCATTTGTGCAAAACTTCTTGAAAAGTAATGTCAGATCCACTTTCTTTTCGTTGATTGGGTTAATGGAGAGCTTTGTGATCATGATCAGCTTTCCGTTATTCGGATTTGCGATTGAGCGTACGGGATTTACCGATGGTTTTGCGGGTTTGCTTCTTATATTCGCCACGATTGCCGGGGGATACATGATTGTTCATAGGTTTGTTAAGAATTAATATATGGAGCTTCTCATAGTGAGGAGCTCTTTTTTGTACTCTTCATAGGAGTTAAAGGCATAGAAGAAAGGATAAGGAAAGCTTAAGAGAGGTTTCCTTTTTAGCTTTGGGTAGGAAGGGACCAGGGGTAAGTCCTTCTATATTTTAGTGGATATAGTTGAATAAGTTAAGAGTTAACTATAGTACGAATTTTTATATTAAATTTCTGTAGTAATAAATAGGAACACTTCTCCTATTTTCAGAAAAGCAAAGCTTTCACCTACTTGTCACACCCAAAAAAAACGTGAGCATAAAGTTTTATTTTCATTTTTTTGTAATCCTTCTACTTTATGTAAATAACCGTTTTCATCCTTACCACTGTAGAGTGTCTGATTCTATGGGCCCCCTTCATCTCAATCATCTTCTGCTATTGTAAACATGTATATACATGTTTACAGTAAGAGACGGGCAACTGATTGCCACAAAATAGAAGTAGAGGTGAATATTTTCATGCACAAACCATCTAAAAATGTATCCCGCCTGATTGCTACCACCGCAATTGCAGCGACAGTTTTCTCAGCACAAGCCCCAAACGTATTAGCTGTCACACAACCTCACCCCGACAAAGAACTGAGTCAAGAAGCAGTTCAGGAACAACTTGTAGTTGAAGACGTGAAACAGCTAGATAATGGTGTCATGCTGGACCTTTCTTCAGACCAGCAGGCTTTTATTCGTCTTTTCTCTGAAGACATGGCTAAAGTATCGATTCTCAAAGAGGGAGAAGAAGAGTATTTCTCTGAAGCGATTAAGAAAAAAGATTGGGCTGCACCTGAGTTTGACCTTTCTCAAGCAGACAATGAAATTACCCTTTCCACTAAAGAAATCACGATAAAGATTAAAAAAGAGCCTTTCGGAATCAAGTTTCTTGATAAAGAAGGCAACGTTATTAACGAAGACTACATGCAAAACGGCGCCGGTTATGATGGTGAAAAACCATATGTATATAAGAAAACGGATAAAGACGAAGCCTTCTACGGTTTTGGCGAGCAGGGCGGACTGGAATTAAATCAGCGTGGAGAAAGTATCGGTATGTTTAATACAGACGCTTATGCCTACCAGCCAGACACAAAATACTTATACACTTCCATACCATTCTTTATGGGTTTGAAAGATGAAAAAGCTTATGGAATTTTCTTTGATAATACAAACCGCTCTTATTTTGAAATGGCCAGCGAAAGTGATGATTACTATTATTTCTACGCTGACGATGGAAAGCTGAATTATTACTTTATGTATGGCCCAGAAATTGAAGATGTATTAGACCAATATACGGAACTAACGGGTAAAATGGATAAACCCGCAAAATGGTCTTTAGGATTGCATCAATCCAAATGGGAGTATACCGCGGAGGATATTGAGCGAGTAGCAGAAACATACCGTGAAAAAGAAATTCCACTGGATACTATGCACTTTGATATTGATTATATGGATGAATATCGTGTATTCACTTGGGCTGATAAATTTGGAAGTGAAGCTCTGCATCAAAAGCTTGATAATATGAATTTTCACAAGATCACCATTAATGATCCTGCCGTCAAGAAGGATCCTGGTTACTTTATGTATGACGAGGGAACTGCAAATGATTACTGGGCGAAGAATCCAGATGGTACCAATTTTGTAGGTGAAGTTTGGCCGGGTGATTCCATGTTCCCCGACTTTTCCAAAGAAGAAGTCCGGGAGTGGTGGGCAAGCAAACATGATGTCTTGTTTGATAAAGGCATCGACGGCGTATGGAACGATATGAACGAGCCAGCTGTTTTTGACGGACCTTATCACACCATGCCATTAGACGTTACTTTTGGTGAAGATGAAAATCAACGGAGTCATGCTGAATATCATAATCTTTATGGACACGATGAAGCGGAAGCTACATATAAAGCTTTTGAAATGTACAAACCAAACACACGTCCATTCGTACTCACACGTGATATGTTCGCCGGCTCCCAGCGATATGCTGCACTATGGACAGGCGACAACGTCAGTGAATGGGACCACCTGCAGATGTCCATACCAATGAATACAAATATCGGACTCTCTGGAGTTCCGTTCGTGGGTAATGACATTGGCGGATTTGCCGGACGTCCAGACGCTGAAATGTTTGCACGTTGGATTGAAGTCGGTGCATTCCTTCCGTTCTCCCGTATTCATTATGATAGTGATAAGAAAGCCGCCGTTAAACAAGGACAAGAACCATGGTCCTTTGGTGAGGAAGTTGAAGATATCAGTAAGAAGTACATCGAAATGCGTTATAAACTGATGCCTTACCTTTACAATACGTTCATTGAAGCATCGGAAGACGGAACTCCTGTACAGCAACCACTCGTGTATCAGTTCCAAGAAGACGAGAACACGTATAACATAAGTGATCAGTTCATGTTCGGTGAATCGATGATGATAGCTCCTGTTATTAAAGAAGGACAAACAGAGCGTGATGTCTATCTACCTGAAGGCGAAACATGGGTGGACTACTGGACAGGTGAAGAATTTAAAGGTGGACAAACGATTCACACAGAAGCCGAACTCTCGCACTTACCTATTTACGTAAAGAAAGATTCAATGATTCCAACACGTGAAGTACAACAGTACACAGGTGAAAAACCGATGGAGAACCTAGTATTCGATACCTATCTTGAAGAAGAAGCGACCTATTCCTTCTACGAAGATGATGGTGCCACTCTTGATCATAAAGATGGAGAATACAACATTACAAATTTCAAAGTAGAACGTAAAGGTAAACACATAGAGTTTACTAACAAAAATGAAGTGACAGGTTATGATACTGAAATAGAATCATATACACTTAAGCTGAATGGCGAGAATGCTCCTAAGAAAATTAAAGCAGCTCGTTCAAAATATAAAGAGGTAGATTCCATTAAGGAAGTTAAAGAAAACCAGGAAACCTATTTCTATAATGAAGAAGACGAAACATTGTATGTTAATGTTCCAGCTGATGAAGATAAAAAAGTGAAGATTCAATTCAAGGGTAAGAAAAAATAACTTATTATAGTTGAGGCTGACAGGGGTGCCTGTCGGCCATCATTTTCTTTCATTCTAATAACCTAATTGTCCATAGGCTTTTAAAGAGTTGGTATAGGGAGCTTCTCATTATTGAGGAGCTCCTTTTCTTGTGTGCTGTGTGGATGCTAAATGGAGGACCCCACTTACTAGTGAGGTTCTGCCAGCTTTTCAGCCGTGTGATCAATTATTTCCCCTGACAACTGAGAGGAACTGTTTTTAACGCCTTTCATGCGCAAAATGGACTTCTCTAATAGATTTAACTGATCCATATGAATCTCGTGACCAGCCACTTCTTTAACGACGGCATGGTCGTACAGTTTTTCTGGAAAGTTATCCTTCAGCTCCTGAACTCGCAGAGAAGGATCTGGTTCTCCGGCGCAGATGTAGAGCGCCAATTTCTTCTGGAGCAGTTCCGCCTCCTTTTCCTCCGCAAACTGCCTTAATTCTTTTTGAATCTTCCCCATATAAATAGAACCTCCGAGAATGATTGTATCGAAATCTTGTAAAGACGGGATACTCTCCTTTGTGACAGATCTTACCTGGACATCTCCCGGCAATTTGTCATGTAATCTATACGCTACCTTTCTAGCACTACCGTGTTTGGTGCCGTAAACGATTAGTGTTTTCATGGGAAGGACCTCCTGTAACAGATTTATGTTCCTTTACGTGTTTCAACATAAGAATAAGACAGTACACCACGAAGATATTCAATAATGGAAATAGGGATAGTTCTATAATGGAAACAGCCTCTCCAGCTCTCATAATGTTAGCCATCATAGCTGTGATGGCAGTCAGCATCGTCATACCTTTTACGATGAGGATGGTTGCAAGCAAATAACCAAATGCATGTTTTCGAAGGACGAGTACGCCGGATAGAATAGCTGCGGGTACGATAAAACTGAGATCTAGCACTTGGATGACAAGCGTCGTATAATGTTCGAGACCGGTGGGCGGGGTATTGTTAATAATAGCTGGCAGGATTCGGCTTAGCCATAAAGCGAGCAGTAGAAACGCAAGGAAAAACAAGAATCCAGCGATTGTTTTTACAGGGATAGTAGCATCAAAGGATTGATGCAGCTTTTCATAATCGAATGACATCATGGTTAACGTGAAGGCAAAAAACGAAGTGGAAAGCAAGACAACATACAGTAAGAAGAAATCATTATACATGAGTAGCAAAGCATACGAGGCATAGGTGTACAAAAAGTATCCAATTGTTCCAGCAAGAAGGATTCGTCCCTTCATACTTCCTCTTCTAGCCCAGTGTAACGAGAACCATAATAATGGCAGTCCTAATAAAAGGGTTACCCAGTCCTGAGCGATCACCTGAGCGGCTGCACTCACCGAGTCTAATTGATATAACCCTTTCCCGTATAATGGTATATTCTCTCCTTGAATCGATTGAAATGAAGTGGAGGGAGAACTATGGCTCGATGAAACACCAATGGATGCTACGAATAGTGAAACGATACTTGCAAAATAGACCAGCCAGGTTATTTCTTTTTTGAACTTCAACTTTCCCACCTCCTAAATCCTTTCTCACTTCTGTTATATCATGGTGAGGAGGTGGATATAGGAAGCAATGATGACTTTATTGTGAATTATTTCACATACATGTACATTGTGACTAATTAACTGCAAGTAAGTATTGGATAGATGGTAAAAGATGGCGAAGTTTTGCTGGATCCTTTAGGAATATGAGAGTCGTGTATGTTAACAGCTATAGATGAGCCTCATACTTCAAGGGTTAAAATAAATGGCATTTACGGGCAAGCTTTGAAGAAAGAAGTTGGGTTTGTAGGAGAATTGAAAATGAATGGTGTAGACTAATTCCGTTAACAACGATATATTATGGAAGGTTTTATGCGAGTAATGAACTATGGTAGTAAAATTCTAGCTCTTATTGAAAGTTCTATATGCCTAAGGGATAAGGATACTTACTCATTTATCTTTCATGGGGAAGGTTTAATATTTTCCGACATACATATGGCTGCCATTCATTCTCATGTACAATGTGATTTACTAAGTGAAAAAATGGAGGATTCGTTAAATGCTGATACCTAAAGAAGTCGCACAGTCAATCGTGCACGAAACAGAATCTATTATGAATAGAAACATCAATTTCATGGACGAAGAAGCTAAAATTATCGCAAGCTTGAATCCGGATCGCATTGGAGATTTTCATGAAGGTGCAGCTGAAGTTTTACGAACTAAGCAAAAAATAGTCATATCCTCCAATGAAACCTATCAGGGGGCTAAACCCGGCATCAATTTACCTGTAAGACTCCATGAACAGGTAGTCGGAGTGATTGGTATTACTGGTGATCCAGAGGAAGTCAATCAATTGGGATCTCTCTTACAACGGATGACTGAAATCTTAATCAAAGAAGCCTACTTAGAAGAACAAGTAGAACTTGAAAATCAGGCAAGGGAAACATTTGTTAAAGAGTGGGTTAGTAATCGTTTTGACGATGAGAAGCTATTTGCAGCACGCGGCTGGATGTTTGGTATCAATATATATAAGTCCAGGGTGGCTGTTCTTTTAGAAATGAGTGGTTTCCAAGAATATTGGCATAAGAGAATCGAAAAGTCAGATGTGGATGTTAAAGAGGAACTTAACTTACAACGGTACAGACGCGCTTTAGAAAGCTTAATTTCACAGCATTTCCCTGAAAAGAACGAGCATGTTTTAATACCTAACGGAAGCTCTAGCTACATGCTTTTATTGTCAGTTGATGAACATAAGGAAAATCAGAAGCAGAAAAATTTAATCACTTACAGGATTAAAGAAATTCAACAGGCTCTGGAAGTAACCTATAAGCAAAAGAGTGTAGCGGGTGTTGGAAGTCTTTGTGGTTCACCGGGAGAATTATGGAGGTCAGTGGAAGAAGCGGAGCGGGCGCTGCGGTTCGGAGTCGATCACCAACGACCTTTATATTATTTTGAAGATCTTGGTGTAGAAGCATTTATGTATGATTTATCTGAATCGTTCAGACAGGATTTTATCCAACGTAAACTCCGCCCTTCTCAATTAAAATTAATACCTGATTGTCTGCATACACTGGAAATTTTTTATAAAAACAACGGGTCGATTAAAGATACAGCTGAAGTTCTTCATATTCATAAGAACACCCTGCAGTACCGAATAAAAAAGATAGGCGAAGTGACAGGATATGACCCCCGTAATATCAATGATTCAACGTTAATTCAAATAGCATTGGCGTTTTATAAGATAACTTGAAAGATAGCTTAACAGGTTTTTGGTTCTTATACTAAAAATTCATGGGTTTTGGGGTGTTATTTTTATGTTTTGTAACATAGAAAATGCTCTGTATCTTTCTTATGATAGCGTTAACACACATAGGAGGGAACAGAAATGAGTCAAAATAGTATAGATACAATCAAACAAAATCTATATAAAGTTTACGGAGATGAAAAAGGTTCTCGAATTTTGAAAGCGATTTATAAGCTGATTGACCAATATAAACAAGGTACCCAGCCGAAAGAATGGGTAGATGAAAAAGATGTCATGTTGATCACTTATGGTGATTCTGTAAAAAACTCAACCCAAAAACCTTTGCATACCTTAAAAGAATTCTTAAATGAGTATGTAGGAGATACGATTAATTCTGTTCATATTCTGCCTTTTTATCCTTACACGTCGGATGACGGTTTTTCAGTCCAAGACTATTTAAAAGTAGACCCGGAACTCGGAAACTGGGAACAGATACATAAGCTTGCAGAGGATTATGATCTTATGTTTGATGCCGTAATCAACCATATTTCAAGTAAGAGTGATTGGTTTCTAAAATATTTAAAAGGTGATCCTTCCTATCAGGATTATTTTGTAGAGTCTGATCCATCCCTTGACCACAGCTCGATTGTCAGGCCGCGAGCATTACCTTTACTTACAGAAGTCGAGCATGCAGAGGGGACAAAGTACGTTTGGACAACCTTCAGTGAAGATCAAATCGATCTGAATTATGAGAGTGAAGCATTATTCTTAGAAGTGCTTGAAATTCTTGCCCAGTACGTTCAACACGGAGCGCGATACCTTAGACTCGATGCGATAGGGTTTTTATGGAAACGCTTAAATACGACTAGTATTCATTTGGATGAAACGCATCGAATCGTCCAGGTGATGCGCGATGTGCTTGAAGAAATTTCCCCTGGCACTATCATCATTACAGAGACGAATGTTCCGCACAAAGATAACATCAGCTACTTCGGTGATGGTTCAAATGAAGCGCATATGGTCTACCAATTCCCACTTCCACCGCTGACGCTCAATGCTTTTCTCTCGGGAAATGCCAAGCATCTCTCTGAGTGGGCAGATTCGCTTGAACCGACTAGTGAACACACTTCCTTTTTTAATTTCCTAGCCTCCCATGATGGGGTCGGATTACGTCCAGTGGTAGGAATCCTGGAGGAAGCTGAAGTACAGAAGATGGCCGAGCGCGTAAAACGAAATGGAGGCTATGTATCTTATAAAGATAACGGGGATGGAACGAAAAGCCCTTATGAACTGAATATCAACTATTTGAGTGCTTTGAAGAAAGAGGATGATACGCAGCAGAAAACCGTTGATCGGTTTATTGCAGCACAATCTATTCTGTTATCAGTTAAAGGCGTCCCGGGCATTTATATTCATAGTATTTTAGGCTCTGAGAATGATCAGAAAGGCGTTGAGGCGACTGGACGAAACCGTTCGATCAATCGGGAAAAATTGTTTGTAGAAGACTTGGAGCAAGAACTGAAAAAAGATGGGAGTTTACGTGAAAGAATATTCAACCGGTTTATGGATCGTATTGAGAAAAGAAAAGCTGAAATAGCGTTCCATCCAAATGCTGACCAAAAAGTGCTTTTTCTAGACGACAGGTTGTTTACGATCGTTCGTACTCATGAAGAAACCGAAGAAAAACTAGTTGCGATCATTAACGTATCCGAACAGCAATTGGAAGTTTCGACAGATTCCTTGAAAGAAGAATTAGGAAATAAAGCACTTATAGATGTAATTAGTGAGTCGAACTATCCTTCAGAATTATCGACTCTTACAGTAGAACCCTATCAAGCCTTGTGGTTAAAGGAGGCCTAGAAATGAGGATTATTGTCGCACCTGATTCATTCAAGGGCTCAATGAGCAGTGCAAAAGCATGTTCGGCTGTTGAATCCGGAGTGAGATCTTATTCTCCTTCTTGTGATATTAAATCCATCCCTATTGCTGATGGCGGAGAAGGTACGGTTGAAGCTATCGTTAAGATATCAGGTGGCGAAATCGTTTCTGAAATGGTACGGGATCCACTAGGGCGAGAGGTGGTTGCTGAATATGGATGGGTGAATGAGACTAAAACGGCTATCGTAGAGACAGCTGCGGCTTCGGGTCTTCCGCGACTCAAGAGCGAGGAGTTAAATCCATTGAAGGCTTCCACCTATGGTACTGGCCAGCTTATTCAAGCAGCTCTTGACCGGGGAGCAGAAAGAATCATCCTTGGCTTAGGAGGAAGTGCTACGGTAGATGCCGGTACGGGTTGTTTTCAGGCGCTTGGTGTGAAGTATTTCAACGATGAAGGAACCGAATTGAAGATGAATGGTGAAGCCTTACAACACGTGGCTAAAATTGAAACTCAGGATGCGGCTGAACGCTTTAAGGAAGTAGAGTGGATCATCGCCTCTGACGTAACCAATCCGCTGTTGGGAGAGCAAGGTGCGATTTCAGTTTTTGGGCCGCAAAAAGGGGTGGCGGCTGGAAGTTTGCCATACTTTGAATCAGCCATGCAGCGATACGCTTCAGCTTTAGAACACCATACCGGTAAAGTGGTCAGAGATCACGAAGGTAGTGGTGCCGCAGGAGGCTTCGGTTTCACCTTGTTCAGCCTTTTGGAAAATCTTCATGTGGAAAGTGGTTTTGAATTGATCGCCCAACTTGGAGAGTTAGAAAACCATATTAAGGACGCGGATCTTGTCATCACAGGTGAAGGTAAAATGGACATGCAGACGTTTTATGGAAAAGGACCGATCGGAATCGGCCGATTAGCACGAAAGGCAAGTGTTCCTTGTATCGCTTTTACAGGGAAATCAGAAGGCGATATGAGTTTGGCTAAGGAAGAGGGCATTTCAGCGGTCCTTCCTATTGTAGACGAGCCCATGACACTAAAGGAAGCTATGGAGTGTGGGCCTGAACTTCTGAAAAGAGCAAGCAGGCGCTTTATGGAGATCTACCATTTGAAACAACAGAGAGGAGAAGTTCATAAATGAGCAGTTTTACTTTAATCGATTACGTTATCTTTATTGTTTATATTCTTGGAACCGCTTTAGTAGGTGCAGCCTTTGGTAAAAAACAAAAATCAACGAAGGATTATTTCCTTGGAGGCAGAAGTATTCCGTGGTGGGCCATCGGTTTATCCGTTATGGCGACTCAAGCCAGTGCGATTACCTTTATTGGTGCCCCTGGATGGGGATATGACGGCGGTCTGACGCGCATGACCACGTTCATTAACGTACCGTTGGCCATGGCTTTCTTAATTGCAACGATTGTTCCCTTTTTCTATAAAACTGAAGTTTATACTGCTTATGAATACCTGGAGCGTCGTTTTGACGTTAAAACTAGAACATTAACCGCTGCATTATTCCTTATTGCGCGTGGCCTTGCAACAGGGGTTGTCCTCTATGCACCGGCACTTGTTCTATCTGTTGTAACAGGTATGGACTTAAGTCTCACAATCATTTTGATGGCAGTGATTGCCGTTTCCTACACTGTGCTTGGCGGAATTAGTGCCGTTATTTGGACAGACGTCATTCAAATGGTCGTGCTATGGGTAGGAGCTGGACTGAGTGTCTTTGTCATCTTTCAGGATGTCCCTGGAGGATGGGGCGAAGTAATGACCACTGCCGCTCAAACGGGGATGCTAGAATCACTGGACTTTTCATTTGATTTATCCGTAGAGTACAGCATTTGGGCTGGAGTCATCGGTGGTTTCTTCCTTCATGCTGCTTATTTTGGTACCGACCAGAGTCAAATTCAACGGGTGCTTACGAGTAAATCGATTCGTGAAAGTAAGCTATCCCTTGTGTTAAGCGGGGTTTTGATGATCCCTCAGATGCTTCTCTTCCTATTGATTGGTGTGCTTCTATATATTTATTATCAATATGCAGGCGACCCAAATATTGAGAACTTGAACGAACTCTTTCCGCGATTTGTTGTTAATGAACTGCCTGTTGGGATATCTGGATTAATTATGGCCGGAGTATTTGCTGCCGCGATGTCCAGTCTTGACTCAGCATTGAACTCTTTATCTGCCGTATCTGTCCGAGACTTTTATAGTAAATTCTTTAAGAAAAATGCGTCGGAAGAACATTATTTGAAAGCTTCCCGTTACGCCACAGTTTTCTGGGGAATCTATGCAACGATCTTTGCATTTTTTGCTGGCAATTTAGGACCTGTCATTGAGGCGGTTAACAAAGTCGGTTCTTATTTTTACGGAGCACTTCTCGGTGTTTTCATCCTGGCTATTTTTACAAAACGTGTAAATGGTACCGGGGCTTTTACTGGGGTTATTGCTGGAATGATCTCCGTTTGGGCAGTAACCGCTTTTGGAGAGATTTCCTGGTTGTGGAATAACCTTGTCGGTGCAGTGGTAGCTGTGGGCGTAGGATATGTGGTAAGTAAGTTCTCTAAAGCACCGTCTGCAGAAAAAGTGGACGGGCTCACCATTGACCGTACGAGCAAGGATGTTCAGAATAACCTTGCTTCTCGTGCTGAAGCTGCAAGCTCAGTAGAAAGTGTGGAGCAAGAAAAGCGAACGAAGAGATGGCCGCTTTACTTGGTTATCTATTTCTTCGTAGTGATCGCATTCCTGCTTTATCTACAAAACCTGTAGGAGGTTGAATCATGACAAACTATTTAAAACCGCTTGTCGATCAACAGGAAGCTACAATGAAAATGAACGATTACCTCCACTCCAACTGGTGGAAAAAGATTAGGCAGACAAATAAGTTAACCTCAATCGAACAAGTGTATGTCCCGTTTTGGTGCTTTAATTACGAAGCCACCACCCATGCTGTTCAGGACGGTATGGAAGGACGAATTGCAATTGAACCTTTAAGCCAGATGAATGCTATTTTACCGGTGGATTATGCTATTCATACTACTGAGGAAAACCTCTTCCCTGTGCAAGAGACTCTCAGTAAAGATACAGCCAAAAGTGTTATCTACTGGGAACTCTTTGCTAAAGAAAAAAGAAGAGAGAAAATCGATGTGACGATTAAAGACCAGTGGCTTGTGTATGTGCCATATTGGATTGGCTACACACAAAACCGAAACCGCACTTACGATATCATAGCGGTTGATGCGCTTAACGGAAAAGTGGATCTTCCTATGAAAGATACGGTGCTTTCCTATTTGTGTAATGTGGATGAGACTGGACTAGGATAATAGATTTAATGGAGGCAGCCTGAATAGGCTGTCTTTATTTTATCTAATGGAATCCCTATTCCTGATTTTTTATTTCCTTATACTTGGATTGATGACGTACGATATTTTGTATAAAAGCTCTTGAAGACAAAAAAAGAGGTAGGGTATCTTCATAGTTAACGACCAACTCATCGTCATCGGTGTAACGGAAGACGGCTTTCGTGACATATCGGCTTCTATGCCGGAGATCAGCAAAGCTCTTTTGGCTGGCAGGAAGTCATTTCTGATATCTACCACCGTGGTTGTGAGAAGTTTTTTCTCGGTATTTACGAAGGTCTTCCTTGCCTGGAAGAAGCAATGAAAGCTTTCTATCAGTCCAACAGTAATGAAGAAGCTAAAAAGCAGTTGGACGCCTTCTGCGATACATGGCAGAAGATATATCCCGAAATCACCAGATCTTGGAGGGAGGACTTTAGCGTACTGACTACGTTCTCGAATTATCCTTCCTCTATTCGGCCGATAATCTACACGACAAATATCACTGAGCGTACCATGAAAGAATTCAAGAAACATTTGAAGACGGATTAACAGCCTGCCCTCGAATTATAGGAAATGATTAACCCCTTAGGTGATCCATTTTATGGATTACCTAAGGGGGTTTTTTTGTTTTTTATTAAAAAGATAAATAAGTTTTCGATAAATTAAGACAAATTTTTCATTCTGCAATTAATGTAAAGTCCTGTAATGACAAGATTTAGGCGTTATCCAATAAAAAAGTTTTAATGCGATAACGTAGTTAAACTTTAAATGGCATTCTTGATGGAAAATTTAGATAATTCTAAAATAAACATTGGTGATAATAATTTCCTGAAAATGGATGTCAGAAAGGGGAAAAGTTTATGGTAAAACCACGTCCACAAATCGATCAGATTGCGATGTATTCTCCGGGGAAACCGGTGGAAGAATTAAAGCGGGAAAAAGGACTTTCAAAAATTGTAAAGATGGCTTCCAACGAGAATCCTTTTGGTTATTCTCCGCTTGCAGCAGAAGCAATACGTGCTGAGATGAAGGAAATTCCGTTATATCCGGAGGTTACTTCACCGCTGCTGGCAGAAAAATTAGCGAATAAACTCGCTGTGTCATCTAATCAAGTCGTATTTGGAAATGGTTCAGATGAGATTATCCGATTACTAACTAGAACTTACATAAACGAAGGTGATGAGGTATTGATGGCAGGGGTGACATTTCCACGCTACAAAACAAATGTCATCATCGAAGGCGGCGTTCCCATTGAGATTGAGATGGAGGAGGGAGGCGTGCACGATTTAGAGGAAATGGGCGAATCCTTTAACGAGAAAACAAAAATGGTGTTCGTCTGCAATCCTAATAACCCCACTGGCACGATCGTACATAAAGAACGTTTAAAGGCTTTTATTAAAAAAGTCCCCTCCCACGTCATAGTTGTGATGGATGAAGCTTATTATGAATACACAGATTCCTCTCAATATTTGGAAACTGTCCCGTTACTCGATCAGTACAAAAATATGGTGATTTTACGGACTTTTTCAAAAGTCTACGGTCTAGCAGCGTTAAGAATTGGCTACGGACTAATGGCAACTGAAATGGTAAACGATCTCCATAAAGTTAAAGAGCCATTTAATATCAACCGACTGGCTCAAGCAGCGGCCTCCGCTTCTTTGGATGATGATGAGTTTCTTTATGAAAGCATTCGATTGAATAAAGAGGGGCGCGAGTTATTAGCGAAGCAATTCGAAGCTATGAATCTATCTTATTTTCCAACACAAACCAACTTCATTATGGTTGATATCGGCTTTCCTGCTAAAGAGGTTTATGAGTATCTATTAAATCTTGGAGTGATTATCCGACCAGGTCACTTAATGGGATATCCGACAATGATTCGTGTAACTATTGGTGAGCAGAAAGACAATCAATACTTCATCGACTGTCTGGAAGCCTATTTGAAAGAGCAGCAAAAAGATGAAAAAGGGGTGTTGAAGCAATGAACATGCTTGAGAAATTTCCAATAATGCAATACATCAGTGAAGAAGGGGAAGCTGTTAATTCCGAAATAACGGACATGCTGACGGCTGATTTGCTCAAACTGTTTTATGAAAAGATGTTGAGAGCGCGCATGATGGACAAAAAGTGCGTAAACCTTCAACGCCAGGGTAGAATCGGAACTTATGTACCTTATGAGGGGCAGGAAGCGGCCCAAGTGGGCAGTGCTTTAGCGGTTGAGGAAGGTGACTGGATGTTCCCAACTTACCGGGATCATGCGGCAACGATGACATTCGGTCACTCGCTCCGCAATCTATTATTATATTGGGTCGGCCGTATAGAAGGTGGGATCCCTCCCGAAGGAAAGAACATCTTTCCACCAGCGGTTCCAATCGCCTCTCAGCTGCTTCACGCTACCGGAGTCGCCTGGGCAGAGAAAAAGAAAAACACAGACCGGGTTTCCCTCGTGTACTTTGGAGATGGTGCAACATCGGAAGGGGATTTCCATGAAGGGCTAAATTTTGCAAGCGTTTTCAAAGTTCCGGTCGTCTTCTTTAACCAGAATAATGGTTATGCCATCAGCGTGCCAATGGAAAAGCAGATGAACTCAAAAACGATTGCTCAAAAAGGATTAGGTTATGAAATTCCAAGTATTCGAATCGATGGAAATGATATTGCGGCTGTTTATCTAGAAACAAAAAAGGCAGTAGAACGAGCTCGCAACGGTGAAGGACCGACGCTTATTGAAGCCGTCACATGGAGATATGGTGCTCACACGACAGCGGATGATCCGTCGAAATACCGTGATCAAGCAGAAATCGATAACAGAAGAAAAACTACCGACCCGCTGTCAAGGTTGGAAAAGTATATGAAAAATGAAGGGATCTGGGATGAAGAGTGGTTAACGAATACTGAGAATAAAATCACAAATGAAATCAACACGGCTCTAGATGAAATGCAAAAGTACCCTGAGGCGAATATTGATGATGTGTTTGAAAACGTATTTGAAAAGCTGACTTGGACGCTGGAAGAACAGCGGGAACAACATAGGAAGATAAAGAGGGGGCAAATGTCATGACGACTGCTATTCAAGTGAAGAAATTAACGATGGTTCAGGCAGTGACAGATGCATTGAGAACGATGCTTGAAGAAGATGAATCCGTCATCGTTCTTGGGCAGGATGTAGGGAAAAACGGAGGCGTTTTCCGTGCCACAGAAGGATTATTCGCTCAGTTTGGGGAAGAACGTGTTATCGATACTCCGCTTGCCGAATCAGGAATCATTGGAACATCGATCGGTCTTTCTATTAATGGTTTTCGTCCAATCGCTGAGATGCAGTTTTTAGGCTTTATCTATCCAGCATTCAATCAACTAATGACCCATGCCACTAGGATGAGGCAACGTACGATGGGACGTTATACGGTGCCGATGGTTATTAGAGCTCCTTACGGGGCAGGAGTAAAAGCACCGGAAATTCATTCAGATAGTGTAGAAGCTTTATTTACGCAAATTCCTGGACTGAAGGTTGTGATTCCATCAAATGCCTATGATGCCAAAGGGTTGCTGATCGCAAGTATTGAAGATCCGGACCCGGTGCTTTTTTTAGAGCCAATGAGAAGTTATCGCTCGCTCCGTACGGAGGTCCCTGAAGAAAAATATACAGTCGAGCTCGGAAAAGCTTCCTATCAGAAGAAAGGAAATGACGTTACGTTGCTAACATGGGGAGCGATGGTGCCGGATACTATGAAAGCTGTCGAACATTTCGAAAAGCAGCAAAACGCTACATGTGAGGTTATTGATTTAAGAACGCTTTACCCATTAGATAAAGAAACCATCCAGGAATCTGTAGAGAAGACAGGTCGTGCCGTTATTGTGCATGAAGCGCCAGCGACGGGTGGAGTTAACGGAGAAATAATATCCGTTATTAATGATTCTGCCTTTTTCTATTTGAAAGCTCCCATTCAAAAGGTTACGGGTTTTGACACACCAGTGCCTGTGTATTCTCTCGAAAAAGAATACCTGCCAAGCAGTGAAAAAATAATTCATGCCATCAATAAGGCATTATCATACTAGGAGGTCCGGAGCATGGATGTAAAATTGCACGATATTGGGGAAGGAATGCATGAAGCTGAAATTCTTTATTATTTTGTGAAAAAAGGGGACTTTGTGAAAAATGACGCTCCTCTTATTGAAGTTCAGACAGACAAAATGACGGCTGAACTGACCGCGCCAGCAGAAGGAGTCATTGAGGACATTCATTATGCCGTAGGCGATGTGATCGAAGTGGGGACGACCATTTTAACGATGAGATCTGAACAAAAGCAGTCCTCTAAGCAACAAGTACTTGCTGGACAGGCGCCAAGTACAGAGACGTCTCAAAGTTCTGGACCAAGAAACTTCAATTGGGACCTTCCATCTACTCGAGTGAAGGCTTCCCCTCATACAAGGAGGGTTGCCAGAGAACAGGGCATCAAGATTGAAGAGGTTCAGGGGACAGGAAAAGGAGGAAGGATCCTCGATGAAGATGTCTTCGCTTTTATGGAAGCGAAGTCGCAGCCTTCTCCTGTTAAAGAAGAAGAGGAAGTGAAAAAACAGCAGCCAGTCGAACGAGAAAGACAGCAGCAAACTATTCCATTCAAAGGCCGAAGAAAACAAATTGCCAAAAAAATGACCCAATCGCTTTATACGGCTCCCCACGTCACTCATTTTGATGAAGTGGATATGACGGAAGTATTAAAGCTGAAAGATCAGCTGAAGAAAGGCACAGACCGTCGTCCAGGTATCCAAGTATCGGTTGCCGCCTTTTTTATCAAAGCTCTCCAGCTATCCCTTAAAGAATTTCCGATATTTAACTCTAAGTTAGACGAAGAGAAAGGAGAAATCCTTTTAGAATCGTCTTATAATATCGGACTCGCCACCGGAACTGACGAAGGGTTAATCGTACCTGTTTTAAAAAACGTTGAAAATCTATCATTAGTAGAGATCCATAAACAGATGAAAGACTTAACGAAAAAGGCGGTGGATAATAAGCTTTCTGGACAGGACTTACGGGGAGGGACCTTTACCATTAGTAACGTCGGTCCGATGGGAAGCACCGGAGCGACACCGATTTTAAATTATCCGGAAACGGGCTTGATGGCCTTCCATAAAACGAAGAAAATGCCCGTAGTAATTGATGAGGAAATTGTCATCAGACAGATGATGAATGTGACGCTGACTTTTGATCACCGAGTTGCCGACGGTTCTCAATCAGTTGCCTTCACGAACCGGTTCATTGACTATATTGAAAACCCATATGGAATGTTAGTCGAGTTAATATAGATAGAACCGATAGCTGTAGGCGTGCAGGTTCGATCCTCGCGCTTTACTGGTGGCTAAAATGAGGTTAATCAAGAAAGGAAGAAAACGGTAGAATTTTTTCAATAATCCTGGAGAGGGGAATTACATGGAAAAAAGAAAGCCTTCGTTTCTCGTTTCGAGTCTTGTTATTCTTTTGATCATTGCCATCCTTGGAGTCAGCATTTTAGTCTATGGCACAGCGCCTCATATTCCAATTGTCATTGCTGCGGTGATTGTTACGTTGTATGGACTTAGATTAGGGTACAAGTGGAAAGAGTTAGAAAGAGCTATGACAAAAGGAGTCTCGTATGGTGTCCCTGCCATCATTATCTTAAGCTTGATCGGAATAACAGTTGGTGTCTGGGTATTGAATGGTACCGTTCAAACCATTACATACTACGGTCTGCAAGTACTATCTCCATCCCTGTTTTTAGTTAGTGCTGTAATTATTACAGCCGTAGTAGCCACGATGACGGGAAGTTCCTGGAGTGCCATTAGTACAATCGGGATTGCCTTGATGGGCGTGGCTTATGGGATGTCTATTTCTCCAGCTGTAACGGCCGGTGCTATTGTAAGCGGCGCATTGTTTGGAGATAAATTGTCCCCTCTATCGGATACGACAAACTTGGCTGCAGCTACAGCTAAAGTTGATATTTTCCAGCATATCCGCCATATGCTTTGGACAACCATTCCAAGCTTAATTATTACGCTCGGGATCTTTGCAGCAATTGGAATATTTTCCAGTAGAGAGGCAGCCGATATAGGAAAAGTAGAATCGATGATGACGACGTTGAATAATGAATTTATGCTGACACCCGTCACGCTTATTTCTCCTCTGCTTATTATCATTCTTGCTTTTAGAAAAGTTAGTCCGATTCCATCTTTGATTATCGGGTTGATGGCTGCAGTACTCACTACTTTTTATACGGTTCCAGGGGTGTCCCTTGGTACAATTATGAATACAGCGCATTTCGGGTACACGGCGGATACAGGAGTAGAAGCAATTGATAACTTATTGTCACTAGGCGGGTTAGATAGTATGCTATTTGGTGTATCGCTAATTTTGATAGCGCTTTCATTCGGGGGTATCATAAGGGAAATCGGCTTAGCTCATGCCATTATTGCAGGTTTAAAAAGTTTCTTGAGAAGCCGTGGCAATGTTATCACGTCTACCGTTTTATCTTGTATAGGAATCAATGTTGTTGTAGGTGAACAGTATCTGTCTATAATTCTTCCAGGGCAAATGCTTGAGGAAAGTTATGAGCAGACGAATCTTCATCCTAAAAATATGTCCCGGACGCTTGAAGATGCGGGGACTCTCGTCCACCCTTTAATTCCATGGGGGGTAACGGGAGCGTTTATTATGACCACCTTGAATGTCGGAATCGGTTATATTCCGTTTTCGTTTATCTGTTTTATTTCTCCGATTATTGCCATCATTTATGGCTACACGGGCTTTACACTCACTCCGCTCGCAACGGAAGATGTGGTGGATTTTGAAAAGCAACGAGTTTCATCAGGAACAGGAAGTCATTAATATAATGAGAAAAGGAAGATCATCTTGGAAGTTCTCGGACCAGTAACCATGACATTTGAAGAAAGAAATCGAACCTTTTATTACAGTCTACCTGAGCATATGGAGCCGTGTTTACCTGTTGTTTTCTGCTTTCATGGCGCTGGAAGCAGTGCAAGGCACCATATGAAAGTTACAGCATTCCACAAACTCTCAGAAGATCATCAAGTTATAACCGTCTTTCCTGATGCAGTTCATTTCGATCCTTCAGACCGGATGACAAAGCAGTGGAATGAAGGCAGAGAGAAAAATACGGCGTTTCAGCGGAAGGTCAATGATGTCGGGTTTGTGTTGGAATTGATTGAATGGTTTAAACAACGGTATCCCGTGGATGAAAGCAGAATTTATGCCACGGGGTTCTCCAACGGATCGGCCTTCAGCTTGAGGCTTGGACTTGAATGCCAGGATGTTTTTGCCGGGGTGGGAGGAGTTTCAGGCCCCCTGGTCAAAGATTTAGCCGAGAAGTTTCAATGGAGCAAACCTATGCCGATGCTTTTCATCATGGGAACGGGTGATAAGCTCGTGCCTTATGATGGCTATTATGATTCAACCTACATGATTGACCAGCTGCTCTCTGCAGAAAAAACAGTTGAGTTTTTTGTAGCATCTTGGGGAGACAGTGGAAACAATCATTACGAGCGGGTTATGGAGGACGAAGAATTCTCCATTATAAAAAACTCTTACCCGCAAGAAGAAGAGAAAGTTGTGTTCTACTCCATTGAAGGTGGAGGACACACGTGGCCTGGAGGACCGTTGTCGCAAGCATCCTCCTTAACCGGAAAAGTAGCCGGCCAGCTGGACGCGACGAAGATACTTTTTGACCATTTAACTAAAATTCAAAGATAATCAAGGAAGGAGCCGATTTTCGGCTCTTTTTTTGGTAGATTACAGTGGTGCAAAGTAAGAGAAGAGCTCTGAGGTCTTTAGGGCAGAGAAAATTTATCTTCTAGCTGAATAGAAATCGAGTTGATCTTCCTATAATCATATGAACGCCAAAAATATTAAGTATAAAGAGGTGGGCATGATCAGTTAAAGTGAGTTGTTTACCTAATAAAACAGAGTTATATTTTTTTCATATGCAAAACGAACTTAATCAATATTTTATATATAAAAGGTCGAGTGTTACTTTGTAATTACATGATAATTGTGAATATTTTACAAAATGACATGATTCTTACTAGAAGGAGTGAATGGAATGCCCAAAGCGAAAGCTAAATTTAGCGGCAGGTTGCAGATGCAGGAAATTGACGTTCATCTGAATGAAGGTACTGTTCAATGGAATGGAAGTGTAGATTCATCCAATTATACCTGGGATCCCCCGATATCAGGTACGGTTTACGGTACATTACTAAACTATCAAGGTGCACTGGATCAAATGGAAGACGCCTTACATCAGGATCCCTACAAATCCCCTCCAAAAGCTCCGATTCTCTATATCAAACCTAAAAACACGATTACTGGGAATCAGACCGTTATCCCCATGCCTGAGGATGTATCAGAACTTGAAGTGGGAGCCTGTCTTGGCCTCGTGATCGGGGAAAAAGCTTCACGGGTCAGTGAGGATGAAGCCATGAGCTATATTGAGGGCTATACAATTGTTAATGATATTAGTGTCCCTCATGAAAGCGTTTTTAGACCGGCGGTTAAGCATAAATCACGTGATGGATTTTGTCCTGCAGGTCCGTGGATCGTAGAGCGTGATGACGTACCGACCCCTGACAACCTGACTATTCGTGTCTATGTGAATGGGGAATGTAAGCAAGAAAATCATACAGGGAATCTAGTTCGTTCGGTTGCGCAGCTGCTTTCAGATGTCACCGAATTTATGACCCTTGAAAAAGGTGATACGCTGCTTGTCGGTATTCCAGAAAATCCTCCTCGTGTAAAGGATGGGGACCAAATTCGAATAGATATTGAGCAGGTAGGCGTCCTTGAAAATAAGGTAAAAAAAGAAGCAGCCGTAGGAGGGATTAGATTATGAAGACAGCACGGGTAGCTTTTCAAGGCGGAATTTATAAGGCGACGGAGCATTCTGAAGGTATTCAACTGGACAATGGTCAGCAAGTGGCGGAGGAAGAGGTGGTTTGGCTGCCCCCAATTGAGCCTCAAACAAGTTTTGCACTTGGATTAAATTATTTTGATCATGCGAGCGAGCTTTCTTTCAATGCACCGGAAGAGCCGCTTGTATTTTTGAAAGGACCAAACACTTTTGTCGGTCACCGAGGCAAAACCTATCGTCCTTCTGATGTGACTCATATGCATTATGAATGTGAACTGGCTGTCGTCATTGGGCGAGAAGCAAAAAACGTGAAAAAAGAAGACGCATACAGTTATATTTCCGGCTATACGATTGCCAATGACTATGCGGTTCGTGATTACTTGGAAAATTATTACCGGCCCAACTTGCGAGTAAAGAACCGGGATCATTGCACGCCGATTGGCCCGTGGCTGGTCGATGCCGCAGAAGTTCAAGACCCTATGAATCTAGCTTTGCGTACGTATGTGAATGGCGAACTGGTGCAGGAAGGCTCCACGAAGGATATGATTTTTGATATCCCTGAGCTCGTTGAATATTTAAGCAGCTTTATGACGCTAAGTCCAGGGGATCTTATCCTGACAGGTACCCCCAAAGGAACAGTGGATACAAAAGTAGGAGACGAGGTCATTACAGAGATTGTAGGCTTAGGACGCCTGGTCAATACGATTACCGGGGAGCCAAGCTGACAAGAAGGAGGAAGAATCATGCCGCATGTGATTGTAGAATATACGGATAACCTAAGTCCTCAGACGGATATTCAAAGTCTGCTCCATAAGCTGGGTCAGGTGTTAATTGAACTTGGTGATACCTATCCGGTTGGTGGAATCCGTGTAAGGGCCCATAAAGTCACGGAGTATCGCATTGCTGATGGGAAAGAGGATGACTCGTTCGTTCATACAACGTTAAAAATAGGAAAAGGCAGAAGTGAAGAAGCAAAGCAGGCCACCTGCGAAAAACTATTTGATGTGATGAAGGAACACTTTGCTTCGATTCTTGAAGAAAAATACTTAGCTTTGTCTCTGGAACTAGTAGAGTTTCAGCATAAAACCTATAAACATAACAATATCCACAGCCGGTTTAGATAGAAATGATAAAGGACCTGAATAAGGTCTTCTTCTTTTAGGATTGGTGAAAGCGCTTTCTGTAAAAACACTCTTAGCACCCCAATATTAAAGGAGGGCGAATATGTTAGGTATTGAAGATGTGTCTGTTGCATTTGTGTGGGTCGCTACCGTGTTGTCCGCACTTGGCTGTGTGATTTACGGGGCCGTCATGTGGAATCGGGGCGGAGGTGAGCGAGAGTGAACCTATCTGTATTAATCCCTTTATGTCTGGCTTACATCGGTGTTATGTCTCTGTTAGCGTATTATGGCTATAAAAAGACAACGTCTGAAGCGGACTATCTAGTAGGCGGAAGGAATATTAACCCCATCGTTATGGCTTTGTCTTACGGAGCTACGTTTATTAGTACGTCCGCCATGGTCGGCTTTGGAGGTGTTGCTTCTATTTATGGATTAAGTCTATTGTGGCTTGCTTTCTTAAATATTGTGCTGGGAATCTTCGTGGCTTTTGCTGTATTTGGTAAAAAGATACGCAGGCTCTCGCTGAAATTAGACGCTACGACTTTCCCTTCTTTATTAGGAAAGCATTATAATTCGAAGTTCATTACGGTATTCTCAGGTGTGGTCATTTTCATCTTTATGCCTGCCTACACTAGTATTGTGTTGATAGGCGGTGGTCGCTTCCTGCAGGAAACCTTGTCGATGAACTTTAATGCAGCATTATTGATTCTTGCCGTGATTATCGCACTTTACGTCATTGGTGGAGGTATTAAGGCCGTCATGTATACCGATGCCTTCGCTGCTGTGATCATGCTCATCGGGATGGCGATCTTCTTATTTACCAGTTATCAAGCGGTAGGGGGCATTGTGGATGGTCATCAGGCACTGGCATCACTTAAATCGATGGTTCCTGATTCCCTCGCATCTCAGGGACATCAGGGGTGGACAAGTATGCCGGAATTGGGCTCGCCAATGTGGTGGACACTTGTCAGCACGATTATCATGGGCGTCGGTATTGGGGTTCTTGCACAGCCTCAGTTAGCGATGCGTTGCATGACCGTAAATAACGACCGTGCTCTTTATCGCTCTGTTCTTGTGGGTGGAATTTTTATCTTTTTCATGACAGGAGCGGCTTACATGATCGGTCCGCTCAGTAATGTATATTTTATGGAAACAGCGGGACAACTTTCGATTAGTGTAGCGGGTGGAAACCCTGATCTTGTCATTCCAAAGTTTATCAATACACTCATGCCCGGTTGGTTCATCTATGTATTTACGCTCACTCTTCTGTCAGCGACGATTTCTACCGTAAGCTCTCTTATCCACGTACAGGCAAGTGCGTTTGGTGAAGACATCCTGAAAACATTAGGCATTCGATCCGTGTTAGGAAATGTTATAAGCCCAGCACGCCTTGGGGTCATTGTTGGTGTCATTTTATCTGTAATTCTTGCTTACCTTTTACCAGGAGGAGTCATCGCGCAGGCTACCGCTTTCTGGTTCGGAATTTGCGCTGCCGGGTTCCTTCCTGCGTTAGTTGGAGCGTTTTATTGGAAAAAAGCTTCCCGTGCAGGAGCAGTTTACAGTATTATTACCGGGTTTGGAGTCAGCATGTTCGGTTTCTTATTTTTGCATGAAAAGCAGTCAGTAGCCTTTGGTCTTTCTGAGGCTCTTTTTGGAAAAGGCTACCTTCTTGCTTACCCTTGGACCCATGTAGATCCTCTGTTCTATGCTTTACCTCTATCAACCACTGTGTTTATTGGTTTAAGTTTGTTCACTTCAAACAGGCAGATTGAAGAGGAGGGCGTTCAAACGGAAAGGGTAAACGCACGATAGCATAGTAATATAAAAAGAACTTCCAAATCTGTAGGAAGTTCTTTTTATATTAGATAAACACAAAATTGCTTGAGGAAGGATCGCCCAAGCAGGTTTTATGATCAAGCTATAAATGATACCTAAAGGAGTTATCCTCTCCAACCATAAGACTCACTACCTGCATTGCAAAGATTTCCTGCCTCAATCCTTATAAGTCAGTCTCGTTTAATTCAAACAATCGCAGCAACCTTCGCGAAGCTTTCGTTAGATACCGGTCTTTATGCCAGATAATTACAGCTTTCGCTTCAATATCCGCATTTCTAAACTCATAGCTCTTGATATTCGAAAAAGAAAACGCTTCTAAGGTAGAGCGCGGAACAATGGATGCTCCCATTCCATTAGCTACGAGTGATAATAGCATGGTTGGATCTGGGCATTCACAGATAACATTAGGGTCAAACCCATGCTTCCTGCACTCATCCACGACCAATTCAAATTGTCCCATACCGCTGATGCGGTGTAATAGCATTAACGGAATGCCTTTTAAGTCCTCGACTTCCACTTCTACAGTACCTGCCGAGAACACTTCCCAGTAGGCAGGGGTCACTAATACATAAGGTTCAGGAGAAAGAGGGATCATTTCAAATTCATCCCGTTCAAATGGAAGGCGGACAACGGCCATTTCAATTTCTCGTCTTCGAATACACTCGGCCAGAAAGTAGGTGTCTCCTTCTCTAAGTTGATAGGTCAGTTGGGGATACTGTTGTCTCAATTGATTTAACGGACCCGTTAAGGACGAAAAGCATGATTTGTTGGAACCTATTTGAAGAGTACCTGTAATTCCTTCATTGGTCTCTTTAACTTCTACAAGAGTTTCCTCTAACTCGTTAAGGATCTGACCTGCTTTTTGATAAAGCACTTCTCCTGCGCTCGTCAATTCGAGTTTACGACCATGGCGGTCAAACAGCTTCAGGTCAAGTTCTTCCTCTATCAATTTAATCTGCTGGCTGAGAGGAGGCTGAGCCATGTGTAGCTTTTTTGCTGCTTTTGTTACTTGCCTTTCCTCAGCAACTGTACGAAAATATCGTAATTGCTTAATATCCATTGTTTTATCCCCCATTAATTATGTATATGAAAATCATATGTAATATAGATATTATAGATATTTTTAATATAAATAAGCCTGTGTGATAATTTGAATATACAAACTTTAGCAAATATTTGCAAATTTAGTCCATGGAAGGAAATTATTTTTTTGAGCAATTAAGAAAGCGCTATCAAATAGGAGGATAAGCATGAGTGAACTTACTTTATCTGATATTAACCAAGCAGGAAAACGTGTGATCAAAGAAGTGAAAGATATTCAGCTTTACATTGATGGAGCTTTTGTAAATGCGGAAAATCACGAGCAATTTGATAATTATAACCCGTTTACCAATGAAAAAATCAACAAAGTAGCTTCTGGAGCGGAAGCGGATATAGACAAAGCGGTAAAAGCAGCCAGGAAAGCTTTCAAAGGAGATTGGGGAAGCCTTTCTCAAAATGAACGGTTAAGCTACATTTACAAAATTGCAGACTTGATTGATGAGCATATTGAGGAAATTGCTCCGCTTGAATCATACGATACGGGCCTGCCGATCAGCCAAACGAAGAAAATGGTCGCTCGCGCTGCTCACAATTTCAGATTCTACGCAGAGATGGTGAAAAGTCGTCTGGTCGGAGATGCCTACCAGGTGGATAATGACTTTCTTAACTACACGATCCATAAGCCTGTTGGAGTAGCCGGGTTAATTACTCCCTGGAACGCACCATTCATGCTTGAGACGTGGAAGATTGCACCAGCGCTTGCTACCGGAAATACAGTCGTGTTAAAACCTGCCGAATGGTCACCGCTTACAGCGAATCGCTTAGCTGAAATTATTGATAAAGCTGGTCTTCCTGACGGGGTCTTCAATGTCGTTCATGGTTATGGGGAGACGGCCGGGGCGTCGTTAGTCGCTCATGAAGATGTGGAGTTGATCTCGTTTACAGGAGAAACGTCCACAGGATCTGAAATTATGAAAAATGGAGCAGACACGCTGAAGAGCTTTTCGATGGAGTTAGGTGGGAAATCCCCAATCATCGTGTTTGATGATGCAGACTTTGAGCGGGCAATCGATGCTTGCACGTGGGGGATATTCTCATTTAACGGAGAACGCTGTACAGCCAACTCAAGATTATATGTCCACGAAGACATCGCTTCAGATTTTATCGCAGCTCTGAAAGATCGAGTAGAGAATATTGTGGTCGGTGATCCAATGAAAGAAGACACGCAGGTCGGACCGTTAATTCATACGAAACACTATGAAAGTGTGAAAAGCTATTTAGAACTGGCGGAAGAAGAAGGATGTCAGGTTATCAGTGGATCGGTTCCGAAAGAACACAGCCGCGGCAATTTTGTAGCCCCAACTTTGCTTCTTAACGCAGACACATCAATGAGAGTGGTACAGGAAGAGATTTTCGGTCCAGTAATTGCTGTGATGACTTTCAAAGATGAAGCGGAAGCGGTCGATCTAGCGAATAATGTTCGTTACGGACTGGCGGGCTATGTGTGGACCAAAGATCTTCAGCGAGGTCACCGGGTTGCGCAAGCGGTTGACTCTGGAATGTTGTGGATTAACTCTCAGAATGTGCGGGATTTAAGAACTCCATTCGGTGGTTCCAAACACAGTGGAATTGGGCGCGAAGGCGGACATTATGCCTTTGAATTTTATACAGAAGTGCAAATCATCCATGTAGCGCTGGGAGAACACCGCATCCCGCAATTTGGAAAAAAATAATCAAGGAGGAGTTTATTTATGCCAGCAAAAACAGGTGCTCAATATAAAGAGAAGTTAAAAAATGCTAAGAATAATATCTATATTCACGGAGAGCGTGTCGACGACCCGACGACTCATCCAGCCTTCCAAAATGTTGTTCAGTCTATGGCGGATTTATATGACCTTCAATATGAAAAATCTGAAAAGATGCTCTATACCTCTCCTCAAACAGGCGACAAAGTAGGGATGACTTTTTACCGGCCTGAAACAATAGATGATTTAATCAAGCGTCGAGAAGCGATTCAGGAATGGGCACGTCTTTCCGGAGGGTTGATGGGACGCTCACCTGACTATTTGAATGCAGAAGTTATGGCTATGGGGGTAGCCAATGACTTGTTTGGCGAAGATGACCCGATGTTCGCAGAGAATGCAAAAAATTATTATGACTACGCACGGGAAAATGATATCAGCTTGACGCACACATTGATTCACCCGCAAGTGAACCGTCAAAAAGCACAGTATGAGCAAAAGGATGCGAATGTAGCGCTTCATCTCGTTGAGAAACGTTCGGACGGAATTATTGTCGAAGGTGCACGCTTACTTGCCACTCAAGGTGGAATTACGGATGAGATCCTCGTCTTCCCTTCAACCGTTAAAAAGGCTGGCGAGCTCGATGATCCTTATTCTCTTGCCTTTGTGGTACCAAACAATACGCCAGGGCTTAAGTTCATCAGCCGTGAATCCTTTGATAACGGTAAGAACACCTGGGATCACCCATTAAGCAGCCGTTTTGAAGAGGGAGATGCCATTGTTTACTTTGATAATGTGTTCGTCCCCTGGGAGAAAGTTTTTGTTTGTGGAAATTCTTCCATTTGTAACCGCACTTTCACAGAGACAAACGCTGTTGTGCATATGTCCCACCAGGTGGTGGCTAAAAACGTTGTCAAAACGGAATTCCTGCTGGGGATTGTCTTAAACCTTATGGAATCCATTGGCATCGATAAGTTCCAGCACGTCCAGGACAAAGGTACCGAAATTATGCTGGCGCTTGAAACGATGAAGTCTCACCTCTTTAAAGCTGAGCACAATGCCAAGCTCGATAAATGGGGCACGATGACCCCTGACTTTGATGCTTTGAACGCAGCTAGAAACTGGTATCCAAGAATTTATCCACGCCTTGTAGAAATACTTCGAATACTAGGAGCCTCCGGGCTGATGGGCATTCCAACAGAAGAGGATTTCCATCACGAAGAAATTGGACCGATTGTCAATCGCGCGCTGCAGTCTAAGAATATGGAAGGCTATGAACGTGTGAAACTTTTCCGTCTTGCCTGGGATCTTACGATGAGTGCTTTTGGCAGCAGGCAGACTCACTATGAGTATTACTTCTTCGGTGACCCAGTGAAAATGGGGATGACTTACTTTGAGCAATTCAATAAAGAGCCTTATAAAGACTATGTGCAAGATTTCCTGGAGAAAGTAAAAACTTCCAAACCAAACTATACAAACGTATAAGGAGTGAAGACAATGGATTTTGATATCATCCGTGCGGGACGCGCCGTTTTACATGTCACAGACTTAGAGAAATCAAGAGCTTTTTATGAAGCTCTTGGTTTCATAGAAACAGCGTCAGATGATGAAAAAATATTTTTCAGAGGGCTTGAAGAGCATAATCACCATAGTATTGTACTGAAGAAAAGGGATATTCCTGCCGTTGAAGTGATCAGCTATAAAGTAAAATCTGAAAAAGACTTAGATCAACTCGCTGCTTTTTATGAAGGGCAGGGCACCGAAGTGAAGTGGATGGAAGCGGGCTCCCAGGAAGCAGTTGGCCGGGCGCTTAGAATTCAAGATCTCTCTGGTTTGCCTGTGGAGTACTATGCGGAAATGGATCAGGCTGAACGAATGATCCAGAAATATCACTATCATAAAGGGGCGAAGGTACAGCGGATTGACCATTTTAACTGCATGGTCCCGGATGTAGGGAAAGCATACGATCACTATATCAATCAACTAGGCTTCGCCTGCTCTGAATATACCGAAGGGGAAGAAAAGAAAATATGGGCGGCCTGGCTGCATCGTAAACCAAGTGTCCACGATGTTGCTTATATGAATGGGCTGGGACCGAGGCTCCACCATATCGGTTTCTGGTTAAAAGATCCGATGAATTTGATCGATGGCTGTGATGTGCTTGCATCAATGGGTTACGGCCCATCGATTGAACGCGGTCCTGGGCGGCACGGCTTATCGAATGCGCTGTTCCTTTACTTGCGGGATCCAGATGGTCATCGTATCGAACTCTATAACGGAGATTATTTAACAAGTGACCCAGACTTTAAACCGGTGCGCTGGGATCTGAATGACCCAATGCGTCAGACGTTTTGGGGACACGAAGCCCCTGACAGTTGGTTTGATGAAGCATCAGAAGTTCTAGATATTCATTCAAATAAGAAAGTAACGCTCACAGAGCCGAAGTTGAAAAAGCGCAAACCGACGTTTGTTACTTGAGCAAGAAAAATTAACAAGAGGTGATTATGATGGACAATCGTATGTTCCGAACGGCTATGGGGAAGTTTGCGACAGGGGTAACGGTGATTGTGTCAGAAGTTGAAGGGCAGGTGCACGGCATGACCGCCAATGCGTTTATGTCAGTCTCCCTTGATCCCAAGCTTGTGCTTATATCCATCGATAAAAAAGCGAAAATGAATGAAGTGATTGAAAAGTCTAATCAATTTACCGTCAATATTCTCTCTGGAGATCAAAAGGAAATGTCGATGATTTTTGCAGGTCAAATTAAAGAAGATAAACAGGTGAAATTTGAAACGGTGGAAGGTCTTCCCGTAATTGAAGATGCCCTTGTCAGCCTTGTCTGTAATGTCTATCAGTCCCATGAGGCAGGGGACCATACACTTTATGTGGGAGAGGTGATCAATTTAAATCTTCAAGACGGGGAGCCACTTGCGTTTTATGAAGGAAAATACATGCAAATGACGTAACGAAGGAGGAGGGCAAGGATGATAACCATCCCTATCAAACACCCGATTACACAATATATTCAAGAGAACAGTCAGTCATGTGTTATGGCTTTAGGATTTTTTGATGGGGTGCACTTAGGACATCAGAAGATTATTAGAACAGCGAAGAAAATAGCTAAAGATAAGGGCTTAAAACTTGCGGCTATGACCTTTGCCCAACATCCCTCTTCTGTTATTCCGAAAGGCCCGACGATCACTAAATTTATAACCCCACTTTCTGAAAAGGCGAAAGTATTTGAACAGCTTGGTGTCGATATCCTTTATGTTGTTGATTTTACAAAGGAGCTGGCAAAAGTTCCTCATCAGCAGTTCGTGGATCAATATATATATGGACTCAACAGTAAGCACGTCGTTGCTGGGTTTGATTATAAATATGGATTCAAAGGCAAAGGAGATATGAGCCAGCTTCCTATAGACAGTAAAGGCAGATTTGGAGTCACGACGGTATCAAAATTAGAGCAACACGAGCAAAAAGTTAGCTCCACTCTTTTGAGAGCGCTGATTTCTACGGGTAGAGTTGAAGAAATTTATCAATATCTTGGAAAAAGCTATGAAATGAGGGGAGAAGTTAAAGGCAAAGGGAGAACCTGTACATTTTCTTTTGACCCTTCTTACTATATGCCGATCCCTGGGCACTACGAAGTGACAGTAAAGAGTAATCTCTTTCAAGCGAAAGGGATGTGTGAGGTCAAATCAATTCACCACCCTGGAGAGCTTACCATCACTTTCTTTGAAGACACTCTTTTCAAAGATTTTGAGAATGCCACATTACAGTGGAACAATTTCATTGCTGACTTTGAAATGGACGCTCTGCATGCTCAGGGAGATTTACGAGAGTTAGAAATGAGTATGTAAATAACGAGAAGGAGGAGATAGGATGAGAGATTATCAAGAGATAAAATCAAAGTTAAGAGGTTCGGTTACACCTGTCATCACGCCATTCAAAGCGAATCATGACATAGATTTTGATACCTTTTCGAGTTTAATCGAATTTCAATTGGAGAATGGTACGCATGCGATTTCAGTTACCGGTACATCTGGGGAACCAAGCTCTTTAACAGAGGACGAACGTGTGCAGGTCATGAGTACGGCTCATAAGATCATTAATGGCAGAGTTCCGTTTGTACCGGGTACAGGGTCCACGAATCACGATGAGACGATGCGCCTGACGAAGAAAGCAGAAGAGATCGGAGCGGATGCGGCGATGGTCATCGTGCCTTACTATAACAAGCCGAACCAGCAAGCATTATACAAGCACTTCAAAACGGTCGCAGACTCTGTTGATATACCGATTATTGTGTACAACATTCCAGGACGTACCGCACAGAATCTCCATGTGGATACATTAGCTCAGTTGAGCAAAGACTGTCCGAACATTATCGGAGTAAAAGAATCGAACAAAGACTTCGAACATGTCAATCGTGTACTATTAAAATGTGGTCGTGATTTTCTACTGTTCTCGGGTATTGAGCTGCTTTGCTATCCAATGCTTGCGATCGGCGGCGTAGGATCTGTCAGTGCCACAGCGAATGTCCTGCCAGGAAAAGTAGCCCAGATGCATGATGCCTGGTTCGACGGGGATGTAGTCACCGCCCAAAAACTCCATTATGAATTAATGGAGCTGAATGATGTCCTGTTTAAAGATACGAATCCTGCGCCTGTGAAAGCAGCCCTTGGGATGATGGGCAAAATTGAACCTGTTCTAAGACTGCCGATGGATCTTCCATCTGAAGAACTGCAGAATGAGATTCGTGAGACTTTGAATAAATATGGTGTCAGTCTTCAATATGTATAAGTGAGTGATAAAAAGCGGTTTCTTTCCTATGAAGAAGTGGAAAGAACCGTTTTATTTTTTTAGGAAAAGAGAATCCAGAACTTTATAATCCTTCATATCCGTAACTTCAATAACCAGTTTCTTCACTTACTAATGTAATTATCCTGTAGGAAAAAGCGGTGGATATGAAGAAATTGTTCAAAGCGAGGGAGGTGAAAAGATGGCCGAAATTCATTTCGACGCAATGAAAAGTAAAGGAATGACCAAAAGCACAGAGGGACATGAAATTTACTATCAGGTTTATGATGTAAGTGGGTTAGATGATGGACAGGACTTTCAAGTGGAGTATGAAGCTAAGGGGGATTTCAAGCCTCAACAAGAGCAGTTAACATTTAAACAAGGAACAAGGACGATAGAATTAATGGGGCATACTTTTTATCTGGACAATGTTACGTAGATGTTAGAAGTTGGACGAGAGAGGAAGTTTGCGTTTAATTCCCAGTCCGCGATGTAACTTACTCGGAATTAAATAAGCTTATTAAATAAGCGAAAGAAACGAATATATTAGATTAGTCGTTCGAGCATCCTGTTGGGGGTGCTCGTTTTTATATTAAATTTGGTAGATATATTAACACTCTCCTTCAAAACACCTACTCCCATCTAGTTAAATGTTATTAGTTTCCTCTAAATGAAAGGGATTCCATTGTTCATTATTGAAGTGGTATAGACAGCAAAAATTGAAGGAGGATGATGATTGATGAAGAAAAAAATCTTATCAATGGCTTTAGCTGGTACTTTACTTGCTGCTGGAGCCGCAACAGGACCAGTGTTAGCAGGTAACAGTGCCAATGGTCCAAATTATGAGGGCAATGAAACGATTAAAAATGAACGCCTTCACAGTTATGAAGAAATGGTTAAAGTATTGGAGAAAGCTGACAGTCAATCTGAAGCTATGGAGCTTGAAACTTACGGAGAATCTGTAAAAGGTCGAGACTTATACTTAGCAAAATTCGCTTCTGATGAAGATAACCCTACTGTATTATTTCTTACACAACAGCATGGAAACGAGACGTTAACAACAGAAGGGGCTCTAAAACTTATTCAGAATTTAACTTCAAACGGTAAGAAAACTCAAGAAATTCTAGATAACGTAAACGTTCTTATTGCTCCACGCTTGAATGTTGATGGGGCAGAAGGAGATGTTAATTTCTCTTTAGATGATTACGTCTCAGGTACACATACGCGCTATAACGCAAACGGAGTTGATTTAAACCGTGACCATGTGGATCGTGAACAGCCTGAAACGAAGGCCTTCCATGAGAATGTTTTACAAAAGTACAACCCGGATTACATGATTGATCTTCATCACCAAGGTACACAAACGACCCTGGGTGATTCAGATGAGCTTGTATCAGGATCTATTCTTTATCCGACAACAGAAAATGTAGATGATGAAGTGCTTCAACGTTCAAAGCAGCTTGGTTCTGTTGTTTACAATGCTGTAAGTGATAAAGGCTATGGGTTACTTTCTAAGTATCCTGGTGGATCAGCAGAAACGATCAGCCGTAACGGTCTTGCCGTAGAATATGATGTTGCCACGTTATTGTTTGAAATGCGTGGAATGGCCGATCACGAATACGAGGATTATGTCCTGGGACAAAAGAGCAACGGCAAACTGATTCAACAAGCCGTTACTGCCATGGAAGCAACACTCGAAGCTCTAGCTGATGGTTCTATTAACGATGCAGATACGTCTTTCTGGGATGACCTTCCGCTTAGTGGGTACGGCGAATAACAACAATTTGAGGAGTGGATAATATGAAGAAAAAAGTCTTAACTGTTGTCAGTACTCTAGCCCTTTGTACAAGTATTGCGTTGCCTACATACGCGGCGGGGAATCATCCAGGTACACCTGAGCAGCAAACTTACAACAGCTCCGGCTTTACAGACTATGGTCAGCTTGTTAAAAAACTTGAGAAGATTGAACAATCAAGCCAAGGTCGAGTAGAAGTCGAAGTAGTAGGACAATCCAACCAAGGGCGAGACATTTACCAAGCCCGTGTCGGTAAAGGCGATCGTGTCATTTTAATCGAAAGTGAAATCCATGGTAATGAAAAAACCGGTACGGAAGCGATTTTAAATCTACTTAAGCATTTAGGGTCCAGCAACTCTCCTGATGTAAAAGCCATGCTCGAAGAGATTACACTAGTCACGCTGCCTAAAATGAACCCGGATGCTTCAGAACTCGATCGCCGTGGAAATGCCATGTCGTGGGAGGAAGTATTACAGGACTTCCCTCAATTAGAAGGGGCTGATGGTCCGACGTGGAATCACTACTATTCTGGAAATAGAGCCACTATTCAAGGGGATGACTATTCTTCTCAACCTGGATTTGATGTGAACCGTGATTTTAATCCAGATTTAGACTACACCCCTGAACCAGAAGACGTACCAGGTTCTTCTTCAGAACCTGGATGGTATATTACACCTGAAGCGCAAACCGTACGCGATGTATATAAAGGATTAGAAGATGAATTTGGTAAAGTTGATGTGTTTGTAGACTTGCATCACCAGGGACTTTATTACGTGGAAGGAACGTCAGACCCGGTCACACTGTCGCTGTCTGGACAATTTGTCCCTGATCCATCAACCGAAGCCGGTGCTAAATATGCGGAGTATGAAGACACCTATGATTATGACTTCTCACGCCAGCTGAATCTGGCTGCTTATGACGCTCTTCAATCTATGGGAAATTCCCCATTTGACAACATTACGTTGTACAGTCAAGGTCTGGACTTGCCAGGAACGGCACTTGGTTCTTTTGCTTTAAACGGAAGTGGAACCGTGCTGTTTGAAGTTACAGGTCAAACTCAAAGCATGGGACAAAAGAAAAAAGGAATGCTTGTTAAAGCCGTAGAAACAGGGTTGCAAGCCATTATTGAGGGTGTAGCAGACGGATCAGTGGATGAGCTTGATCCAGAACGCTATGAAGATATTCCGGAAACCTCTTATCAACCAGGAATTTAATAGTGAAAAAGGTTGGGAAATCCTAGTAAATTAAACTGAAAGTGGTCCGCATCGTAATGATGCTGGCCACTCTTTTTATGGGCTTTTTTTTATCTTGGACGATTAGTCACTATGAATGGATATTTGTATCGGAATGTTCTTGTTCTAAATCATCTACTAGTAATTTTATTCGGTTTATCTCTTTAGGGGTGAGTTCTTCAAAACGATCCAGTTCTGATTTTATAAAAGTAATAGTAGGATTATCGGCTTTGTGTGATTTCACGAAATATGTAGTAATGGAACCTGTTAACATGCCTACAAGTCCAATGCCGATCATCATAATAAATATGGCAACAAGCCTGCCAGGCAAAGTAGAAGGAGAAATATCACCATACCCTACAGTCGTTGCTGTGACTATCGACCACCATAGGCCATCTCCATAAGTGGTAATACTACTTTCGGTGTGTTTAATGATTAGGGTAGAAATGAATAACATTGCAAAAGTAAATACAAATACTCGATCTAATCCATTGGTTTTAAGTATGTTAAAGACATTTTTAAAATGGTTTTTAGACATGGATATTATTCGTAACAATCTAAACAACCTTGCTACTCTGGCAATCTGAAAGATACTATCTAAAGGAATGGCAGCTATAATATCAAAAGGGTTATTTTTAATATAATTCCATCGATCTTCAGCTTTTACTAACCTCACCACCACATCAATAAAGAAAATCGCCCAAATAATCCTGTCTAATACTAAAACAGCTGGATTATTTGACCATAAGAATAAAACAGAGGTCAAAGCTAAAAGAAAAAGAGTGGATTCATATACTAATGAAAGGTTTTTAGAGAATCGCATGTGATCACCTCGAATGTAGTAGTTTATGTTCGTGTGGACAAAGTGCGCTTGTAGATATCTTTATCAATCTCTTTGACTAATAGATACAATAAAAGCCAAGGGCAAAGCCCTCGACTTTAGTTCCTGGGAGAATTGTATCATATAACAATAGACTCTCTATGCACTTATACTAAGTACAGATGCAGGTTGAAATTGGAAAATGGATTTATCACGGAGGAAAGGCCGTAACTCAAAAAAAGTAACACGAAGAGACAAAAGTCATCACTCATCCGGGAGTGGGGCTTTCTAACTGCATGAGTGGTTACTAGATTAAGCTTTATAGCCTGGGAAAGACGAACGATATGAATCTTGTTATTCTATCTTCATTCCGGTCTATATCGGCGCTGATCTGGTCTACCGTTTTTACTTTAATCAGTCATCCTTAGATGAATCCAGTGCTTTTATGAAATAAGCGGTAGGAAGAAAAATACCAAGACCTGCTTGAATTAAGGCGAAGAAGCGGGTGGGACCGACCGGAACATAATCCCCATAACCTACCGAAAACATGGTTACGCCGCTAAAATAAAGGAAGTTCCAAAAAGAAGGATCAACCGGTGACATGGAGTCATTCCCTTCAACTATAACTGGAGAATTAAAAGAAATAAGGTAATATAACACGGAAAAACCAAGAATTATTCCAAGGGAGACAAAGAATAGTTTAAGAAAGAGTGCAGTGCTGAAATAGCTATTCCGATAAGTTTTGTTGGAAAAAAAGTAAACTAGATTAGCAAGAATAAAGATTACCGTCGCAATTAGTAAAATATTCACCATTTTATTCACCTCTTTCCCCTTTTTAACCAATGGGGAGCAGGGGTAAACTTAATATATGAAAATAGTAGTCACCGATATCAAGAGCGTCGACAAAATTATGCCTTCGATACCTTTCTTGGATGAAATGGTTAATGAAGTTAGCCTAGAATGCACTGAATTATAGGCGAATACAGGGGGGGAAATACCCCAAAAGATAAATGAACAAGAAAAAATGTGGTATTTAATTTTTTGTAGTACAATTTAATTGGAAGGAGGTGGAAACTTTGAGTGGTAAAGGTTTCAAGAAGGTGGATAGAAAATTAAAGCAATTTGAAAGAAATGCAAGTAAAGTAAGTGGGGATAATGAGCTATCTTTTGAAGAGTTATTCCCTCCATCTTTCATGTCTGCTCATACTAACTTTAATAGCTTTCAAGAAATGCTTGATCAATCCCCTTTTGAAGTAAAATCACAAAAAGATTTTGAAGCAATACCTAACTATGAATTTGATACTTATATAAGTCAATCAACAAATTTTTCTTCGTGGAAAGGAATGCAACAAAAAGCTGTCGCAGAATGGACATCAAAAAAACTTGGTTTCTAATGAACCTCTGAAGGAGGTAAATGGTGAAGAAAGTAATCCAATTTAAAGATGGAGATAAACTCAAAGTCACAATTGATAATGAGTTTATTCACTTCCATAGAAAAGGTGTTTTCAATTCTATTACAGGGCTTAAAGGTAAAGATTCCATAAGACTGGATAATATTTCAGATGTGCAATTTAAAAAACCAGGCATGTTATCTGGCTATATTCAATTCACCTTAGTTACGGATAAGAATAAAATAAAGGTTCATAAAGCTGTAACTGATAAAAATTCTATTATCTTCTCTAAAAAAGAAGTAAGTAAAGCTGAGGAAATTAAAGAAATAATAGAGGCTTATATTGCTGAAAACTCAATTACTCCCTATTCAAACACAAGTGTAGCAAATGAGTTAGAAAAATTAGCAGAACTTAAAGAAAAAGGTATTTTAACTGAAAAGGAATTTGTTAATCAAAAATCAAAGATATTAAAATGAATTTTTATAAAGGGGTACTTTCCCCTTTATATTTTGCATTAAAATTAGTGCCTTATCCTCGATTGTGATGCTTGTGAAATTGTACCATATAATCATAAACTCACACCTATGCACTTAAACCACCTACATACTCAGATTGAAATAAAAAATGGATTTACCTTTAAGGTAATAAATAATAAAAGAAACAAGAAGAGACGAAAGTCATTATTTATAAGGGGAAACTTTTGCAAAGTACCAAATGATTAGGTCTAGCTCGAGTAGCCTTGTTGCATGAGTGATTACTAGATTAAGCGTCTATGAGAAAAGTAAAGCCAGCCGTCTCACAGACTCCCGCACTTTATCATCCTCCATATTCGCAAATCCAATCACCAGTTTCTTCTTCCCTTTCTCCGTCATGTCATAATCCTGTAAGAAGAAGCGGCGAATTGTATATAATTCGATTTTATTGTCTTTGGCCCGCTCCTCAATCTCACTATAGGAAAGAGAAGTTTCGATATCCACTAGAAAATGAAGGCCCGCGGGAATATTATGAATCGTTATCTTGTTTTGAAAAGTCTTTCGCAATTCACGAATAAGCGTCGCTCGTTTTGCTTTGTAGTAAGCATTCATCCGCTTAACGTGTCTTCCGTATTCGCCTTCATCAATGAAATACTTCAGTGTCCACAGGTTGATTCCTGACGGGCCGTCGATCCAATCACCAAAAGCATTCCGGTAGCGTTGTAACAAATCAGGAGGAAGAACCATATAGCTGATCCGCAGGCTTGGCAGCAGCGTTTTGGAAAACGTTCCGGTGTAGATGACCTGCTGGTTCTGGTCGAGACTTTGCAAAGAAGGGATATGGTCCGTTCCATACTTAAATTCACTGTCATAATCATCTTCCACTATGTAACGACCAGGTGACTCGGCTGCCCAGTTTAAAAGTTCAATTCTTCTATTGATAGGCATAATCGTCCCAGTTGGGAACTGGTGGGAAGGAGTGACGAACACCCATTGAGGATCACTTTCTCGAAGAGCCCGAATAGAAATTCCCTGATGGTCCAAAGCTACCGGACTTACTGGGAAGCCCATGTTTTTCAGTAAATTATAAAACCGCTGATACCCTGGGTTTTCGACAGCCACCTGCGTGTCTTTAGCCTGTAAGGACATCACTTTATGAATCAGTGGCTGGGTTCCGGATCCGATGACAATCTGTTCAGGCCGGCAGCGGACACCTCTAGTGAGAGCAACCATTGTTGCGATGGATTCGCGCAGTTCATAGGGTCCCTGAGGGTGGGGAAGAAGAGAGAGCTGGGTGCGATGGTGTTCCATAACTTTCTGTTGATACTTCCTCCATTTCTTAAATGGAAAGTGCTCCGCATCCGTAGCAATATGTGAAAAAGTAACCTCAGGCTGGAATCTATCCTTTTTACCGTCCTCTTTCAATTCCTCTGGGAACGGAACGTCTTCTTCGTCTCTTTTAATATAACTTGTAATCTCTTCTACAAAATATCCTTTTCGTTCAGCACTGTATATATAACCTTCCGCTAGTAGTTGTTCATAGGCGTGGGCTACGGAATTGAGGCTGACCTCCAAATCCTGGGCCAGTTTCCGTTTGGACGGAAGTTTCTTCTTGGTAAGCTGATCATCGAGAATCAGATCTCTTAAATGCGTATAAATCTGTTTGTAAATGGCCGGTTGTTCGGCTCCTTTTTCAACTTGGAAAAACACGTGTATTTCCTCCTACTAACTTAACTGGTGCCATTATTTTTAAAGAACTGGTACTTTTAATTGTACCAGAAAATTGTCATAATTATCTATAAATTTCATGGGAGGGATAAGAAGTGACAAATAAAATAGTGAATAAAGAAGACTTGCAAAGAAAAAGGAAGAAATACATACCAAAAGGAATAGGGAATGGGAATACAAATATAGCGGACTATGCACGAGGAGCAAGGGTAATCGATAATGAAGGCCGTGAATGGATTGATTTTGCCGGGGCTATTGGCACGCTTAACGTTGGCCATACGCATCCAAAAGTCACCGAAGCGGTGAAGAACCAAGTGGACCGCTATCTTCATCCAGGCTTTAACGTGATTATGTATGACAGCTACATCAACCTGGCGGAAAAGTTATGCACGATTACACCTGGTACGTTCGATAAAATGGCGATGCTGTTTAATTCCGGCGCCGAGGCTGTAGAAAATGCAGTCAAAGTTGCGAGGAAATACACAAATCGTCAGGCTGTTGTATCCTTTGAACGCGGATTCCACGGACGTACGAATCTAACGATGGGAATGACGAGCAAGGTGAAGCCATATAAATACAATTTCGGTCCTTATACTCCGGAAATTTATCAGGCTCCTTTTCCTTATATGTCAAACAAACCCGAGCAGATGACGGATGAAGAATATATTGATTACAGTATCATGCGCTTCAAGGAGTATTTTGTCACCGCGGTCGCACCGGAAACTGTAGCTTGTATCGTTATGGAGCCGGTCCAAGGTGAAGGCGGTTTCATTATTCCTCCGAAACGCTTCGTGCAGGAAGTAAGAGACTTCTGCAGCGAGCACGGTATTGTTTTTGTGGCCGATGAAATCCAGACAGGTTTCGCCCGTACAGGACGTTTATTCGCAAGTGAACATTTCGATATTGAACCGGATGTAATGACGCTGTCGAAATCTCTTGCAGCAGGTATGCCGTTAAGTGCGGTAGTCGGAAAAGCAGAAATCATGGATGCATCCTCACCAGGGGAGTTAGGCGGAACGTATGCAGGGAATCCGGTAGCCTGTGAAGCAGCTCTCGCCGTGATTGATGTCATTGAAGAGGAAAATCTAAGCGATAAAGCCGAACAGATTGGTGCTAAACTGGAAGATAAATTAAAAGAACTGAAAGCTCGTCACGATTACCTCGGTGATATCCGGCGGTTAGGAGCGATGGTTGCTGTAGAAATTATCGATAATGAAGGTAACCCGGACAAAGCAAAAACAGGAGCAATCACTTCCTATGCCAACAATAATGGACTGCTTCTGCTTTCTGCTGGCGTGAAAGGGAATGTAGTTCGTTTTCTGACACCGCTTGTGATTACCGATGAAGAGTTGAATAAAGGAATGAGGATTTTGGAACAGGCTTTTGACGAAGCGGCAGACTAATATAGGAAAGGAAGAGGCATTATGGGGAATACGATCCAAGTGAAAAATCCGGCTACCGGGAATATTTTAAAAGAGGTAGATGTTACCTCAGCTGCAGATATTGAAAAAGCTTTAAAGCAGGGGGATGAGGCCTTCAAATCTTGGTCAAAGGTGAATGCCCATGAGCGGTCTAATCTACTAAAAAAATGGTCGGCAAAAATTAAAGAGGAAACGGAACAGCTGGCGGAAGTAATGACGCTTGAAAGCGGAAAGCCGCTTAAAGAATCACGGGGAGAAGTCGCCTATGCGGCAAGCTATATCGATTGGTATGCGGAAGAAGCGAAACGAATCTATGGCCGAACGATTCCTTCTCACTCAGAATCCAAACGTATTGTTGTAACCAAAGAGCCTGTCGGGCTTGTGGCTGCCATCACGCCGTGGAACTTCCCGGCCGCGATGATGACGAGAAAGGCTGCTCCTGCGTTAGCTGCAGGATGCACATTCGTTGTGAAGCCTGCCGAAGAAACGCCGCTTACGACGATTAGACTTGTCCAATTAGCGCATGAAGTTGGAATCCCGGAAAATGTGGTTCAATACGTGAATGGGTACGGGGCAGATGTTGGACCAATTTTCACAGATAGTCCACTCGTCCGTAAAATTACCTTCACCGGATCCACACCCGTTGGAAAATTATTAATGAAAAATAGTGCGGCGACCATGAAGCACGTATCGATGGAACTAGGAGGACATGCTCCGCTCATCGTGGCAAAAGATGCCGACATTGATTTTGCTGTCGAACAGACGCTTGCTTCGAAGTTCCGAAACGCCGGACAGACATGTATCTGTGCGAATCGAGTGCTCGTCCACGAAGCCATAGCGGATGAGTTTTCAGAGAAGCTAACCGCACGCGTCAAAGAGCTGAAGGTTGGAAATGGATTGGTCGAGCAGACGGATGTTGGCCCGGTGATTAATGCAACTGGGTATGAAAAGATACATACTCAAATTGAAGATGCCGTTGGTAAGGGGGCAAACGTTCTCTACGGCCATAAATATGATAAGGATGATGAAAAAGGCTATTATTTTGTACATCCGACTGTCCTCGAAAACGTTGGGGAAGGCATGAGCATCATGCAGGAGGAAACGTTTGGCCCGGTAATTCCACTGACGACTTTCCGCGAAAACGAAGAAGCAGTGGAAATTGCCAACAATACACCGTTCGGACTGGCCGCTTACTTTTTCACGAATGATTATCGAACCGGTATCTACTACCAGGAGAATCTGAAGTTCGGGATTCTCGGCTGGAATGATGGTGCACCGTCTGCCGCTCATGCGCCGTTCGGCGGTATGAAAGAGAGCGGCATTGGACGCGAGGGTGGTCCTGAGGGGATCGAACCTTACATTGAAACGAAGTATCTGTCTATTGGAGGCATTGAATAGTTTTCTAGATTCTTAACATGGAGGTAAGACCATGAATGTTGAAATTTTAATATTATTTATTAACGCAACGCTGGTGACAGTCATATCTTCGATTGTTGTCATTGCCATTCTGAGAAAGCAATACCTTCCTGTCATCAAAGAGATGGAGAAGAAAGAGAAGCAGGAAGAGAACACGGAATCGGAAGAAAAACGAATCAACAGTAATATATAATAGAGGGGAATCTATATGGCCATTACGATATTTGCGCTCGTTTTATTACTTTATGTAGTTGTAGGAGCTTTCATCAGCCGTTATGTAAAAAACAGTGATGACTTTTATACCATGGGAGGAAGAGGCTCGACTATTCTGATTGTCGGTACACTTGCAGCTACGTATCTCAGTGCTGCTACGTTGCTCGGAATTGCGGGCCAATCTTATAAAGAAGGTCCTCTGGTTATTGCGACACTCGGATCATTTGGTGCCTGGCTTGGAACCCTGATCGCTGTCGTCTATATGGGAAGAAAAATGAAGGCTTTAGGTTGTAAGACGATGCCGGACTTCTTTGATAAGCGATTTAACAGCAAGTGGGTCAGCATTATTGCTATTATTATTATGATTGTAGGACTCGTGGGGTACGGAGTGATCCAGTTTATTGGAGCTGGACTGGTACTCAGCGAAATAACAGGAATTAATTTTCAATTATTGATTGTCTTGTTCACGATTGCGTTAATTGCCTTTACAGCCTTTGGCGGGATGTATGGTGTGGTCGTGACGGATACGATCATGTTCTTCACGATGCTTGCGATTTCCATCGTGATTGCTCCGATGATCATCGGTCAGGCTGGATTTGAACAAATGAAAGGTCTATCCGAAACGATGCCGAATTACTGGACGATCGGCGGTACGGAAGAACGGTCAATTGGATGGTCAATCTCGCAGTTTCTTGTATGGATTCTGTTCTTTGCCTGTATGCCAGCGCTCGTATCCCGGGTATTCCCAGCTAAAAATGATTTCGTCATTTTAAAAACAGCGATTATCGGAGTCTTTTTCGCACCTTTCATGCAGTTGACTGTTTTCATTGCAGCGGGCGGTATGCAAGTACTTCAGCCGGGCATTACGCCTACGGATAATGCAATGATCGTCGGGTTTATGGAATTCACACCTCCCGCAGTGGCAGGTGTAGGACTGGCTGCACTCATGGCTTCGATTATGTCCACAGCTTCTACGTTATTTGTCTTGGTAGGTTTCGCTTTATCCAGGGATTTGTACGAAAGACTGTTTGAAAAAGAACTTAATGAAAAACAGAGCCTGAAAGCAGCACGAATTGGACAGCTTATCGTAGCGGTAGTCATCTGCGCGATTGCGCTTGCTCGTCCTTCCGCGATTTACTGGATTTCCATTTATGCAGGTTCCATCTTTGCGGTTGGATGGCTGCCGACGATCGTGGCATCTTTTGAATGGAAGAAAATGAACAGCAAAGCGGCTATGATCAGCATGGTATCCGGAGTCGCTTCGTTTCTCCTATTTGGGGAGTTGATCAGAGCAGGAATCATGACGCTGCCAACCGGTATGGACGAACTGATGCTGGCGCTGCTTGTTTCCGTAGTATCTCTTATTGGTGCAGGGATGGTAACGAAACCGAACGCTCATGAACTGAATTATTACGCAGAGATGAAGCGTTCCGGTATGGCGTCTATAACCATCAAGGAATTCTTGAAACAGCCGGATGGTCTGCAAAAGATCAAAAAGCAGTACAAACAGCTGATTACCGTTTCTGTATTATTTACGTTCATATCCGTCGTGGTATGGGGATACTTCTTCATAAAACTCGGACTCTAATAATCTAGTGAGAAAGTGAGATGGAAAACGTGAACACCATTAATGAAGAGAGACTCTTCCGTATGCTTTCCAAAAGTTCAGAAACAGGAGCTATACCACAAAATGGCCTGAGGCGACTGGCTCTTTCAGATAAAGATCAAGAGATGAGAAATATATATAAAGATTGGTGTAAAGAAGCAGGATTAACGTTACGGGTGGACGACTTAGGGAATATGTATGCCAGAAGGGAAGGAAAGCAAGACCTCCTTCCTGTGGTACTTGGATCTCACCTGGATACTCAGCCGGAAGGGGGCCGATTCGATGGCGTCCTCGGAGTGCTGTTAGCTTTAGAAGTGGTTCAAACCTTAAATGATAATGGTATCGAAACCGAACGGCCGCTGGAGATCGTGAATTTCACGAACGAAGAAGGCGCCAGGTTTGAACCTCCTATGCTCGGGTCCGGCGCCATAGCCGGGGTGTTCGATCAAGAGTATGTGTATAGTAGAAAAGATGCAGAGGGTTATAGTTTTCTAGAAGAACTAGAAAGGATCGGATACAAAGGAAAAGAAGAAAACCGACTCAGTGACTTTCATTCCTTTCTAGAACTTCATATAGAACAGGGTCCCATTCTTGAAGATGAAAACATACAGATTGGCGTGGTGGAAGGGGTTCAAGGCATAAGCTGGCTGGAAGTGACTCTTACGGGGGAAGCGGATCATGCCGGTCCGACCCCGATGCACTTACGGAAAGACGCCTTGATGGCCGCTGCAGAAATAATGAATCAACTAGAAAAAGAGATTGCGACTACGGACGTTACCGTGACCGTGGGCAAGATTTCTGTGTCACCAAACTCTGTCAATTGTGTTCCTGGCGAAGCTCATTTTACCGTAGATATCCGAAGTACCAATGATGATCTTCGAAAGGAAGCTTTGAAAGAAACCAAAAACACGATACGCCGTGTCAGTGAGGACAGAGACGTAGGCGAGGAAATGAAGGAACTGTGGGAAACCGAAAAAATTGATTTTGACCGCAGTATTACCGAAGTTATAGAGAACAGTGCGATAGAACTGGGGTATTCTTCAAAAAGAATGCTTAGCGGTGCCGGCCATGATGCCAAGTACGTTCACAATCTCGGCCCCACGGCCATGATCTTTGTGCCGAGCGTAAACGGCAAAAGCCATGTACCTAGCGAATTGACACTGGATAAAGATATTGTGAGCGGAGCCAATACGCTCTATCAAACGGTACTTACATTATCCAATGAATAAAAACCGAAGTAAGGTGTGAACTTATTTATGGCAACCAGCAACGAGCTTGCGCGTAATAAAATCGAGGAATTATGGGAAGAAGAAAAGCTGTTCTTGAAGACGCTCGGAAGTTTTCCCAGTACATTAGGAAATGAAAAAGGCGTTCAACAGTTTGTTTATAACTACTTACAGGATATGGGGCTGGAGACAGAAGCGATCACGGTCGATCCGGACCGTTTGAGAAAGTATGAAAACTTCGGTGAACCCGAATGGTCCTATGAAGATCGCCCAGTAGTGGTAGGAGAATGGAAAAATAACGGACCGAAAAAAGGAAAAAGCCTGATCCTGCAAAGCCATATGGACGTGGTAAGTGCCGAACCCGTAGACCAATGGGAAACTCCGCCCTATTCGCCGGTGATTAAAGACGGAAAAATGTACGGCCGAGGGATTCTGGATATGAAAGGCGGATTTGCGGCTATCATTATGGCTGTTAAAGCTCTCCGTGAATCTGGCATCGAACTCGGTGCAGATCTGCAAATACAGAGTGTCATTGAAGAGGAATGTACCGGGAACGGCGCACTGGCTTTACTAGATCAGGGATACGCGGCAGATGGAGCGCTTATCCCGGAACCTACGCAATCTCGTTTGATAACCTCCCAGGTAGGTGTTATATGGATTCGAGTGAAAGTAAAAGGAGCAGGCGCACACGTTGAAAGGGCGGAGAGCGCACAAAATGCGATTATGAAAGCGAATATACTGATGGAATCGCTGATGGAGTACCGTGAGCACATTAATAACCGGCCGAAACATACAGATTTTGAACATCATCCTCATCCGCTCAACGTCAGTGTTGGGCTGATTGCAGGAGGAAACTGGGCATCCAGCGTGCCGACCAAATGTACGTTTGAAGCGCGAGTCGGCTTCTATCCAGGAACTGATCCGGAAGATGTAAAAAAAGAGGTCGAGCAGTGGCTGTTGGCTGCTGCTGAAAAGGATGATTGGCTGAAAGAAGCGAAGCCGGAAGTTACGTTTTATGGTTTCTCAGCCCCAGGCTATACCATCTCGAAGGAGGAAGAGATTATGGAGGGAATGGCTGCCTCGCATTATTCGGTAACCGGTAAACAAGTAGAAGATCTGGCGTTTACCGCAACTACGGATCTGCGTGCGTTTGGGGAGTTTAATATTCCGGCTACTTGTTATGGGCCGAGTGGTGGGGATATGCATGCTCCAAATGAATATATTGAGCTTGAGAGTTTGAAGGAAGTGACGCATACGATTGCTGATTTTATTTTGCGCTGGTGTGGAGAGAAATAGGAAGGATCTTCTTTAATGTTGCAACCAGAAAATGAAAATTATTTTTATAAAAACTCATTAATAATTGTTTTTTGGCTATTAGAAGGATTAAGATATTAGATTGCATATATGAAGTTCCACCATTTCTATTCTAGTTTAAACATATTTAGAGCAACAGCCTTCTAAGCTGTAAGGAAAGAGTTCGATGCTCTCCTGGTAATCAAATAAAGCGCTGAATCTCTTGGTTATCAAGGGGTTCAGTGCTTTTCTTGTGTCAGAGGGGGAGTGTTAATTGGAGGGGCACCTTATTGGAGCAAAATATTTAATACTTTTAGTAGTTGTTATATCTTCATATCAATATACAGGGGTTTATATTATCCTAAAGGAATTTTCATGGGAAAATTCTCTGTTGGTATGGGGAAAATGATAAAATAGGTTTAAGGTCGGTTAACTAAGAAATGATATATTAGGAGGATATGATGTGGAAATTATTCTTTCAAAGAAGCTAATTTATTTCAGTACAGAAATGAAATATATTAAAGAATAAGGTAAGTACTAATTATGGTAAACATAGTGTTGGGGGTTATATCTCTTTAAAATCATTTTTATATTATTATAAAAAACTTTGGAGGAATAATAGTGTCATCGATAAGACTTGAATACATAACACAGTGGGATAACGTAGAGCTAATTAATCGGAGTTTAAAATCTTTCCAAATAGAAGCATTAAATACAGCAATAAAATATATAAATTCTAGATCTGATAAACATGCTCTTATAAAACTCCCTACTGGTACTGGAAAAACCCTAATTATTTATATGCTTGCAAACTTCTACAAAAAGGTGAAAAACACGCTTATTGTTACATCATCAGATACTGTAAAAAAACACATACTATACGAGCTAGAGGAAGGTATCTCAAATAATTTTGAGCTTAGTGATATAATCCAAAAAAAAGTAATTGAAATTTTTCCTAAAGATATTCCTGATAAGTTGGAGGCTAATGAGCAAAATATTTATGTAACTACAATACAGGCTTTATCTTATATGAAATCTAATGAAGAGTTAGAAAAAGTTGAAAAGCTTAAAGAATGCGTAGATTTAGTACTATTTGACGAAGGGCATAAAGAACCCGCGTCGAAGTGGAAAAAGGCTTTGAGGGAATTAGATAAAAAAGTAATTCTTTTTACTGCGACTCCAATTAGAGACGATAAAAATAAACTACGAATTGATAATAAACATATTTATAATTTTCCCCTCGCAAACGCAATGGAACAAAATTATATACGTACTCCTAATTTTATTGATATTGAGCAAGATGATTTAGAACCCTTTATAGATGAGATAATTGAGAAATGTGACGAAATAGAAAGTAACGAGAAAGTAATTATTCGCTTTAAAAGTAAGGAAGATATTATCAGAGCTCATAACTATCTAAAAAATAGCCATGAGAAGGAAGTAATCTCCATACATGAAGAATTTACAGAAACAAACTATCCTGACGATTCTATGATAAAGAAAGTGCCAAAGAACTTAAGAAGCCAAAAATATACTTATTGGCTTCATCAATATAAATTAATTGAGGGGATGGATGATAGCTCATTTAAAATATTAGCTTTGTTTGACGGTTTCTCCAATGCTAGGCCTTTAGTACAACAAGTCGGGAGAATCCTTAGACAAAGTGAGTTTGGAGGGGAGACAAAAGAGTATTCAACTATCATATTTAAGTCATCCTCTAAAACTAATCAAGAAGAATTATGGAAGAACTATCTAATTTTTGAAGAATATCTTTCTAGTGATAAATCTTTAATATCATTTGACTTTAATAATTATTTGAATGCAGTGATAAACTCACAGCCCAAAGCAGTTTATATAGATGGGAAAGTACTACCCAGAATTGAATTGAATACTAATCTCACACAAGAAAATAACCAATATCTAACAAAACTTAAATTACCTTTTCAGGCTAATGTATTAATACAAAAAATAGGATTAGAAAAAACATTTGAAGAGGTACATAGCTATATCCTCAATTATTTGGAAGATAACGATCTCTACTTAATTGAGATTATACCCGATCATAGTCGCTCTCTAATTTTATGCTTATTTGCTTATTATTCTGATTCTCCATACCTAGCCGATCAATTTTTTATAGAGCCTAAAACAGGATTGTTATTAACTAAGTTGAGTGATAATTACATTTTTATTTATAACAGTTTTAATCATATCCCTCACTTTTTTTATGAATTTTCTAATCCCTTAAACTCAAATGTTTTAGAAAAAGTGTATGACGAAGGTAGTGAATTTAAACAAATCTCAATCCAAAACGGTAATATTAGCAAAACAGAAGTTAAAAGAAGTACTTTTAATGCAGAAGATATGAATTTGATTGCACCAAGTGTTACTGATCGCTATAAATTTGCAACTACAGCAAATGGAAAGATATTAATCTCTGATAATGAATACCGTAACCGTTATGTAGGTTTTAAAAACGGAAGGATAACAGACTCTACTACTTTCTTCACTGTTAGTGAATACCTTGAATGGTTAGCAAGTTTAGAGTCCAAGTTTGAAAGAGTGGTGGATGGTAGAAATATTTTTGAAAGATATGCTCCTGTAACAGAAAAACCAGAAGATGTTACTCCACGTCAAATTTTGTTAGATATAGATGAGAATTTAAGTTTGCGTAATGAAGATGAAGACGAGATAACTCTAAATAGTAAAATTTTAATGATAGAAGATGACAACTTTATTTTAAAAGCAGATAATGGGGATGAAATCTCTTATAAAATAGTGTTCAACGACGATAAAGATAAATATTATATAAGCGCAATAGGACAATCCAATTTTTATCTAATTGATAATACCAGTCTTAGTAAGTTCCTAAGCAATACTCAATCTTTCCATATTATAACTAACTCACCGAATTATATTTATTCGCATAATTTTTTTATTAAAGTCGGTTTAGATAAGGAAAAGCAATCCTTAAGGAAAATTTTAAAGGAGTTTCAAATAAAAGAGAGAATAACTCACATAACAGAAAAAGGATATACAGAAAAAAGAAAAGTTGAGGAAGGGATCCAATCACAGATTAGTGAGGAGTATAGAGATAATTGGGATGAAAATTCATTATTTTACCTTTTGACTAGTCAGGGGGAAACTCTAGATCAGGAAAACTCTGAAGAATCCAGAAGGGTTGTAAATATACTTAATGATTTAGATTACTTAATATGTGAAGATTTGGAATATGAAATTGCAGACTTTATAGGTATAAAAGATTCAGATGGAGAGAGAAAGGTTTATTTTATTCATGCAAAAGCCGAGAAAGAAAAAAAAGGTATAGCTGCTTCAGCATTTCAAGATGTATGTTCACAGATCATAAAAAATTTAGATTATGTTCATCCCTTAAGTGAAGAACGGCCTAACTTTTCGAAATGGGAAAGAACATGGAAACAAAGCAGATACAAAGTAGAACGACAAAGGATTACTACGTTAAATAATAATCATCATCTTTCTCCTGCTGAACTATGGGCTCTTATAAAGGATATACAACAAGATCAAGAAGGGGAAGTGTACGTATGGGCTTTACTTAGCAATATGCTTTCTCTAAGGAAGTTTGAGAGTGTAACACTGGGGCATCAAGATGACGAAGGAATTATTCCTCTTATATATATATTAAGCAATACCTGGTCCCAAGTGCAGAATGCAGGTGCTAAATTTGAAATACTATTTAATAAAATTGAAGTCCAATGAGAATGATTAGAAGAATATCTGCAAAAAACTTTGGTAAGCTTAAAAGCTAATATTGAGCATGTCTATTTGATATGCTCTCTTTCTCCTAGATCTTAATTCAATATAACAATTTTTTCTTCCATCTCTAATTTTGAGAATGTAATCGGTCTCGACGACGTTTCAAATGAAAAGAAAACTAGAAACATCTATGAGATAGTTAATCAAAGTTCTGATATAAATCTTAATACCGGTATACATCAGAAAACAGACACACACTTCTAAGATGGTAAATTTGCACAAACATCTTACAAGTGGTTTGATGGAAGGTTACATTTATAATATAACTATTAACTAATAGGCAATTCTGTAACAAAGTAAAATGACATACTTTTTGGCATACAATTGTTCATTTATGATTATATCCTTCTGTTTATGGTATTGGGTTTGAGCCTTATAAAAGTTGCCTTTTCCAATTAAACTAGGTGCTATTTTGCTTTATTTGCATATGAGAATCCATGGGCGGCATGATGTAAGGTTTAGCAGCTCTCAAGCCTTCTCATGAGTTCAAATAATTAGCTTTCTCATTTTGATTATAATCTTTGTGGGGTATCAAAATTATTAAAACTATAAAGGTAGTGGATCTTTGATGTCATGATTTTTCCTTTCTATGGCAATATGCAGCCGAAGAAATACATATTGAAGAGCACTATGATATGAATGAATGTTTTAGAAAGAATAAATTAGATGATATAATAATTAAATCCTTGCTTACTTTTCTTATTTTTCAAGGCAAGGATAGAGCCTCACCTTCCGCCAAAGGTGGGGCCCATTTTAATGTTTTATACTATTTTCCATACTTATATTCTCTCCAAGATAAATGTTTTTTTTCTGCTAAGCATAGATATATTCAACCATAGAAGTAATGACTTCCTCTACTCCAGGTTCTACATTATACTGCTTTCACCAAATCGGATGTAATGTGATGCGAAGGGCATATATTTGATGAAAATTTCGTAATGTATGGCTATTTTAGGTAGTTTCAGTTCGTTTGGGTAATTAAAATTGCGATTTAAGTACCAATTCGTTACCCAGTCTTCTAGGTCTGTTGTAGTGTATTGGGGTAAATTCATACTAGTCACCTTCCTTGATGACACTATACGAACAAAAGTTCTGTATTTCAAGAGGAGGTACAAAAGGTAAAAATTCAAATATTTAAAAACACCTGATCTAAAGGATCAGGTGTTTAGTCCTGTTATCAAGAGATTATAAGAAAATTCAAGTATGATATATCACTAAGAGCTAGTAAATTATTTTAGATTAATATAATTAAAAAAATCAATCCCCATCTATTAATTTTTTCCATTCAGATAACGATTTCGTAATTTCTGCTCTCCTCATTTTCTTAAATGTTCTTTTTAAATTATTACTAAATTGTCTCCTCTTAATACTTCCTGCATCTCCTAAATAGTCATCAACATGAAGAGATTGACCTGTACTATCAGTAATTGGACTTAATACAGAGGTGCTAGAAGACTGTGCCATATGTTTCATCATTTCATTATATGAAAGGTTACCTTTGTAGTTCTTAAAAGCTTGAATTGCTAACGATTCAATATGATAACCAGACAATCTCCCATCTTTATCGTAGGTATTATTTAATGCTTTAAATAACTTGATTATAGGTACTACTCTACCGTTGTTTTGTTTGTTAACTTCTGTTAACTTCTTAGCAAATTTTATCGGCTTTATAATATTACTCCATGTTTTACCGTCAGCACTTGCTATCTTTATTCCTTGAAATGTTGATTTACTAGGGAGTAACTGAACTTCATGACCATCTGAATAGGTTATAGTTACGGCGAGATCTCCTTCTTTAATTTTTGTTTTAGGTAATTTATTTCTTAATTTTTGGGCTAATGTGCTTATTATTTCTTTTGGTGAAGAACTACTTAAAGAAGTAGAATTGATTGTCACAAGGACATCTACGTCACTTAATCCGTTCACATAAGTATGTTTACTAATAGATCCTCCAAATTTCAATTCCAGTAAACCCTCTAAATCACGGCTTATAATTTCTTTTAAATGATTTAAATGCTGGTTTATACCCTCTATGTCTCTATTATTGTAACCTGTAAGAAGTGAAATTAAATAAGAATTTAGTTCCTTACGGAATTCTGTGTTTGATTCATCGTTTTTATCTAATAATTCTTCAATTGATTCAGAAGGAGGCTTAAAAAAACCACCACTACCACCCATAGTAATCGCTCCTTTTATGAATAGTCTATACCAACAGTGCTAATTAGTTTTTTTATTTCATTCATAAGTTTTTCTGGATAATCAAACATTTGCCAATCATAGGTGTTTAAGAATCTATTCATTTGAGAGGACAAATTAATTAATATTTTAATATTATCCCCAAGTGCTTTTCCTCTAACAGCTGACATTTTCAAGTCCCAGTTGCCATTAATAATTGCATGAGAATTTCTATACGATGCATCACCACTCTCATTAAAATTAAATCTTAACCAAGATAACCCATCGAATATGTCGGCACCACATAGGAAATATGCTAAAATATTTGCTGGATCAATGCATCCAAATATATGTATAGGAATATCTATTTCTTTAGCATTAAGAGCCCTCCTTATTGAATAAATTGTTTCGCATTTTTTGAGTATTGAACTGCCTAGTTCTTTTTCGGTTAATCCTAAAATAGAGAAGCTAGTTATATCATCTAAGTGATATATTAACTTATTAGCATCGATATACTCAGCCTCTTGCATTTCTGGCTTATAAAGAAAATCTGAAGTAAAGTTAGGAAACTTGTTAAATAAATTTTCCGCTTGGCTCATTTGGTCTTTTGTTGGTTTTCTAATTTCGGAATCATAATTCACAATTACTATTTTTGTTAATTCTTCTAATTGATTAACCACTTTTAAATGTAAATCTTCGTTCCATTTTTTCGGCTTGTATTCTTTGTTATATATTTCAGATAGTTCAGTATCTTGATCTCTCTCATATCCACCACTGTCGATAAATAGGACATCTGAAATATAGATATCTGAATCTGCTAAAGGAATTTGTTCATCTTGGTCATGGTATAGATCATAGGCGCTTACTAAGCACGCATCGGTAATGTAGTCTCTAACATATGTATGAATCTTAGAAACATCAGTAAAACCTTTACTAGAAAATGAGGGAACTATTAGTGGGGAGTTCATATTCGTTTTTTTAATTTTCCTTTTTTTGCAGATATTCTTTATATGCACTAGTTAATGCCCTCCTATCAAGGCAAGATGGACACTTGCCGCATTCTATATACTCTTTTTTCTCGCAACTATAGGTAAGTTCAATCGGTACCTTTTTCATTAAGGAGAATTTAAGAATATCTTCTTTTGACCATCTTATAAAAGGGGCTTCAATTGAGACTGTTCCTCCAAAGTATCCATCTAGTATAGTTTGAGCTGAACTAACGAAATTAATAGAACAATCATAATATGGAGTACCAGAATGGGCACCATAAGCTAAAGTTACATTTTCTGATGGTTTTATATTTGCTGCTGCTCCAAAAATAAATAAACTATTTCTGCATTGTATTTGGCCTTCGAAATTTAAAATTGGTAGGCCCAGTTTAAGATTTTTTACTTCAATGTCATAGTAGTTAGCTATATTTTTACACGCTTCCCATTCAGTGTTTTTTGCTGATTGATTATATTGAAAATGAATTCCATTTATTTCATAATTATACTGTTTGTAATATTCAATTAAGGTAGTAGAATCTAACCCACCGCTTAAAAGAATTGAAACATTCTTTTTCTTATTATTCATTTTTATCCCCCTTTTTTAATTTCTCTTTTAATGGCTCTTATGCTTTTATGTGGCTCTTTATCTAAACGCTTACTAATTTCCTTTTTTAATAGATATTCTCTTTTTGACTTTAAAAATACTTTATCTGGTATGGAAGGAGAGGTCTCATTTATTAGTATGTATCTAGCTCTAACATGCTTAACTTCTTCATCAGTCACGTTATCTTTTTTTAATAGACTGTCACAATCTCTAATAAATGAGGTTAATAATTTTCCAGTTTGATCATGTTGCTGAGACTTTTCTCCCCATTTCATAAACTCCTCTGTTAAAGTAAGGAAAAATACCAAAGAGGCACATATCCCCACAAAAAGCTTAAATTCTACTTCTACAATATTAGGTAATAAGGGTAAAAAAATCTTAAAATCAGCAAAAGTAAGCAAAGCAACGAAACTACTCAGTAAGAGTATAGTGTAGTGTAAAAGGTCTCTCTTTAACTCGTTTCTAAGAGAGATTGAAAAATTTGCTTGTCTACTTTTTTCGGCTTTACCTTTTAATTTTTCTAGTTCGTTTAAATGCTCTTCCATAAATCCTCCTAATTTCTAAATTTGGTAATACCAACTAAAAATAAAGGTCTATTTAATTACTATAAATACAAATATATACAGTTGACTATAAAAATTAAAGCGCGTTTTATAGCGCTTTATCATTCCTTCTTTGTTTTTTTCTGAACCAAATACTGAAAATAACTCTCCAGCTCTTTAATCTGCTCAGGACTCATTGACTTCCACTTTTCAATATCAAAGAAGGACATTTAGTCAATTTCGTATTTATCTAGCAGGCGGTTTATTTCATCAATAGAATCATACTCTTCATTGCTGGTCTTTTTAACAGCTTCTGATCTACCAAGTAAATAATCGGTTGATCTTCAAAGAAATCTGACAGTTTTCGAAGAGTTTCGTAATCGGTCTCGCGTCTATCTTTTTCATAGTGGGATAAGGAGATTCTGGAAATCTTTACTTTGGCTGCCGAACCTTCTTAAGTGAGAATCTTTTCTTAAATTAGTTATTTAATTCCTTACGCTCATAATCAAAACTACCAATTATTTCATTTTTATATTCCTATAATACTATACAAATTGTAGTAATAAAATAGCTGCTACATAAAATAGCATTAATTGTAGTAACTGATGCATAAAAAAATCAAACTTCAGATTTTATATAAATACTTCCTTTTAATTTTCTTGGAGTGATGTTAATGGGTACTTAATAATGTTTCCTGAGCCCAGTTCGTTAACGTATTAAGGGAATGGGTGTCAGGAACCACCTTAAGTAGAGTGTAAAATAATGTGAATAGGTGTAAACAGTTTTGAAAGTCGTCCGATATAAGTAATGTAGAAACATTACATAAGTCGGCCGACTTTTTGTGTGTTATCCAATGTATCTCACAAGGACGTGAGATAAACCATTTCAAGGAGGAATTTATAAAATGAGAATTAATCACAATATCGCGGCGCTAAACACTCACCGCCAACTAGGTCAAGCAAACAATGCTCAACAAAATTTTATGGAGAAGTTGTCATCAGGTCTTAGAATTAATAAGGCTGGAGATGACGCTGCTGGTCTAGCAATTTCAGAAAAAATGCGTGGACAGATTCGTGGTTTGGATCAAGCTTCAAGAAACGCTCAAGATTCTATTTCTATGATTCAAACTGCAGAGGGCGCTTTAAATGAAACTCATAGCATTCTTCAGCGCATGCGTGAATTAGCTGTACAATCTGGTAATGATACAAATACTTCAACCGATCGTGGGGAAATTCAGAAAGAAATGAACCAATTGACTTCTGAAATTAACCGCATAGGGAACACTACTGAATTTAATAATCAAAAATTACTAAATGCTACTGCTGGAGAAGTTAGTGCTGGCGGGACAACTACTACACCTGCTTCAGCTAGCGCAACTCAAACTAATGGAACTAGCGGTAATATTACATTTACGGATGCAACATCTTTTACGGGTGATACAGGTACCTGGACGGTAGCAACTACCGATGGTACTAATTTTACAATTGATAAAGGTGATGGAAATGGAGCACAATCGCTAACTGTTACAAGTAATAAAGCAACTGTTGATGGTTTAGAATTGAATTTGCCAGGAACATCAGCTGCCTCAGATGAATGGACGATTGATGTAACAGCTTCTGAAACAACAACAACCGGAGCATCTTCTTCATTTAGTTCACAAATCGGTGCAAATGAAAACCAGACTATGACATTGGAATTTTCTGACATGAGAGCTAGTGCTCTTGGAATCACAGGTTCAGCTGGAGATAGTGGGTACACTACTAATGATACTGTGACAAATGGTACTAATAACACAACTAATGAAGCAGCACTTGATGTCTCAGATGCTACTAATGCAGGTAATGCAGTAACGAAAATCTCAGAAGCGATTGAACAAGTATCAGCGGAACGTTCAAAACTAGGTGCTAATCAAAATCGATTAGATCATACGATCAACAATCTTGGAACTTCCTCTGAAAACCTAACTGCAGCTGAATCGCGTATCCGTGACGTAGACATGGCTAAAGAAATGATGAACCAAACGAAGTCTTCAATATTGGCTCAAGCTTCTCAAGCTATGCTTGCGAAAGCCAATCAGCAACCACAAGGAGTTCTTCAACTTCTACGATAATAACCTATACCCACTCAACCAAAGAGTGGGTTTTTTGTGCATTAATCTTCGCCACATTATAATGAAGAAACTTGTAACAACTATCAGAACCCCGCTAAGTGATATTTTCTTCAAAGGATAAATAATAACCCTTGGTCAAAGTAGGACCGAAACCTAATACCTCTAAGGTAGATCCTTTTTAAGGAAAGTAAGGACAGCAACCACGACGGTGACCAACCCGGATATACCTATCGGCCAGGCTCCAAGGCCTCCGCCTTCCTTAAGCTGAGCCACAAATACAATGAGCGTAACTAAGGACCAAATCAGCCAGGAGAAGAAATGGGGTTTAATAGAATCTTTAAAACGCCGCGTATGTAGGGAGAGACTCCAATAAACGTGAGGGCGATCGCTAGTAGACTAAATAGAAGTTTCTGCTCCATTAGGTTCTCACCACCTTATTATTAGTGATGCATTCTATCAAATCCCCCCCCTGGACGACATAGGATAATAAAAGAGAGGCTTACCAACACGCTAGTTGGCTAAGCCTCTTTTTCTAATCACATAAAAAACACGACAAACAACTGGAGATAAATCTGCACCATCATATAAAACGCAATCGCATACTTAAAGTTAAACAGCAGTCCATTCTTAATAATACTAAGCTTATTCACCGAACTCAAAATAATCGACGGCAAAATCAGCGGTGACAACATAATCGAAATCACACTGCCTGAAGTAATCCCAAGCACGACAATCTCAGGTGGATACGGCAGCTCCACACCCTGCAGAATCCCAGAAACAAGTACAATAACCGTCAAAGGACCGAGTCCGATAAATCCGAGAACAATCACAACAAATGGCAGTACCCATAGGAAGTTTAAAAACGGAACGGAGTCTGTGATATAAAACAGTCCGTCGATAATATACTCGCCGTAGCCTGACTGATTGACGGCGTTAATGAGAAAGCCGGCAGCCAATAGAATGGAAAACTGCTGGGCTTTATTGGGAATGCTTTTTCCGACATACGTTTTTCCGTTCTCTGCGATCGCACTGCTTCTACGGCGGACGATAAAGTAGAGAAGGACCCAGGCGACGATAACGATCGGGATAATCAGTAAGAGATCCACGGGCCAGACGGCGTTTACTAGAAAGATTGATCCGAATAATGTGACGAACAAGATAGCGAATTCGAACGCGTCGCGATTCCCGTTCGGATCTTCTTTTTTCTGCTCTTCAATTCGACCAAGTTCCTCCTGAATTCCAGCCGTAAGATCGACATCATAATGACGTTCCTGGAAGTGGGAGAAAAGCACGGACAACAGTGTCCCGGCGACGGCGACGACAAATCCCTGGAGAATGGATAAACCGAGCGACGCCCCAAGCGCCTGCACGGCGAAGATAAAGCTTGGAATACTGACAACCCACATGGTGGTCAGGGAAAACGCGCGCAGCAGGGCGGTTCCTTTATAATTCTCCCATACTTCTCCTTTTTGATTTTCCAGAAAATCGTCGATCATTCCGTAGACCATCGGAATCGAACCGAATAATAGGAAGTAAGAGATAATCTGCGTGATCACCATCATGCCGAAATAAAACTTGCGGCTTGTATTGAGCAGGTTCTGCGCGAAGTTAATGACGGATTCAATGTAGGGTTTTTCTTCTAAGACCCAGCTGATCGTCGGTACGATCAGTAAGAGAGCGATCAGCCCGCTCATTACGGTGAAGCCGGATACGGTCGCTTCGATTAAGGAAGTGCCTGCGGTCAGGTGAATGATTATGGCGATCACCAGCAGTAACAGCGATATGGCTGCCTGTTTCATCGGCAGAAAAAAGTAGCCGAGTAGGAAGGCGGTGAGACCAAATATGGAAAGTACCGGGGAAAGCGTTTCTCCGCCGGTGAAATAGACAACGAAATGCATAAGGACATATAAAGTTATAAATAAGGTATAACCTCGTTTGGCTAGTTGTACCATTATGAATGCTCCAATCGTGGTTCAATATGTACGTATCATATCTTATCACAGGAGAAGGGGATTAGCTGAGATTGTGCTTTACTGCAGCACGCGCGGAAGAGGACTCCTTTTTACATAAAAAATAAAGCCGTCCGGATCGTCTAAGAATAGACTTCCGGACAGCTATACGCATGCTCGGGCGCGAACTTATTGGATAGACAGACTTGATTTCTGCCTGATTGTTTTGCTTCATATAGTGCTTGATCGGCTTCTTCGATGAGTAATTGCGGCGTGTTTGTTGTTTCGTCATAACAGGCAATACCAATGGACACGGTAATAGAAATAGACTGGCCTGTACTCAATTGAAAGGAATGATTTTGAACCTTTTTCCGGATCCGTTCACTGATTTCTTCGGCACGCTGGGCAGGGCAGTCAAGGAGAATCACGGTGAATTCTTCGCCGCCATTTCGGCTGACGTGATCGAAGGAGCGAACGGTGGTGGTTAGAATATGACTCAATTCGACCAGGACCTGATCACCTTCCACATGGCCGTATGTATCGTTTACTGTCTTAAAGTGGTCGATATCAATATACAGTAAAGAAATTTTTTCGTCTCTCTCCCGCGCCTCGGTGCAGACATCGTTAAATAATTGTTCAAATTTACGTACGTTGTTCAGACCTGTTAACCCGTCGGTAACGGACTCGGACTTATATTTATTTAAGGTTCTCTGATTTCTGCGTACGTATTCAACGACATAGAAAGATAGAAAGCCGGCGAGGTACGATATGCTCCAATAGGAAAGAACAAGGAAAATCAGTGTATCCATCCGAAGCGAAAGAAAGGTTAACAATATGGTGAAGATTAAATTGGAGATGGTCAGCGCCAGAAAAACCTTCTTCATTTTCGATAATTTGAGGTTTGTAATGCCAAGGGTCAGGAGTGTAGTCCCGCCAATAAAAATAATGGCCAATACCGCCTGGGTCGTGAACCCGAATAAGAATCGGCCTATAATGATCAGTACCATAGTGATCAGGGCGGGAAGGCTGCCGCCGTAATAGGACATTAAGATCACCGGAATGTGCCGTAAATCGATGATGACGCGGTCCAAGGGTATACTGTACAGCATCAAAACGTTACTTAATATACCTGCAAGGATGCCGGCCGTAATTTTTTGCCGTCTTGAAGAAGTTCGTCTCAGAGGGGAAGAGTTGGTTAACTGGGTATATACAAATAAGATAGCCACAAGAATGGCTAAATTGGAAATCAGTTCTTTCAGGATCATATAAGGTTCTCCCCTGTGAAAAATTATTTATTTTTGTATATGAATAATAACCTATAACAAACGTTAGTATAGGTATTATATACCCAATGTGCAAGGCGTTTAAATAGGACAATATGCTATTATTTTCTATTTATCCGCACGGAACAACATTTTTAATAAATATAGCTCTTATATATTTAAGACATCAAAAATAAACGAAGCATCAGTGCGCCAAATGGCGCATCGATGCTTCGTTATTTGTTCTGTAGCTATAAGGAGTAGTTTCGTTTATTTTACAGGCTCCATCAGTCCAAGAGAGCGTGAGGTAGAATCATGAACCCGATCGAGCAGTTCAGGATGATCCTCCAGCGACTCGCCGTAGGAAGGGATGATTTCTTTCAGCTTCGGCTCCCAGGAATCAAGGTATTCTGGGAAGCACTTGTGTAAGACCTCGAGCATAATTGAAACGGAAACCGACGCTCCTGGTGATTCGCCAAGAAGGGCCGCCATGGTACGGTCTTCAGCGTGAATCAATTTGGTACCGAACTGGAGAGCGCCTCGGCCGCCTTCTTCTGTATCCTCAATCAATTGTACACGCTGTCCGGCTACGAGAAGGTCCCAGTCTTCATTGGATGCATTCGGAACAAAATTGCGCAGCTCTTCCATCCGGTCCTTTTTGGACATCCTCAGCTGCTGCGCTAAATATTTGATCAGTGAGGTATTTTTGGCACCGGCTGCGAGCATCGTCAGGACATTCGTCGGTTTCACTGAACCGAACAAATCCATCATAGAGCCGGTTTTCAAGAACTTAGGTGTAAATCCGGCGAACGGACCGTATAACAGCGTGTCTTTTCCTTCAATATGGCGACGGTCCAGATGCGGAACGGTCATCGGCGGGGTGCCTGCCGGTTCTTTTCCATATACTTTGGAATGGTGCTGCTTCACGACCTCCGGGTTGTCACAGACGAGAAATTCACCGCTGATCGGAAATCCTCCGATGCGTTTGCTTTCAGGAATGCCTGTTTTTTGCAGCAGTGGAAGTGCGCCGCCCCCGGCACCGATAAAGGCGAAGGAAGACGTGTGCTCTTCGATGGTTTCTTCTTTAAGGTTTCGCACCTTAACTTCCCATGCTCCATCTTCTCTTTGCTGAATATCATCGACCGAATGATTGTAACGGATTTCTATATTGTTTTGCTGCTCTAAGTGTTTCAGCATTTGGCGGGTCAGTTCTCCAAAATTAACATCTGTACCATGGTCGAATTTCGTTGCCGCGATCGGCTCTTCAGTGGAACGGCCCTCCATCATTAAAGGAATCCATTCCTTGATGCGTTCGGGGTCTATGGAAAACTCCATCCCCTGAAACTGAGGGTGGTCTTTCAGGGCTTCCACCCGCTTCGTCAAAAATTCTACATGATCTTTTCCGTAAACAAAGCTTATGTGAGGCAAGGGCCGGATAAATTCTTCAGGACTCTGAAGATCGCCTTGCTCGACCAGATGGGCCCACATTTGTCTGGAAATCTGGAATTGTTCATTAATTTTCACGGCCTTGCTAATGTCCAGTGAGCCGTCCGGCTGTTCAGGGGTATAGTTCAGCTCGCAGAGAGCGGCGTGTCCGGTTCCGGCATTATTCCATTCATTGGAACTTTCCTGTCCGGCGGAGTCGAGCTTCTCGAACAGGGTGATGCGCCATTCTGGCTGTAATTTGTGCAGAAGCGTGGCTAGTGTTGCGCTCACGACGCCAGCTCCGATAAGGATCACGTCACTCGTTGTGTGGTTATGATTCATATTATTCCTCCTCTTATGGTTAAACAGCCTGTAGCTGTATCGGGAGTTATCTCCATTCGTTACATTGATCCCGATGATCATCCGCTTGTATCTTACCGTTACTGTTGGGCGGGCGAGGGCGATACTTTTTTAACTTTTATCCTCTTTACCGCTATGTACCTTGCTGCCAGCTTTGTACTCCTTGAGACTTTTACTCCAATATGAAGCCAGCAGGGCATTGCGTCACCAACATAGATAAGGTCATCAGATGACTTTATTATCCTTATTTTAGCACGGGTAGAAATCGCTTTCAATAAAAATCAGATTCGTTAATTCATTTAAGGTGGTACGTAGAGGACTAAAAATAGAGGGGTAAATCGATGTTATGTGAAAATTGTGTATCGGGATAACTTCCTATTGAAAACATCTTTGTAAGCGGTTACCATTAACGATATGGTCATCTGATGATCATATTACATACAAACGAACAAACAAAGTTTTTAGGAATAAGAAAAATGTAATCAAAGAGGAGGAGATCAAATGTTGATGGTGGTGGCACTAAGTGCTGTGATCGTTCCCTTTCTGTTGCTGGTCTTATTGCGGATGCCAGCGATTAAAGGAATGTCCATCAGTGCTGTAGTGGTAATTATTTTAGCGATGACCGTGTGGGGAATGGGGGGCCAGGTGATTGCTTCTTCGATCCTGCAAGGCGTACATAAAACCTTGACGATTTTATTGATATTATTTGGAGCGCTCGTGTTATTGAATACCCTCCGTAACACCGGAGCGGTAACCCGCATCAATCAGGGATTTCAGAGTATTTCTCAGGACATGAGGGTTCAGCTTATTTTTGTCGCCTTTTTATTCGGCTCATTAATTGAGGGAGCGGCAGGGTTCGGTGCTCCGGCAATGGTGACGGCTCCTCTAATGCTTGCCCTTGGCTTCAGACCGCTGGCAGCGGTAGCGACTGCCCTTATTGCGGATAGTACGGCCGTGGCTTTTGGGGCCGTGGGAACGCCGGTATTGGTAGGGCTCAGCACCTTGCCCGACGCGGGTACCGCTTTTTTCAAGGAGGTCGGTGTAACGGTCACCCTTATCGATTTATTCGCGGGCACGTTTATCCCATTTATCTTAATCCTTGTTCTGACGTTATTTTTCGGTAAAGGGAAGGGTATAAAAGACGCCCTCGTGATGCTGCCCTGGACGCTGCTCATTGGGATTACCTATAATGGCTCGGCTCTCTTGTATGCGTCTTTGTTTGGTCCGGAATTTGTAGCGATATTGGGATCCTTGACCGGACTGGTTGTCGCAGCCATAACCGCCAGAAAGGGCTGGCTTCTCCCATCCTCCGTGTGGACGGATGCCAAACAGGACAATTTTGAGGAGAGCGAAGAAAAATCCGATATGGGATTGATCCGTGCATGGTTTCCTTACATCATTGTGGTTATTCTGTTGCTTCTTACACGCATTGTTCCATGGTTTAAGGAATTTACGCAGACGGCTATTGATTTAACGTGGTCGAACATTTTAGGCGTGGAAGGAATTGCCTCCAGCTGGGCAGTATTATACTCGCCTGGAACCGTGCTGACCGTCGCAGCTCTTTTAGCTCTGCTCGTGCAGCGAAAATCGTTTGGTCATTTTGGACGGGCGGCTACGCAATCACTATCCACGATCAAAATAACCGCGGTTACATTGGCGGCCACGCTTGCCATGGTTCATGTGTTCAGTAATTCCGGAATGAATATGAAGGATTTAATGAGCATGCCGGAGTATATAGCCGAGGGAATGGCGGCAGCTTTTGGGCCGAGGTGGATTTTTGCCGCACCGTTTCTCGGAGAACTGGGCTCCTTTATAACAGGAAGTGCCACGGTTTCTACACTCACCTTCTCACCGATTCAGTACAATATAGCGGAGGCGACAGATGCGAACATCAAGGTGGTGCTCGCAGCCCAGCTCGTAGGAGCCGGAGCGGGGAACATGATCTGTGTCCATAATGTGGTCGCGGCAAGTGCTGTCGCAGGTATGGAAGGGGAAGAAGGAAACGTCATCCGTAAAACCCTGGGACCGGCTTTACTGTACGGTGTCCTTGTTGGGATGGGCGGTTTTATTTTAATGGGAATCTTGTAAGTAGAATACTAGGGCAATGGAGTAAGCTGAAGAAATAGAATAGTAAAATGAGATAATCCTTACTTAGATTAATAAGCGGTTTCCATGTTATTAGGGTGCTATTACATTAGAAGCGTTTTGGTTGTCTATGTAAACTCTAATCGATACTATTCTTGGTCTTACGAAACGAGTGGATTAAATAAAAACGACCCAGCCTTTTGTACTTTAATACAAAAGGCTGGGTCGTTTAAGAGTTTTAGGAAGATTTCACCCAGTAAGCTGCTTCATTATCTGAAGGAGAAGGTGGGAACTGGTCGCCTTTATTCAGGCTGATTTCCGTATTATTATCGCTTTTATTTCCATTTACGAGTTTGTCTACTTTATAGTTGCCGGCTTCTGGAGCTTTTTCGCCTGTTTTAAATTGGTTGTTTGACGTATTAGTGGTTGAAGAATTATTAGAACCATTTCCTGAGTTGCGGCCGCCTTTTTGGCCGATTTCCTCAAAATGTTCCTTGCTGTATTCCTGGCTGGTCGTTTCTCCACCTTTTTGGCCAATGTTTTCATAGAATTCCTGATCGTGGTTTTGAGACGTTTTTTCGCCGCCTTTTTGACCAATGTTCTCGAAGTGTTCTTGATCGTATTTGCGGCTTGTTTTCTCTCCGCCTTTACGACCTGCTTCTTCCGTAGTCATGGATTGATTTTGGTTTTGGTTATTGTTCTTAGCCATTTTTATCGACCTCCTATGAATAAGATATAAAATAATTACCACTATTTGGGTGGCTTTTAAACCCAATATTTTACTTGTAATATTTTTTTAATATAATTAAAGTGTACTCTTCGTGAAAATAATCGTGTAGTAGGGAAAATTGTCAAAAAACAAACGAATAAAATAGAGAAGGTAAGCCTATTTCCTCTCTAGGAATGAGAAGATATAGGCTTTTTTTACATTTCTTGTGTTTAAGCTTTGTTATATGGGTAAAGTTTCTTAGAAGGTGAAAAAGGAGTGGGTCAGACATGTTAATCAATTATCAAGCAGATACATTTTTTGACGAAATGATGGATCAATCAGGAAACCCGAAGGACCACTACAGAGCTTTTAACAACATAATTTCAAAGGCTTCTGCAGAAGATTTGCGAAAAAGACATGAAAGAGCGCAATCACATTTTTTAAAGCAGGGGATTACTTTTACTCCTGATGAATATGGTACCGAACGGACGCCTCCTTTTGATTTTGTTCCTATCATTATTCCGGAGCAGAAATGGAAAGAGATCGAGAATGGACTGAAACAGAGAGTCGAGGCGTTAAGTCACTTTCTAAAAGATATTTACGGTGAGAAGAAGATTATTAAAGAAGAAGTCGTGCCAAAAGAGCTGATCGAGAACAGTGCCTACTATCATGAAAAGCAGGTGGCAGGAATTGATCTGCCCCTTAGTAATCACCTATTTATTGCGGGGATTGATCTTATTCGTGATGAAAATGGCGAATACCGAGTATTGGAAGATAATCTGCGCAATCCTTCAGGTATCTCGTATGTTTATCAAAATCGGCAGGTCATCAGAAAAGTATATCCAGAATTGTTTGACCAATATCGTGTGCTCCCATTGGAAAACCAGTTTAAAGAGCTGCAAAAAGCTCTGTTAAGTTATGTACCGCATAATGCTTCATCTCAGCCTCAGGCGGTGTTATTAACGTCAGGCGTCTATAACTCTGCTTATTATGAGCACTTCTTTCTTGCCCAGCAGCTGGGGATTGAATTAGTGGAAGGATGTGACCTTGTAGTCGAGAATGACATCGTTTATAAGGATACAACCAGCGGGCTTGAGCGTGTGGATATTATTTATCGAAGAATGGATGATGAAGATCTGGACCCGGAAGCTTTTGGCTCAGATTCTGAAATGGGTGTATCCGGTCTTATGAGGGCTTACCGCCAGGGGAATGTGACCATCCTAAATGGAGTGGGCATCGGGGCAGCAGATGATAAGGCGATCTATGCTTACGTCCCGGAGATGATTCGCTATTACTTGAATGAAGAGCCGATTCTTAAAAATGTAACGACCTACTTTTTAAGAGATTCAGAGCAAAGAGATTATGTGTTAAAGAATCTTGAGAAACTCGTCATCAAAAATGTAGGAGCTTCCGGCGGAGACGATATGCTGATAGGTCCGAATGCCCCTGAAGAAGAGTTAGCGACATTTCGGCAAAAAATCCAGGACACTCCCAATGAATATATTGCCCAGCCTACCATTGAATTGTCCCGGGCTCCGGCTTTTCAGGATGGAGAATTCCGTCCTCGTCATATAGATTTAAGAATCTTTGCGATGAAGGGTAAGGAAACCAATGTTCTTCCTGGAGGACTTTCCAGAGTGGCTTTGATGGAAGATAACCTTGTGGTGAACTCTTCTCAGGGCGGCGGATTTAAGGATATTTGGGTAATAACCGAAGAAGGAGGAAAAAACGATGCTTAGCAGAATAGCAGATTCATGTTATTGGTTGGCCAGGTATATGGAAAGATCTGAAACCAATGCTCGGACCCTGAGCAGCCAGATGCTTCATATGCTGGAAGAATCGGACCAGAGTAAAATGGACAGGGAATGGGAATTGCTTTTTAAAATCTGTACTTCTAAAGAATACGATGAACACGATTCCCGTTTGAATCGTGAGGACATGCTTCACGATTTGGTACTGAGCCGGGAAAATGAGAGCTCTCTTCTTCATTTGCTGGAATTGGCCCGAGAGAAAGCAAAGGTCTCCCGAACGCTAATGCCAGCTTCTATTTGGGAGATGATTAACCGTTTGTATTTAGAGAAGAAGGAACAGCTGGAGGGGTCTTTACATTCCAATACCATTCAAAGCGACTTAGGCGATATCCTTGATATGTCATCAAATTTTCAGGGGATTATCGAATCTTCCATGCTAAGAGGGGACACCTATAACTTTGTAAAGATAGGAAAGTGGATCGAACGGGCGGAAACCACTGCGAGAATCCTGAAAGTTATTTGTGAGAAAACGTTGGAGGAGGAAAATAATAAAGATTCACAGGATTTCGATTACTGGATTCAAGCCCTGCAGCTAGCCAATGGGTACGATTCTTTCATTATGGAGCACCCGTTAACGCTGGACCCTAAGGAAGTATTCTCTTTTCTTATTAAAGAAGAAAGATTTCCACGCTCCATAAAGTATTGCGTAGGTCATATTTTGAGTGCTGTAGAGCAATTAAATCCTGGGAAGCGGTCTCAGGATAAGGAAGAGTTACTTCAGTTGTTAGAATATACACAAAGAGGAATTGAACGGACTGATATTGCTGAGATGTCGGTGGACAAACTCTTACGTTTTCTTAATGGATTCCAGGATCACTGCCATAGAATAAATGAAGTATTCTCAACCACTTATAATCTGGATGGATATAAAAGTAGATCTGTGGGAAACAGCCAATAATTCGGGGGAATCACAATAAAAAACAGATGCTCTAAAAAAGAGCATCTGTTTTTTATGGTTGAATTATGCAAGGAAAGTTACCACTTTATAAAAAGTTTATTGTTGTTTTTCATAATAGCCTTATTACACAATAGGGCCGGATGGTGTAAGACTCAGTTTCGAGATATCTTGGGTCCGCTACTCTATGTGGAAGAGGGCTGGTGGGGAAATAACTCGCTTTCCTATGGGGGAACGGTGAGCTTCCTCGCTCGTTTCACTCCCTGCGGGATCTCACCTAGTCCCTTCTCCCATGGGAGTCTCGCCATTTCCCCACCAGCCCTGCTACAGGAGCAAAACGGACCCTTCTACATGAGAGAATGAACTCCTTCTCAATTAAGCATAAATGCTTGTATAACAGGACTTTT
>NZ_FOOG01000024.1 GCF_900113125.1 Halobacillus alkaliphilus | reverse complement strand
CTATTATCGTCTGTCGTCAGCCTCGAAGAAGTGGCTGAATCGAATTGACTGGTATGTTTTGAAACGTCTAGCTCTGTTTAACAACAAGAAAAGACAGCGCCGAAATCTTCATGGTCATTTGGAGGAAGTAAAGAAACAAACCCAGTATCAACTGGTGTGCTTAGCCAAGTAGGGTAACCGTAATGCCAAAGAAAGAAGAACATCGGAAAGCCGTATGAGGGAGAACCTCACGTACGGTTTGATGAGGGGGAGCTGAAAGTAAAAGGGGAGAAATCCCTTTTGAAATCAGTTCTCTACTCTACCACGGAAAGCGAAATCGTCCCCCGGAGGACCTAATTTCCACAAAAGTCTCGAAATCGAGTCTTCTAGTAACGGGAGCTTTTTTGTAACAATCAATATTGAGGTATAACCGTTCTTATATTCGAGGAATAATAGTCTAAGTTAGTGACGTGTAGTAATGGTAAATGTTTAGTGTTTTTTACTTGGCTTCCGTATAAATTGTACTAGTTTATGGATATAGTAGAGAGTGAGAATAGTAACATAAAGGGGGTGGAATTGTGGAGAAACACAGCATAGATCATAATTCAGAATTCTATAACATTCCTATTAAACCCTTTTCTTCAAACGAAGAACATGAGGCGATGCCCGCGTCAGGTAGGACACGTACATTAGACGATTATATAAATGGGTTAAAAAGACAGAAACAGGTGAATCGTGACAAAATCAATGAACTATCAAGCAGAAATGAAGAGCTGCATAGAAAAATTCAAACCTTAAAGCAAGCAGCACGTACTAATTATATAAACCAGCCAAGGATTCAATATTTTTCTGAAACAAACCTCATACAAAATGAAGGTAAAATTCAGACCAACGATGATTTGAACACTATCATTCAAAATAGAGTATATGAAGCTGGACTTTCTCCTTCAATGGCAGGGAGTATTGGATTGATAAGGTCCTTGGAAAGCCTGGAAGATGAGGGTCCTCCAGAATATGATGGGATATACAGCATCATTGCGGAAGAATCGCAAGTCAACACTGACCGAACAATACTACTAAAAGAAGGAATGTATGCAGCTGTTTATACTAGAAATAGTATTAAAACCTCTTTATATGAAGAATTATTAGAGTATGTGAAAAAGAGAGGGTATTATCCTGAAGGTCCCTTTCTTATCCGTCAGCTTGTGGATGCATTCATAACTGCTAATGAAGATGAGCTAATGAGTGAAGTGCGAATTCGAGTGAGAAAATAAGAAGAAGTATGAAGACATATAAACCGCTGCCCCGTAGGCTAGTGGTTTTTTTGTTATCAGAACAATAAAAAAAGGGTATCCACGAGCGATCGATGGATACCCTTACAAGAGAGAGGTTTTTATGGTTTTTGAAAATAGTTAGCATGCCTGGTGGTAAGAACGACAACTACCTCAGAAGTGCCGGGCTAAGTCCACTTCCTTCAATTGTCTCCCACCGGAATTATTATCTTATTGGGAAGAAAGTTTAAGTTCTACTTTCATAGGTTCTCCGTCTCGGTAAACTGTTAGCTCAACAGTTTCGCCATCTTTTACATCGTTATAAAGGAATTGACGCAGATCCATAAGGGAATCAATCTTATTGCCATCAATTTCAGTAATTACATCGTATTGACTTAGGTTTGCTTTCTGAGCAGGAGAGTTCTCAGCAACTGCCTGGACAATAACGCCTTTAGATACATCAGCAGGCAGGTTTAGATCTCTCTGCAGAATAGATCCGGGAACTTGGCTTAGATCTTGAAGAGATACACCCATGTAAGGGCGTTTTACTTCACCATTTGTCTCTAGATCTTTAATGACTGGTTTAGCTACGTTCATCGGGATAGAGAAGCCAATACCTTCGACTTCTTCTTTAGCGATTTTCATAGAATTGATACCTATGACTTCACCTTGCAGGTTAACGAGAGCACCACCGCTGTTCCCCGGGTTAATCGCTGCGTCCGTTTGAATAACTTCGGTTTGCCAGTCGGGCTGTTGGTCTCCATTAAGATCTACAGGGATATTTCTCTCGAGACCACTGACAATACCTTTCGTTGCGGAACCTGCGAATTCCATGCCAAGTGGGTTACCTATGGCTATGGCTGTTTGTCCGACCTCTACGTCTTCTGCTTTAGCTAAGTCGGCAACCTTTTTGACATGTTCGCTATCTATTTGTAAAACGGCTAGGTCTGTTAATGGGTCACTGCCTTTGAGTTCGGCTTCTACCTTTTTACCGCCGCTTATGACAACTTCCAGACTGTTAGCCTGTTCTACCACGTGGTGGTTAGTTACGACATAAGCTTGATCACCATCTTTTTTGTAAATGACCCCAGACCCTGTGCCGGCTTTTTGAGTTCCTTGAGGTGTTTCCTTCATGTTGCTGACACCAACTACTGCTTCAGATGCCTCGTTGATTGCCTGGGTAGTAGCGCTTTGAGACTCACCCAGGTTCAATTCATCAGCTTGGGCAGTAGGCTTGTCTGTATTAACGTTTATTGAAACGCCTTTCCATTGAAAAACTGTGGTTACTATGAAAACAGCTATAATAGCTCCTAATACACCAAATGCTAATCCTGTACGTTTATAACTACGCTTGGCTTGTTTTTTTTGTTCTTCGTCCATCATTTTATGCAATAACCTCCCTTAAAGGAATAAGTACTGCTGACTAATTCGTGCTGCGTTTCTTTGTACAATTCTTATTCTACGACTCATATACGGAATGATTTTGGAGAAAATGTGGAAAAAGTGTGTAAAACGAGAGGAGAGTATAAAAATATGAGATGATAGAGAAAACCTGAACTTTAGGAGGGTGGTCCGAGTGAATCAATTCGTTGGATTGGTAGAAGATGATCCGAATATAAGAGATATAGTAGAAGGATATTTAAAAAAAGAGGGCCTGAAAGTAACAGCAGTTGAGACAGCAGAGCAAGCGTGGGAAATATTTGAAAGTAAATCGCCTGATCTATGGGTTCTGGACATTATGCTTCCTGGGATGGATGGCTATGAATTCTGTAAAAAAGTAAGAGAGAGCTCCCAGGTCCCGATTATTATTATTTCAGCTAAGGATGAAGAGGTAGATAAAATCCTTGGATTAGAACTTGGCGGAGATGATTATTTGACTAAGCCTTTCAGTCCTAGGGAGCTTGTGGCAAGAGTGAAGCGTCACTTGAAACGTTGGGAAGTGATGCAGCCGGAGTCCCATTCGAATGAAGGGAGAATTGAAAGTGGAGAGCTCCTTCTAAATGAAGACGAGAGGAGAGCTTACTTTCAGAGCGAAGAAGTAGAGGTAACAACCAAGGAATTTGAAATGCTCAAGATACTGGCTTCTCAAGAAAATCGGGCTTTTTCTCGTGAGGAATTACTAGTCAGGGTATGGGGAGAAGACTACTTTGGCAGTGACAGAGCTGTTGATGACCTTGTAAAACGATTACGTAAAAAGATGAAGCAGCTTCCCCTCGAAACGGTATGGGGATATGGCTATCGGCTACGGGATAAAGGGCAGTCCTCATGAAACTCCTTTATCAATTGAATGCAGCATTTACTGCTTTAATTATCATCATCATGTCAATTACCGCTTTTTTCATCTACTCTCTTCTAATGGACATGCTGATTCAGGATGAACAAAGACAGCTAAAAGCGAGAGCAGAACTGTTAATTGATATTATTAACGAAGAAGATGCTTCCAGGAGTCCGCAAGTTTCTCAGCTTCTTCAGGATCGAAATTATCCTATCCTATTATTCAACCGTAGGGAAAATACTATATTATTTCGAACGATGCCGCCTCAAATAGCACAAACCTGGATGGCCGAATACGAAAGTGAATTGAAGAACCAGGAAGTTTGGGACAGCGGGGGAGAAAAGTACGTTGTCTATGACTTTCCGTTATCAGTAGAAAGTGATGAAGTACTAGTGATGGCGACACCGCTCAATGATTTGCAGGCCGTGCAGTCAGTATTCGCTTTTCGTATGGTTGTCGTTTTCTTAATTGGACTGGTTCTTGCTATTGTAGTCAGCTACTTCCTGACTCGGAGACTGGTGACACCGCTAACGAAGTTAAAACAAGAAGTCAAAAAAATTGAGAAACGGCAATTTAAGGATGTGCGCTCTGTAGAAGCAACTGGTGAAATTAAAGAAGTAGAACAAAGTGTTCGTCACATGGCAGAAGAACTGGCCCGCTATATACACTCTCAGAAGCAATTCTTTCAAAATGCTTCTCATGAACTGAAAACACCGCTGATGTCTATTCAAGGCTATGCGGAAGGGATCCGTGATGGTGTGTTCGAGGGAGAAGCCGCCGAAAAAGGGTTGAATGTGATAGTCAGTGAGACGGATCGGTTGAAAAAAATAGTAAATGAAATGATTCTGCTCGCCAAATTGGACAGCAGTGAGGATGTATATCATCCTGAGCGCACCGAGATTATCGAACTAGTGCATCAGGCAAAGGATAGGCTCTTGCCGTTAGCTCAGGAAAAAGGCGTGGAAATTGAGGTAGAGACCAATGATTTATTTTACTCTAAGGTAGATCAGGAGAGAGTACTGCAAGCCTTTATAAATATCTTAAGTAATGCTATTCGCCATGCTCAAAGTCAAATTCAAATACACTCGTTCATAGACGAGAAAGGTCTTCGAGTCCACGTAAGTGATGATGGAGAAGGGATTCCTGAAGAACTCCTGCCCCAATTATTTGAACGTTTCATTAAGGGAAAAGAAGGGGAAACAGGATTGGGTCTGGCTATATCGAGAGCCATTATTGAACGAAGCGGTGGGAAAATAAGAGCCGCAAACAACCCGGAGCGGCCGGGGGCCTTATTCGAAATCCACTTGCCGCCTGCCGATTGATTTTAGACGTTCATGGTATACTATCATCAGAGAACGATTCCATATAAAAAAAGGAGACGAAACTAATGGACGCAAAACCATGTATTGATTCACTTACTGTTAAAAGCTCGCATGTACTTCCTCCTGACACGAATAGTCACGGAACTTTATTTGGAGGCAGGCTGATGGCCTACATTGATGATGTAGCTGCTATCGCTGCGGTGCGACACTGCAGAAAGCCGGTCGTAACAGCTTCAACAGATTCTGTTGACTTTCTCCAGCCGGTTCAAGAAGGGGACACGATCTGTGTAGAGGCTTTTGTTACTTACACTCATAACACCTCCATGGAAGTGTTTGTCAAAGCGACAACAGAGAATTTACTTTCAGGTGACCGTAAAGTTTGTACCACAGCCTTTCTATCGATGGTTGCGATAGACGACAACAACCAGCCTTCCACAGTACCAGGTGTCTATCCCGAAACAGAAGAAGAACAGTGGCTGCATGACGGAGCGAAGAGACGTCATGAATACCGTAAAGAAAGACGGAAAGAATCGAAAGAACTTGCGGAGAAATTCGGTACTAAATTGCCTTGGAAAAGAAATAGATAAGTAAAAAAACGCTGCCGTGTTGAACGGCAGCGTTTTTGTATGGAAGGGTCTAGGTAATATTGACGAACTCTTTCTGATTGGCTTTTTGATCGTAACGTGATGTACAAATGGAGTTCCAGTCGTGGGCTGCTCCATCTCTCATCGTTATAATACGATCTGCTATAGCTCTTGAATCTTCACGATCATGGGTTACAAAAATGGAAGTGATCCCTGTCTTCTTAATAATTTCTTTCAATTCATTGCGGATCTTAATTTGTAGATCCGCGTCCAAGTTGCTGAAAGGTTCATCCAGAAGCAGTAAAGAAGGTTTAGGAGCAAGTGCTCGCGCCAGAGCAATTCGCTGCTGCTGACCACCGCTTAATTCATGCGGATACCGCTTGGCGTAGCTTTCCATATTAACGAGCTCGAGAACCTCCTGAACTCGTTTTTTCTTAGCTTTCCGCCCAAAACCTTTCAGTCCAAACTGAATATTTTCGCTCACATTCATATGAGGGAAGAGAGCATAGTCCTGAAATACCATACCAATACCGCGCTTTTCAGGTAATATAAAACGGCGATCATCGGTCATCACTTGATTATTGATTTCAATTTTTCCGCAGCTTGGGGTTTCCAGTCCGCAAAGTAATCGCAGTATTGTACTTTTACCGCTGCCGCTCTCTCCAAGAATCGAGATTATTTCACCTTGTTCAATTGTTAAATTGAAATTTTGTATGGTATTATTTTTTGAATTTCCATAGCTAAAGCAAAGGTCTTCGATTTGGATAAACATATCAATTTGGCTCCTTTTCTAATACTTGATGGAAAATATAGATAGCAATCCCGCTAATAAGAACGATTATAATAGAGGCGAGCGAAGCTTCATGGATTTGTTCATCGCTGGCGTATTGAAAGGCCTTAGTAGATAAGGTATCAAAGTTAAAGGGTCTTAAAATCAGAGTTAAAGGGAGTTCTTTTAATATTTCAATAAAAGCAAGAATAAATCCGCTGATTAGTGGACCTTTAACCATACGAAGGTCTACTTTAAAGAAGGTTTTGGTTAAATTCATTCCGAGCATACGGGAAGCTTCCGTAAATTTGTTGCCGATTTTATCAAAGCCAGACTCCATCGAGTTATATCCAATGGCAAGAAAGCGAATTACATAGGCGGAAACCAACATGAACAAGCTGGTACTTAAGAATAGGGTAGATTCCATACCAATGGATTCATAGAAATTAAACAACAAGTTATCAATCTGGATGAAAACGGTGCTTATTCCAACTGCGATGACTGCACCTGGGATTGAGTAACCTAGTATGGTAACTCGTGCGGCTGACTTAGAAAGGATACTCTGGTGCATTCGTGAAAAGTTCGCAATGATCACAGCAAATATAATTATGGCAGTTGCCCCTGTAAAGGAAACGAGGAGCGAGTTCCAAATGAGCTGCATAAACTGAGGGGATGCAATTTTATCAAATGTTAAGAACATCCAATCGACTAACTGAATAAACGGAATCAAAAACCCAAGTAAAAATATGATCAGACTATAACTGAAAGCAGACCATGCTTTAGCTCCTTTAAGCTTTATTGGAGTCAGCGGCCTCACTTTAGCTTGAGAATAGCTGTATTTTTTACGGCCTCTTAGCACTTTTTCGAGAATTAGGATACCAAACACAATAAACATGAGAGTAGCAGATAGTTTAATAGCTGAGTTCAAGTCGTTCATTCCAAACCACGTCTGGAAAATCGCTGTACTGAAAGTAGGAATTCCAAAGTATTGCACAACACCGTAATCATTCAGTACTTCCAAAAGCACAAGACTTACGCCTCCAACAATTGCACTTCGTGAGATCGGAAGCACAACACGGAAAAAAATTTCCCAGGGACTCCTCCCGAGCAGCCGGGCATTCTCAACTAGAGAAGCAGATTGATTCATTAAAAAACCTCTTGTGATAGTGTAAACATAGGGAAACAGAAAGAGGGTAAAAATAAAAACGGCTCCTGGAAGAGTTAATATATCAAAGTAGGATTGATTGACTTCCCATCCTAATTGATTTCGAATAGTTGACTGGATGACTCCCGTATAATTTAGAATGCCATTGTACGTGTATCCTGCGATATATGGCGGGATAGCTAAAGGAAGAATAAGCCCCCATTTAAAGAATTTTTTCATAGGAAAATCATAAGCTGAGACCAGCCAGGCTAAGCTCGTTCCAATTAAAATTGTGAGGATTCCTGTAAATATGATTAGCAAACTTGTATTTTTAAGCAGGTCTGGAAGAATAAACTCCTGAATGTGAGCCCAGTTATCGGCTTCTTGAGTAAAAAAGTTAATTAGAATAGTTAGGTTTGGAAGCAAGATGAGTATGACAATGATCAAGCTAAACAGAGACCATATGTTCATATACCCAGGCAGCTTACGGAACAGCTTCAATCGGGACACGTCCTTTAGGGCATGGTTGAGTTCAATCCTCAATCCGCCAGACAGCCTTGTGTCTAGTCGATTCAAGAGTGAACACCTATAAAGATGATAACAGTTCTCAATTGTTTTGTATATATACCAAGTGCCGTACTCTAAGAGTACGGCACTTGGGCATTGGTATTACTTCCAGCCTACTTCGTTCATAATTTTAATTGCTTTATCGTTGTTTTCACCAAGCTTAGAAAGATTAATGTCCTGCTCTTTAAATTCTCCCCAGCTCTTAAGAAGCTCGGATGGCTCTACATCTGGATTCACAGGGTATTCATAGTTAGCTTCTGCGAATTGTTTCTGCGCTTCTTCTGTCGTCAGAAATTCCATGAATTTCTGCGCATTTTCTTTATTTTTACTGCTGGCTGTCATCCCGATTCCACTGATATTAACGTGTGTACCTGTTGAATCCTGGTTAGGGAAGATAACGCCAAGTTGTTCTCCAACCTTCACTTCTTCTGGATCCTCAGAGTTCAGAAGTTTTCCAAGGTAGTAAGTGTTCATAACTGCTACGTCACCTTCGCCTGCTGCAACAGCTTTAGCTTGGTCACGGTCACCGCCTTTTGGTTCGCGTGCCATGTTATCAACGATCCCCTGTGCCCATTCTTTTGCTTTCTCTTCTCCTTCTAAAGCAATCATAGAAGCAAGAAGAGACTGATTATAAATGTTAGAAGAAGAGCGAATCAGCACTTTATCCTGGAATTGATCTTTTGTAAGATCCATGTAAGTTTGAATATCTTCCTCATTTACACGCTCTTTATGGTAGGCAATAACTCTCGCTCTTTTTGTAAGTCCAAACCATTGACCTTCTTGATCACGAAGTTTCTCAGGAATATTCTCATTTAGAACATCACTGTTAACTTCCTGCAGGAGATCTTGTGATTTTGCTCTGTATAAACGTCCTGCATCAGCTGTCATTAACAAGTCAGCTTCAGAAGCCTTTCCTTCACGATCGAGACGTGCGATCAGTTCATCATCGTCGCCTTTAATTACATTAACTTTAATACCAGTTTGTTCTGTAAATGTATCATATAGCTCCTGATCAGTTTCGTAGTGACGGCCCGTGTATAAATTAACTTCGCCGCCCGATTCTGATTCTTGAGAAGCGTTCTCTTCAGAAGAACCTTCATTAGAAGAGCTCTCTTCAGTATCTTCATTTTCATTGGTAGAGCCTTCATCGTTACCGCTGCCGCATGCAGCTAAAGCAAAGATGGATACAATCAGAAGAATGCTTACTAAAAACCATTTGTTTTTCATATCCTTCACCTCGTATGTAATATATTGTTTTCTCTTATTGAAAATGATTTTCAATTCCAATTTCTATTGTAATGAAAATAATTCTCAAGTCAATAGAAATATCAATAACTACGTTGCTTCTTCATTTACTATAAAATCTCCAGCTTCTCTTTTTCCAAATCTACTTTCAATTACGAAAGATCACGTTTCGATATTTGTAAAAATATTTCATTTGAGTCTAACTGGGTTTATTGGTAGATTAATAGAGATGTATTAATTAGAAAGCGGTTTAGTTCTGCCTTATATTGGGAAATGTCCCATAATTGGCAATTATTTGAATAAACTATGGAGGTGGAGAAGCATGGGTGCTTTACTTGAAACCTTAAATACCTACATGTGGGGTTACATACTTGTGGCTACCCTGCTAGGGTGTGGGTTATGGTTTTCGATCAAACTTAATTTTGTGCAGTTCCGCTACATTCCAGAAATGATTAAGGTTCTGTTCGACAAGCGTTCAATCTCGGCAGCAGGGAAGAAAGGTACCTCACCATTCCAGGCATTTGCTATTAGTACGGCTTCCAGGGTGGGAACAGGTAACTTAGCTGGTGTAGCTGCTGCAATCACGGTGGGTGGACCAGGCGCTGTGTTTTGGATGTGGCTTGTTGCGATACTCGGAGGAGCCTCCGCCTTTATTGAGAGTACATTGGCGCAAATTTATAAGGTTCCTGATAAAGATCAATACCGGGGCGGTCCGGCTTATTATATGGAAAAAGGGCTGAAGAATCGTAAGCTAGGTATTCTTTTTGCTGTTACTATCACTTTTACTTATGGGCTGGTTTTTAGTTCTGTTCAATCGAATACGATCCGGCTTGCTTTTGAAAGGTCGTTTGATATTCAAAAATGGGTGATGGGTATAATCTTAACCTTGATTGTGGCATTAATTATATTCGGGGGCTTAAAGCGTATTGCTCAAGTTACTCAATATATTATTCCGATTATGGCAATTTTCTATATTATTCTGGCTGCATATGTGCTTTTCGTCAATCTTGGTCAAGTTCCGACTATGATTGGTCAAATCTTTCAAGGAGCCTTCGGGTTTAGAGAAATAGCCGGTGGTACTTTTGGCGGTATGATTCTGATAGGGATTAAGCGCGGGCTGTTCTCAAATGAAGCGGGAATGGGGAGTGCCCCTAACGCCGCCGCTACATCAGAAGTGACGCACCCAGTTAAACAGGGATTAATTCAGACCCTTGGAGTATTTACAGATACTTTACTTATCTGTAGCGCTACTGCCGTTATTATTCTCTTTGCAGGTGATTATGTAGGTACTGACCTTGATGGGATCCAACTCACTCAGTCGGCATTTGAATCTGAATTAGGAACATGGGCTTCGATCTTTATTGCGATCGCTATATTCTTATTTGCTTTCAGTTCCATCATTGGAAATTATTATTATGGTGAAACAAATATCGAGTTTATTAAATCCAGTTCATCTAATATTTTCATTTATCGTGTAGCTGTATTGTTTATGGTAATGTTTGGCGCGGTTGCAGAATTTGCTCTTGTCTGGTCGCTTGCAGATTTAACAATGGGTATTATGGCTTTAATTAACCTTTACGCCATTTTCCGATTATCCTCCGTGGCCTACGATGCACTTAAGGATTATAGGAAGCAGCGTATGGCAGGCGAAGATCCGGTCTTCTATCAGGATCACCTTCCAGGTGTTGAAGGAATGGAGTATTGGAGACGGGACCAGCCGATTGAAGCAGAGGAAACGGAAAGACAAGCTCAACAAAGATAAGGATTGCCCCAGGACTTCTAGAGTCCTGGGGTTTTTAGGTCCGTACAAGGAAGACCCTTCCCATATGAGCTTCACTCAGCACTCAGCTGAGTTCATGTGATATGATGGGGAAAGATTCGTGTGAAAAAGGATGAGCGTGATGAGTATTTTATCAATTGATCATATGAGCAAAAGTTTCGGAGATAAGGATTTATTTGAGGATATATCTTTTACCATAACCAATCAGCAGCGAATTGGGCTTATTGGAGTAAATGGTACAGGCAAATCTACTTTGCTGAAAATTTTAGCCAAACTGGAAACAGCGGACAGTGGGCAAATCGATCATGCTAAAGACTTTACGGTTGAGTATTTACCTCAAGATCCGGACCTGGTAGAGGATAAAACTGTGCTTGAACAGATTTATTACGGTGATTCAGACATAATGCGAGTAATGAGAAAGTATGAGAAGGTGATGCTTGAACTTTCTGAAAGTCCTGAAGACCCTGATGTTCAGCAGCGAATGTTGGATCTGCAGCAAAAAATGGAGGAGAAAAATGCCTGGGAAGCCAATACCGTGGCTAAGACTGTTCTCTCAAAGCTTGGAATCGAGTCGTACCAGAAACAGGTAAAAGACTTGTCCGGCGGTCAGAAAAAGCGAGTAGCTATCGCAAAAGCACTAATCCAGCCTGCCGATTTGCTGTTGCTGGATGAACCTACCAACCATTTAGACAATGAAACCATTGAATGGCTGGAGGAATACTTGGCCTCTTATAAGGGTGCATTGATGGTCATTACTCACGATAGATACTTCTTAAATCGAGTAACCAACTTAATTTATGAACTGGATAAAGGGAGTTTATATATTTATGAAGGAAACTACGAAACTTTCCTAGAGAAAAAGGCAGAACGTGAAGAGTGGGAACGCCAGGCTGAACAAAAGCACCGCAATACACTAAAAAGAGAATTAGCCTGGCTGAAAAGTGGTGTGAAAGCCCGTACGACCAAACAGAAGGCTAGAAAACAGCGTGTGGAAGCAATGAAGGATGAGACATTTGATACGCATAAAGAGCAAGTGGATATGGCCATCGGTTCGACAAGACTAGGAAATCAAGTCATTGAATTAGATGATGTATCCCTGGCCTTTGGGCCCCATCAAATTGTAGAGAATTTTAATTATCTCGTCTTACCAGGTGAGCGATTAGGGATTATAGGTGCTAATGGTTCTGGAAAAACGACGCTTTTAAATATTATGGCAGAAAGAATTAAACCGGATGCTGGTGAGGTAAAGGTTGGTTCAACTGTCAAGATTGGTTATTATACTCAGGACCACGAAGAACTGGACGAATCCCTTAAAGTTATCGAATATATTAAAGAAGTGGCCGAGGTAATTACTACGGCTGATGGTGATGAAGTATCTGCGGAGCAGATGCTCGAACGCTTTTTATTTCCGAGACCTCAGCAATGGACGTATATTAAGCGTCTATCAGGTGGAGAGCGCCGCAGGCTTTACCTGCTTCGCGTACTCATGAGTGAACCAAATGTGCTGTTTTTAGATGAGCCTACTAACGACTTAGATACAGAAACGCTTAGTGTACTAGAAGATTATCTGGACCAATTTCCGGGAGTCGTTATTACGGTTTCTCACGACCGCTACTTCCTCGACCGGACGATTGACAAGATCGTTGCATTTGAAGGGGAGAAAATCCGGCGTTTTTATGGAAACTACTCAGAGTATTTAGAGCAGCGCCGCGAGGAAGCGAAGGAAGAGGATAGTAAAAGAAAAAACTCCTCTGCCCAGGAAGCAACCAGAAGATCGAATAGAAAACGTAAACTCACCTATCGTGAAAAACAAGAATGGGAAACCATTGAAGACGAAATTGCCACTTTAGAAACTCAACTTGAGGAAGTGGAAGAAGAAATTTCAGCTGCTGCGAGTGACTTCGATAAGGTACAAGAGCTTTATAAAAAGCAAGAAGAATTGGAAAACAATTTAGAGGTAAAGATGGAGCGTTGGGAAGAACTTTCATTAATTGTGGAAGAAATCGAAAAGGATGGATAATACTAAGAGACCCGGACAGCCGGGTCTCTTATTGTGACATAGGAATGTAAATATGGAATAATGAATACGGATACAATTATTCGATAGGGAGGAAGTACAAGATGAGAATGCCAAGTCAAGATAAACTCGAAAAATATGCAGAACTGGCTTTAAAAACAGGGGTCAACTTACAAGAGCAGCAAAAATTAATGATTAACTCTACCATTGAAGGTGCTGAATTTACTCGTATTGTTGCAAGGAAAGCTTTTGAAATGGGGGCTGAGGATGTACATATTAATTGGAGTGACGATGAACTTACGCGTATGAAGTATGAACATGCATCGCAAGAGACATTATCCGAAGTTCCAGAATGGCAGCAGCAAAAGTTCACCTATTTTGCTGAACAAGGGGCTGCCATTCTTTCCATCCGTTCTACTGACCCTGATCTATTAAAAGGTATCGATGCAGGTAAAGTGGCAGCAGCTAATAAGGCAAGGTCAGAAGCAATGTCGACATTCAGAAATTACACGATGAATGACCGCCTCCAGTGGTCGATTGTAAGCATCCCAATTCCGGCTTGGGCCCAAAAGATTTTCCCGGGAGAAAGCGAAGAAACGGCTCAGGATAAATTATGGGAGCAGATCTTTAGTATTGTCCGCGTCGATCAGAAAGATCCGGTAGCTGCGTGGGAAGAGCACAATGAAACATTGATTAAAGCCCGAGAATATTTGAATAAAAAACAATACAGCAAGCTGGTGTATAAGGCACCTGGCACTGATTTAGAGGTAGCTCTTCCAAAAGGCCATATTTGGAAAGGCGGCCCTGCAACGACAGAGAAGGAAAATATTCAATTCAATCCAAATATGCCGACAGAGGAAGTGTTCACCGCTCCTCATAAATACGGAGTAGATGGTAAAGTAACATGTACGAAGCCTTTGAACTACGGAGGAAATGTAATTGATGGTTTTACTCTTACTTTTAAAGAGGGGAAAGTGACTGACTTTTCTGCTGAAGAAGGAGAAGAGACATTAAAGCATTTGCTTGATACGGATGAGGGTTCTCGTCGTTTGGGAGAATTGGCACTTGTACCTCATGAGTCACCAATTTCTCAGTCTGGATTAATATTCTACAACACGTTGTATGATGAAAATGCTTCGTGTCACTTAGCACTAGGAAAAGCCTATCCGAACAATATGACAGGCGGATCTGATATGAGTGAAGAGGAACTTGATCAAAATGGAATTAATCATAGTTTGTCTCATGTTGATTTTATGATGGGATCCGACAAACTGGATATTGATGGAATTATGGAAGATGGAAATAAAGAAGCTGTGATGCGCCAAGGCAGCTGGGCTATTTCCTTCGAATAAAAAGAAGCAGAGAAGACGACCGGTAAAGAGCCAGGTCGTCTTCTTTTTTTAACTACTTAAACAATGGCCTTATTAGCCCCAGTTGTTTTTACAGAAAAGCTCCCGTTTGTTTAAGACTCAGTTTCGAGGTAAATGGGTCCGTTACGAAAATGAGGATAAGGGTTGGTTGGAAAATAATTCGTCTTGTTCCATCACCAAGACACTCGAGACATAAGCCGTTCATCAACGGACGGAAAAACCACCCTCCTTTTGATGCTCGGCTTATGCTGTTCGTTTCTTTCGGGGGGATTCCACATTTGAACACTTTCCTGTGGCTCTATACGACGTAGGGTCGATCGCGACGTTGCCATAAGACGTGGCGACCTTAGTCGATCCTCCTCAATCGTTTCACTCCCTGTGGGGTCTCACCTAGATCCTTCTCCCACGGGAGTCTTATCATTTCCCCACCAACCCAACTATAATGTTGTGAACCGACCCTTCTTTAGAAGGGCGGGGGTTGAACTTAATCCTTTCTAAATCCAGTGGTATCAGGCCTTTTCTAACAAAACTTAGAGAAAACAGGAACTCATGACTTGATTTTCATATTTCCTAACCAAGTTATTTTTGCCAATGTTTCGAGCCTCTCAGTTCAGCAAGGTCCGGAGGGGGACGATGAAGACTCCTGTGGGATAAACATGATCGGTGAGACCCCGGAAGTCGAAGACTGAGGAGACTCAGCACATGCCCGCGGAAAGCGAATCGTCCCCCGCAGGACCTTCAGCATAATCAAATATCTCGAAATCGAGTCTTCAACTATTCCGCCCTATAGTGAAATAACTTTATTGTTTTAGTACCTTTGCGTTAGTTTTTTACAAGTTTTGTGAGAAGCGGATGTAAAAGAATACTTCATTCATTGGAAGTTAGAATCCCAAAGAATCTTCGATAGGCTCATGTTAATTTAAAATGAACAAAGAGAGGGAAAGGAGTAGGTAAAGGAAGGCGATGCCAATGAAGTATGATGTGTGTATAGTTGGAGCAGGTTTTGGAGGCCTTGCAGCAGCGGCAGAGTTGACTCGAAAAGGAATGAGTGTAGCTGTACTGGAAGCATCTAATGAGTTAGGCGGCAGTGCAGGCAAATATGAACGCCAGGGCTATCGATTTCAATCTGGAGCAACCGTCGGGATGGGATTCGAGCCGGGTGGTGTTTTTGACCGTTTGTATTCATCACTCGGTCTGGATAAACCTTCTATGAGATTATTGAATCCGATCATGGATATCCATATGCCTGATCGAACCATTCATTATTACAGTAAGCGAGAACAATGGTACAAAGAAATTGAATCTCAATTTCCTGAAGATGCCTCTAAGATTAAAGCGTTCTATGATGAAGTTTTCCGGGTGGGAGAAATGGTAGATGCTATGGTTGAGAAGCTTCCTGTCTTTCCACCGAAAACCTTGAGTGACTGGATCCGATTAACCCCCATGATCAGTCGCAATTCCATTCAATTACTTCCTTACATGAACCAGACCGTCTATGACCGATTGAAAAAATATAAACTTCACCAAAATCGCCTGTTTCAGATCTTTTTAAATGGAGAGTTGATGGACAGTGTCCAAACAAGCGTAGAAAGGTGTCCGGCTTTTCTGGGATTTACGGCACTGCAAACGTTCCATAAAGGTGCATTTGCTGTGCATGGAGGATTGGCTTCTGTAGCTGAACAATTATCTAAGTATATTAAAGAGAGTGGAAATGATGTGTTTTTACGTCATCCCGTACACTTAGTGGAAAAGAAGGGATCAGACTATCATTTGCAATCTAAACGAAACAAGGTTTTTAAAGCAGATTATGTCATTTTAAATAATTCTGTTCACAATTTGCATGATACATTATCGGAAGAATTAAGAAACAAATCCTACATTAAGCCAGAAAAAGAAAAATCAAGAGAAGCATGGGGAGCATTCATCATTCATGCGGGGGTTCACGAAGACGTTTTTAAAAATACCGATGTACTTTACCATCAATTTATCGACCCCAATCATCCTGACGATTTGCATGATGGAGGACAGTTCTTACTGTCCCTGTCAGATCCCTCTGATCATCAAATGGCGCCTGGAGGTATGCGCTCCTTGACGATTTCTACCCATACAAACGTGTCTCAGTGGTGGGAGAGTAAAGATTATGAGGCTGCAAAGCAGCAGATGAATCAACGATTGATTGAAACAGTAAACCATTACTTTCCGGGATTTATAGATGGTCTGGATCTTGTGTTACCCGGTTCACCGGTTACTTTTCAGAAGTGGTTACGCAGAGATCAGGGGAAAGTAGGGGGATATGCGCCTACCGGTAAGTACAGTTGGATCCGAAGCTATTCTATTCGTACAGGGATTAAAGGGATTTACCAATGCGGAGATACCGTTTTCCCAGGCGCTGGGACCCTTGGAGTAACCCTCTCCGGGTTAATGGCAGCCCAAGAACTTACAAGATGATTGAAGAAAGTGAATTATGGGAATGAAAAAGCATAAACACATTTACTGAGAGGAGTAGTGAGAATGCCAGGACCAGAAAACGAACTTCCAGGTTTTCAGGCAAACCCTAATGAGTTTGGAAAATGCAGCAATTGTGGTAAATTATTAACTTCTAAGAAAGAAGCCGAAATTAAGCTTTGTAAAGAATGTCAAAAGCGTCATAAGGATAAAAATATAGATTACGATGAAGCAGAGTAAGAACTGACCACGACAACACTGTCGTGGTCAATTTGTTTAGAGCCCCCCGATTACAATCATACGGCTAAAAGTTTAAACTTTACACCATAATAAGGATAGTGTTAGAGTATTTAATTGTGTTAAAAAGCATTCATCATAATATAAAGGAGTTCATCAATGAATAACAAACAAACAGGTCAAATTGATTGGCCGGTCTTCGGGATTAGTGGAGGAATTTTAGTACTCTTCGTGGTCGTTGCACTTATTGATATTAATTTAATAGAAACAATTGTTAACAAAAGCTTTGCCTGGTCAGCGAAATACTTTGGGGCTTTTTGGCAGGTTCTTATGCTTGCAACGTTTTTCGTAGGTATTGGGTTAGGTTTCTCTAAATATGGAAACATCAAAATGGGAAATATGGATAAGCCGGAAATTGGTCTTTACAAATGGTTGTCCATTATTATGGCTACCTTACTTGCTGGCGGAGGAGTATTCTGGGCAGCAGCTGAACCTATGTATCACTTCCTCACCGTTCCCCCTCATCAGTCAGGAATCGAAGCGGGGACGCAGGCAGCTATCAATCCCGCGCTTGCTCAAAGCTTTATGCACTGGGGCTTCTTAGCCTGGGCCATCCTCGGTACGATAAGTGCCGTTGTCATGATGTATGGACATTATCATAAAGGCATGCCGATGAAACCACGTACTCTCTTGTATCCGATTTTTGGTGAAAAGATCCGCCATAGCTGGTTCGGTACATTAATTGATGCGTTCTCTGTTATTGCTGTGGCCGCAGGTACTATTGGACCGATAGGTTTTCTTGGTTTGCAGGCAAGCTACGGACTACAGGAAATATTCGGTATTCCTAACCAGTTCAGTACTCAGTTCACCATTATTTTTGCTGTGGTATTAATTTCTACCATTTCCGCAGTAACGGGACTCTATAAAGGAATTCAATATCTAAGTAGCTTTAATGTTCGATTAGCAATTGGTTTAATGGTATTTATTGTGATCTTTGGACCTGGAGGATTTATCTTAAATCACTTTATCTCAGGTTTTGGTACTTATATTGATCGGTTTATTCCGATGAGTACCTTCCGCGGGGATACAGGCTGGTTATCCGGATGGACCGTCTTTTTCTGGGGCTGGTTTATTGGGTACGGACCAATGATGGCTATTCTTGTCAGCCGTATATCAAGAGGTCGGACGATCCGTGATATTATTATTGCAGTATCCGTATTTGCACCAGTTATTTCAACGTTCTGGTTCACCGTATTAGGCGGATCTGGAATATTCTTTGAACTAAACAATCCTGGCTCTGTATCTGATGCTCTCAATGCAGCAGGGAACCCGGCGGCCATGTTCGCTATTACAGAACAGTTTCCACTTGCCAGCATAATTTCACCGTTGTTTTTAATCTTAACTATTCTATTTGTTGTTACGACTAGTGATTCTATGTCTTATACGATTGCTATGGCCGTAACCGGTGAAGGCAACCCTCAAAGCTGGGTTCGTGTATTCTGGGCTGTGTTGATGGGCTCGGTAGCTGTTATTCTCCTCATTACAGGGAACAGCGGAATTACTCAGCTTCAGAACTTTATCGTTGTAACTGCTGTTCCAGTTTCGCTTCTTTTACTGCCAATGATTTGGCTGGCCCCTAAAGTGGCTAAGCAAATGGCAAAAGAACAAAATTTATTGAAAAAATAAGAAAAACTCGAGCGCATATGAAGACCATATGCGCTCGAGTTTTATTTTTGCCGTAAGATTGCTCGTACTGGGCTGCCATCTGCTTCTTCCATCCTTAATGGAAAAGCCATTAACTCATAAACACCCGGCGCTGCGTGATCGAGTTCCAAACCTTCTATAATCAAAATATCATGCTTATACAAGGAATGGTGAGCCGCAAGCTCTTTACTCTCCACAGGGTCCACCGATGGTGTATCAATTCCAATGAGGTCAATTCCCTGAGAATCTAAAAATTCAGCTGCATCACTGCTTATAACTGTATAATGTTCAGGAAATGCATTCCGATCGTTCCAGCTTGTCGTGCGGAATAAGAGCTTCGTTACACCCGTGTACTCAAAAGCACGAAGATCTTCTGCTTGAATGATGGTTTTCCCTTCCATATTCACGACGAGAGCATCACCGATAAAGCGTTCAGGCGGGAGTTCAGCTATTTTTAGTCCATTCTCATCATAGTGGTAAGGGGCATCCACGTGTGTGGCTGTGTGGTTGCTTGCTTTAAATTGTCCGATGTTAACTGAACCCGTTTCCTCCATCGTCATTGTGCGTTTGTAATGGAAAGGTTCATCTCCGGGCCAGGCCGGTGTCTCGTTGTTTAGTGGCATGGATATATCAATGAGTTTCATAAAATCCTCCTTAAGCAATTATATCCCTTTCATTTTTAAACTTTTTATAGGTTTCGTTAACCATAATTTCCTTTAAGATCATCATTACTTCATAGACTTCTTTGTAAGTAGTATAAAGTGCGACAGGAGCAAGCCGAATTACATCCGGAGCTCTGAAGTCGGGCACGACATTCTCTTTTTTAAGAGCTTTGCAAATGCTTGCTGCTTCTGAATGTACAAGACTAATATGGCCTCCGCGGCGCTCGTCCTCCAAGGGGGTGATGATCTGAAAACCTAATCCGTCGAGCTCCTGATAAATCAGGTCGAGCATCAGCCTTGTCATTTTCAGCGATTTGCAGCGTACATTTTTGATGTCGGCCTCCTGAAAGAGATCTAAAGAACCCAGAAGAGGAGCGGAACTCAAAATGTGCGGGGTTCCCATCTGGTAGGCACCTGCTGTTTCAGCATGGGTTAAGTCGTGAGACATGTCAAACTGCTTGTCTTTCTTTGAGCTGAACCACCCGGCAAGACCAGGTTTCTTTCCTAGATGCTTCTCATTTACATACAAACCTCCAACGCCGCCTGGCCCGCTGTTCAAATATTTATAGGTGCACCAGACCGCAAAGTCGACGCCCCAATCATCGAGATTATGGGGAAGAGCACCTATAGAGTGGGCTAAATCAAAGCCAACAATAATTCCTTGCTCATGGGCTGCCTTTGTAATCTTTTCAATATCCAGAAGCTGCCCGCTGCGATAAAGAACGGAAGGGAGAAGAAGGAGAGCGATATCGCTTCTCATCTCCTTAATGATATCCTCTTCTGACAACGTAGCCCCATTATCACTCTTTACTTGAATAAGGTGTTCATCTGGATCCATTCCATGGAGTTCCAATTGACTTTTTAAAGCATATATATCAGATGGAAAATTCAGTTCGTCGGCCAGGATTTTCGTCCGCTGCCCTTGCGGACGGTAAAATGTAGTCAGCAGCTGGTGAAGATTGGAAGTGATAGAACCAGTACTGATGACCTCATCAGGTTTGGCACCCAGCAGGGGAGCAGTTTTAGCTCCTAACTTTTCTGACATATAAAACCAGGGTTCTTGTCCATCTGTCCACCCGCCAATCGCATGGGTTTTCCAATCGTCAACAGAGGTAAGTAAAGCCTGCTCCGCTCTTTTGGAAAGTAGCCCTAATGAATTACCATCCATATAGAAGCGATTATCGTCTGTGTAGAACTCCTTTTTAAAGTTATGAAGCATATCGTTTTGATCGAGCTTTTCTGCCGTCTCTAATGTTATTTTAGGTTTTGTCATACTATCCCTCCGTGAAATAAAATGAATTACTTCATAAGTTCATGCTTGTTCAGTACCGCTTTAATCATGGAATACGTATAATCTTCGGGCAAAGCCTCTTTCAATGGCTTCAATTTTTTTTCTTCCATTTCTTCAAGTTGTTGAAGAATATTCTTCTCTTGCTCTTCGTTAAACCAGCGATCCCAATTCAGCTCCAGTCCCTCTTGGGCACTTCGGAACAAGTGGTTTTCTATCGTTTGCGAACTTAAACCGCGTTCTTTTGCAATTTCTCCGATTTCTTTGTGTTCTTCTTTCCACATCTCAAATGTAACCTGGTAACTTGGACGTTCATCATTCGAATCCTTTTTTCTAATAGAGATAGAAGGGCTTTTGTCAGGAACGGGCTTCGAATCCGTTTCCCTGGCCCATGGGCGAATGGTCTCCAAAAACGTTTCTCCATATTGCTCAAATTTCCGTTCTCCGACTCCCTTAACAGCTAACATCTCGTGTTTATTTTCAGGCAAATAAATGGTGAATTCTTTAAGTGTCGCATCAGAAAATATAACATATGGTGGAAGTCCTGCTTCATCTGCAATTGATTTTCGGATTTGCCGCAGTTCTTCAAAATAGTCTGCATTGTAGTTACTTTCGTGTTTAGCAGTGGTGGACTCCACGAGCATTTCCACTGGTTTATCCCCTTTGAGGACAGTAACGGATTCATCTGTCAGCTGTAGAGCAGGATAACGACCTTTTCCAGGAGTGAGATATCCTTCTGCCGTCAGAAAATGGATAAAGCGTGTTAATTCTTTCTCCGTATAGTTGGACATAATGCCATATGTTGAGAGAGTGTTAAACTTGAACTGTTTTACTTTCTGATCGGAAGACCCTTTCAGTACTTTAGCCGTTAAACCTGCACCGAAGCGTTCTCCCATTCTTTTAACGCAGGATAAAACCATCTGGGCTTCAAGGGTCATGTCCTGAACCTCACCTACGAGCGTACAGTTGGAACATTTACCACAAGGTTCTGAAGAAAATGGGTCTTCGAAATAATCGAGAATATACTGCTGCAGACAAGTATGGGTATGACAATAGTTAATCATAGCCTGAAGCTTGGCATATTCCTCTTTCTTTTTTTCTTCTGAAGGTGACTGGTCAATTAAAAAACGCTGGAGATTAATATCCTGACTGGAAAATAAAAGAGCACAGTCACCAGGCTCACCGTCCCGTCCCGCGCGTCCAGCTTCCTGGTAATAGGATTCGATATTCATAGGCATCGAATAATGGATTACATATCGCACGTTGGATTTATCGATCCCCATACCGAAAGCGTTGGTTGCAATAATTGTAGTAATTTCATCCTGGACAAAATCCACTTGAGCCTGTTTTCTCTGGTTTTCTGTCATCCCTGCATGATATTTTCCGGCAGAGAAGCCTTTATTAGATAAGTAGTGTTGTAAACTGTCCGCATCTTTTCTAGTAGCGGTGTAGATAATGCCGGATTCATTAGGGCGGGCTTTCAAATATTCTTCTACAAAATCCCTTTTATCCCGGCCTTTTATGATGCGGAATGATAAGTTGTCCCTCGCAAACCCTGTATTGACGATCGATTCATCCGGTACATCAATCAGCTGTTTAATATCCCGGATTACCTCTTGGGTAGCCGTAGCGGTGAGCGCCATTAAAACAGGTAAATTAGTGATCTGGTAAAGGGTCGGTACGATGGAACGATAACTGGGTCTGAAATCATGTCCCCACTGCGAAATACAGTGGGCTTCATCAAAGGCAATGAGAGATAAGGGAATGCTCTGAATCGTTGACAAAAACTGAGGGGAATCAAATCGTTCAGGAGCAACATAAACAAACTTATAACGCCCTTGTCTTAAATCCTGAAGACGCTGTCTCTGCTCACCTGCTGAAAGAGAGCTATTAATATAAGTTGCGGCAATTCCATAGGAATTCAGAGCATCAACCTGATCCTTCATTAAGGAAATAAGCGGGGAGATAATAATAGCTGTGCCCTCAAGACTTAAGCCTGGAATTTGATAGCATAACGACTTGCCCCCACCTGTAGGCATGACAGCCAATGTATTACGGTCGTGGAGTACATGACTGATCGCTTCTTTCTGTCCTTTCCGAAAAGAAGAATAGCCATAGTATTTTTGTAAAATTTCCTCAGCCTGCTGCATCATTATGATCATCCTTTTATGTGAAAAAATAGATAGGTGTAAATTCTATAAAAATTGTGTGGTTATGAGTACTGGAACCTTTCCTCATCTTATCACGTTTTATAATTTATTATAGGGGAAAACAGAGGGGTGTGTAACCTTTCATAAATAAGGAGTGTAACTTAATGAAAGCTATTGTAATTGAACAATATGGCGGTACTGACCAACTAATAGAGAAAGAAATAGATACCCCCGAACCAGAAGCGGGGCAGGTTTTAGTAGAAATGGAAGCAACTTCAATTAACCCGATTGATTGGAAGGTAAGAGAAGGCTATATGAAAGATATGCTGGACTTTGATTTTCCTATTATTATAGGCTGGGATGCAGCGGGGGTAATTAAAGAAGTTGGACAAGATGTGGATCAGTTCAAAGTAGGAGAACGAGTTTTTGCGCGTCCTGCTACCACTCGGTTGGGCACTTATGCTGAATACGCGGTAATTGATGAGGAACAACTGGCCCGCATTCCTGAGAATATCCCTTTTGACGAAGCAGCAGCGGTTCCTCTGGCAGGTATGACAGCTTGGCAATGTCTCGTGGACTTTGCTCAAATTAAAGAAGGGGACTGGGTGCTTATTCATGCAGGTTCCGGAGGTGTTGGCCATTACGCAATCCAGCTCGCTAAACAAATGGGTGCGTATGTAGCTACTACGGCCAGTGGCAAGAATCAGGACTGGGTAGAAGAGCTTGGTGTCGATCGTTTTATTAACTACAAACAAGAAGATTTCTCTGAGGTGCTCAGTGAAATAGATATCGTGCTCGACACACTAGGAGGAGAAAACCAGGAGAAAAGCTTTGGTATTCTGAAAGAAGGCGGACGTTTAGCTTCAATTGTTCAGCCTCCAGATGAAGAAAAAGCCAAGCAGCACGGAGTTAAAGCAGGATTTGTCTGGTTGGAACCGAACGGTGAGCGACTTTCTAAAATGGCAGAAATGATGGAAGAAGGACGGTTAACCTCTGTCATAGGAAATCGTTATAAACTTAGTGAAGAAGGAATAAGAAAAGCACATGAAGCCAGTGAAAGTCACCATGCTAAAGGAAAAATAGTTATTACTATGAAATAGGCTGAGCGAATATCCCGTCTCCCGCTATTAATTATAACAGCGGGAGACGTTTTTGTTTAAATTTTCTTACAATTTTTGTGTAGTTGCGGTAAACTTAGGGTAAGCAGTAAACATATCGTCAGAATGGAGGAGAATTTGTTGCTAAACCACTATAATACTGGAGTATTTTTTGACGAGATGATGGAGGACAATGGGAATCCTAAACGTCATTACAGATCTTTTTACCAATTAATGGAAAATTTTTCCGAAAAAGAGCTGCGTGAAAAACATGAAACGGCTCAGTTAAACTTCTTGAGGCAGGGAATTACATTTACAGTTTATAACCATACAGGAGGTACGGAACGAACGATGCCGTTCGATTTTGTGCCTATTATTATTCCTGAACCTCAATGGAATAAGGTAGAAGAAGGAATGAAGCAGCGAATAAAAGCCCTCAATTTGTTTTTAGAAGACATTTACCACGATCAAAAAATTATAGAAGCAGGTATAATACCTAGAGATCTAATTGAGAACAATCCTTATTATTACAATAAACAAATCGGGGGCGTAAACGTCCCTTTAAATAATCATGTATTTCTGGCAGGGGTAGACTTAATTAAGGATGAAAACGGGGATTACCGGGTTCTAGAGGATAACTTGCGAAACCCTTCAGGGATGTCTTATGTTTTTCAGAATCGATACGTGATGAGACAAGTCTACCCGGAATTATTCTTTGAACATTCAATTGAAACCCTTGAACACCAGGTTTCTGAACTTCACAAAGCAGTTATAAGCCACACCCCGCCAAATGCAGAGCCCCAATCTACCCCTACGGCAGTATTACTGACCCCGGGAATTTATAACTCAGCTTATTATGATCACGTATTTTTGGCGCAGCAAATGGGTATTGAGCTTGTAGAAGGAAGAGATTTAATTGTAAAAGATGACGTTGCTTATATGAAGACTATACGCGGATTAAAGAGAGTAGATATTATTTATAGACGCATTGATGATGATTTCCTTGATCCCGAGGCGTTTCGCCCGGATTCAGCTTTAGGGGTCTCCGGTTTACTCAGGGCTTACAAAAAAGGAAATGTTGCGATCTTAAATGGAATCGGGAATGGTGTCGCCGATGATAAGGCTATTTATGTCTATGTTCCTGATATGATCCGTTTTTATTTAGACGAAGAACCTATTATTCCTAATGTAGAAACCTACTTCCTAAGTGACCCTGAAAAACTTGAGTATGTTCTTGAAAACATTGATCAATTAGTTATAAAAAATGTCGGAGCTTCGGGTGGATATGATATGTTAATTGGTCCGCAATCAGAGCCGGAAGAACAGAATGAATTTAGAAGAAAAATTATTGAAGCTCCCCATCAATATATAGCCCAGCCGACGATCAAACTCTCAAGAGCTCCTGCATATCAGGAAGGGCGTTTTTATCCTTGTCATGTAGATTTGCGCGTGTTTGTAATGACTGGAGACTATACTCATGTCATTCCTGGAGGCTTATCGAGAGTAGCCCTTAAAGAAGGGTCGTTAGTGGTGAATTCATCACAAGGCGGCGGCGGAAAAGACACTTGGATTTTGTCGGAAGGAGGAGAGACTCATGCTTAGTCGTGTAGCAGACTCCTTATATTGGATGGCTCGTAATATTGAACGGGCGGAAAACAACTCCAGAGTTCTTAGTGTCCAGCTGATTCACATGCTGGAAGCATCTGATCAAGAGGTCATGGACCGTGATTGGGGTGAAGTCCTGGATATTTGTGCTTCTAAGCTTGATTATATGGATCGTTACGAACGTATTGACCGGGAAACGATTATTCAGTATTTGACTATTAGTCCGGTAAATGACAATTCGCTTATGAACAGCATGAATTATGCGAGAGAAAATGCAAGGGCTACAAGAGATATCATTCCCAACGAGTTATGGGAAATTCTCAATGAATTTCATCTAGCACAGAAAGATTGGCAGGAGCTGCCGAATACTAGGCAGCATACTCAGGAGTATCTGAAAAAGGTGAAAACGACTTCGATGACTGCACAAGGAATTATCGAATCAACGATGAGCCGGGGAATTCCTTATACATTCATAAAAGTCGGAAAATGGATCGAGCGTGCTGATAAAACCGCACGTGTCTTAAATGTCATCTGTGAAAAAAATAGGAAAGAATCTAGCTATGGAACGAATAATTATTATTATTGGCTGACAGCCCTTCAGTTTCTGCATGGATATGATGCATATATTAAAGAACATCCGCCTACGATGGAGTCGAGACATGTGCTTGACTTTATGATCAAGGAAAGATCATTTCCAAGATCCATTCGCTATTGCATGGATCACGTGATGGAAGCTGTTCAACGTCTTGAAGGTGGGAAGATATCTCATTATTCTAAAGATCTATTCCAAATGCTTGAAACAATACAGGAAGAAATAAAGGAAGCGGATATTGAACATATGGATATGGAGGAACTGATGAGTTTTCTGGATCATTTTCAGGATCGTTGTCTTACTGTCAGCCGGATGTTCTCTGAAACTTATTATCTGATTGAGCCCGTGCACGTGAGGTAGGTTATAATTAGCAGGAGGAAAGTTCATGAAGTATGAAATCGAACATATTAACACGTTCTATTATGAGAATTTTGTAGATCAAAGTATGAATCATATACGGTTAAAACCCACAACGGATGAATGTCAGCGGCTATCTGCTTATCGTTCAGAAGTACTTCCAAATTCAGTGATGAAGGAACATATCGATTACTGGGGAAATCATGTAGAAACCTTCTTTATTCCGGAAAAGCACCAGCATTTAACTGTCAAAACCCAGTCTACAGTCAGTATTCAAAAGAGTCCTCTCATTAAGATGATCCACTTTTCTGATGAAATGCGCACCATTTTCCATTCCGATTTATTTCGCAGTCATTATCTCGCTTTTCTAAATGAGACGCCTTATACGTTTATGTATAAAGAGCAAATCAAGGAAATAGAAGAAGCTGTGGGAGATTCATCTGATCCGATTCAATTTTCCCTTGATCTCATGGCCTTTATTCATCAATCCATTGTTTATGACGGTACCGTAACCCAAGTGAATACGAAAGCTTATGAATCTTGGCCATTGAAGGCGGGAGTATGTCAGGATTACGCGCATGTTATGATCGCTGTACTAAAAGACAAAGGAATACCAGCTCGTTATGTAAGTGGTTATTTGTATGTTGGCGAGGGTTCAGCCTTAATTGGAGATGCAGCTACTCATGCCTGGGTTGAAGTTATGATACCAGGGATAGGCTGGGTAGGATTAGATCCTACTAATAATGTAGAAGCCCTGGAAGAGCATATTCGTATAGGAAGCGGTCGGGATTATGCAGATGTAAGTCCTCTTCAAGGAGTCTATCGTGGAGGCGGTCAAAACCTTGATGTAAAAGTCAGTGTCACATTGGTTGATCAATAAAAGCACAAAAATCACCCTTCTTTAAAAAGAAGGGTGATTTTTAATATTAGTTTTGATAGTTTTTAGAAGGTAAAGGTTCTCGCTTAGCATAGTGGACCAGTCCCCCAATTGCAGCTCCAATAAGTGCAGGAAGAACCCAGCTTAAGTTAAGCTCTGATAGAGGAAGGTTCTGAACCAGAGGCTTAAAAGCAGAAACATCAGCTCCAAAGGCGGCAAGCCCGTCATAGAGGCTAATAAATGAAGTAAATATAATAGCTCCTCTGTACACGTAGGTGGAGTGATTAAAGAACCCTCCTGCGAAAGTTAAAGCTACAAGCACAATAGTAATAGGATATACAAATACAAGAACCGGAACCGAGTAGGAAATAATCTGACTGAGCCCGATATTGGAGATACCAAAGCTGATCAATGTCACGATAAGGATCACCTGTTTATAAGATAATGCCGCTATACGTTTAGAGAAAAATTGACCGCAGGCAACGGTGAGCCCTACACAGGTAGTAAAGCAGGCCAGACTTACAATGACACCAAGGAGAATCGTGCCAGCGGACCCATACATAATTTCGGCTGCACCCGATAGAATGGCACTTCCATTGTCATACGTGCCTTCTGTAGCCATTTTTGTACCGATCCATCCAATACCTACATATACACTTGCGAGGCCGACAGCCGTAACTAAACCAGCCTTTAGGGTGCGCATAGTTAGTTCTTTCTGGTCTGTCACCCCGCGATCACGGAAAGACGTCACCACGATGAGGCCAAATGCCAGTGAGGCAATGGCATCCATAGTTAAATACCCTTCAACAAAGCCTGAGAAAAACGGCTGGGATGCATACTTTTCTCCCGCTGGCTGAACCGACCCATCCAATAAGAAGAAGCTTCCTATGACCAATCCTAAAATAGCGAGAAACAAAGCTGGAGTTAAGATTTGTCCTATTCGATCCACAAGCTTAGAGGGATTTAGACTGACTAAATACACAATGGCAAAGAATAGAATAGAAAAGATCAATAGCATTAAAGAGCCTCCACTTACAAATGGGACTACTCCAGTCTCAAAAGCGACGTTAGCAGCTCGTGGAATTGCAAAGAAAGGGCCGATGACTAAATACACCATGGCAGTGAACAACAAGCCAAATAAAGGGTGGACTCTGCCGGCGAGTTCAGTAGCTCCATTTCTAAAATACGAGATGGCCGCAACCGTTATTATAGGCAGACCTACACCCGTAAGTACAAAGCCTGCTATAGCCGGAAGGTAGGAAGTACCTGATTCAATACCCAGGGAGATGGGGTAAATAAGATTACCGGCCCCAAAAAACAAGGCGAACAGTGTAAAACCTATGAATACTGTATCTCTAGCTCTCATAAATATGCTCCTCCTAAGACGTCTGTCTATATTGTGCGTAAAAAAGACCTTCCAAACCAAGAGTGATCGCCTGAGAGCATACTAAGGTATAGGAAGATCAATAATCGAATACTTATACAACGCCGTAATACTATCAATGTCAAAAAATTATGTCAATACTTTTAATTTAAATAATGCCTCTGCTAAATATTGGTGAAAATTTTCATATGAGGTTAATTAAACTAACGGACTGGATTGTGGAAGACTCAGTTTCGAAATAGTGTAGAGAAGGGGGCTCCATGGAACGGCTCGCTTTCCGCGGCCCTACGTCGTGTGGGTCGCAGGAACCGACTTATTTCCCACCCATCCCTCTTCCATTTAACGCAACAAACCCAACTATCTCGAAAATGAGTCTTACAGTATCAAGAGCTAAACTGTAAAATCAACACCAAGAGTACGCAGTCTTAAATAATAAACGGTGGGTTTTCTAATGAAAGATTGTGATTATCGGACAGGGTTATGAAAGGCCAATTTAGTTTACAGAACTAAGATCTGGATATAGAATATGGCTATGTCATAACACGATGTGTATAACATACTGGAGATGAGGGACACGTTAATGATTGATTCACTATTATTACAATTTATGTTAATTGGAAGTCTTGGGGTTGGATCACAGTGGATAGCCTGGCGTTTTCGTCTACCGGCCATCGTAGTGATGTCGATCGTTGGACTCTTAGTCGGACCGGTCTTCGGTTTAATGAACCCAGAGCAAGACTTTGGTGAACTATATAAACCCATTATCTCTTTGGCTGTGGCCGTTATATTATTTGAAGGCAGCTTAAATTTGGATATGAAAGAGGTACGGGGGCTCGGACGGCCTGTTTTTCGTATTGTAACGTTTGGAGCTTTTTTAAGCTGGATTCTGGGCGCACTGGCTGCTCACTACGTAGCCGGGCTTTCATGGGCAGTAGCTTTTGTGATTGGTGGATTGTTTATTGTTACTGGTCCAACCGTTATTCTTCCTTTATTAAGGCAGGCTAAATTAAAGCCCAGACCTGCTAAGATACTGAAGTGGGAAGGTATTATAGTTGATCCAATTGGAGCGCTGCTAGCTGTTTTTGCTTTTGAAATTATCGAGTTTATTATGGGAACAAACGTCAATCCTTCTGAACTTCTTCTATTCTTCCTGGCTTCCTTATTTGCTGTGATTTTAGGTTGGGCATGCGGCAAGGGAGTCGGGTGGATGTTTGAAACCGGATATGTACCAGAGTTTTTAAAGTCACCTGTGGTCTTTACCGTTGTCATTGCTTGTTTTACCATCGCTGATGAAATCACTCATGAAACCGGGCTGCTCTCTGTCACGGCGATGGGGATGACATTGGCTAATATGCACATTTCATCTATAGCAGATATGAGGCATTTTAAAGAAAATATTTCCTTGTTGCTGATCTCAACGATATTCGTTATGTTGACAGCTTCTCTGACTCAGGAGACTTTAGTTGAAATCTTTAATGTGCAAATTATCGGTTTTGTTTTACTTATGTTGTTTATTGTTCGACCTTTATCCATCTTTTTGTCCACCATGGGGACCGATCTATCGAAATCAGAAAAATTACTCGTCGGCTGGATAGCTCCGCGAGGCATAGTTGCTTTGACTGTAGCCAGTTACTTTGCGAGTATCCTTTTGGAATCAGGTTTTGAGGATGCTTCAATACTCATTTCCCTTACATTTGCTCTTGTGTTTACTACAGTTGTAGCACATGGGTTTACAATCGGATGGATCTCTAAGAAGCTCGGGCTCTCTATGGAAGGACCGCCTGGAGTGCTTATATCCGGAGGAAGTCAATTTGCAACAGGAATGGCTAAGACATTAGAAGACTTGAAAGTTCCCGTTCTTATTGCCGATTCCTCCTGGGAACGATTGTCGCGTACCAGAGCCGCAGGAATAAAATCTTACCATGGAGAGATTTTGTCGGAACAAACGGAGTACTATCTGGATATGACGCCATATGAGTATCTGATAGCTGCGACAGAGCTGGATTCCTATAATGCGCTTGTCTGTACGACATTTGTTCCGGAATTCGGTCGAAATAATCTGTATCAGCTAAGTTTGAATGATCGTGAAGGAGATAATCTGGAGAATCTTGTTCATACAATCGGAGGAAGAGTTCTTTTTAAAGAAGGAGCCTCCTGGGAGGAATTGAACATCATGGTTGAAAGTGGTTATGTATTCCGGAAAACAAATATAACGGAACAGTATAAATACGAAAACTACTTGAATAATATCGATAGCGAAGCGGTCATCCTGTTCATCAAAAAACCTTCAGGGAAGATTGAATTCTTTAGTCCAGAGGTGGAAAACAGGGCTGAAAATGGAGATGTGGTAGTAGCATTGACTCCTCCTAGTAAAGAATTTGAAAAAATACAAGAGAAACTTGAAGAACAGAGAAAAGAAAACGGAAATAAAAAGCAGAAAAAATAAGAGAAAGGACCGCTCAAATAGCGGTCCTTTCTCTTATTTTACCATATTAAGCGGAAAGGTCTATTTAGTTTAGGCGTTAGCTTCAGCCAGCTGCGCCTTCAAATCCTTCAGCTCTTTTTCCATACGTGCTAATTGAGCTTCAGCATTCTTCACATTAGCTCCGTTCGCTTCCAGCTTGTCTAAATCTCCTTGGATTCTTATATAATCAGCTTTTAAAAAGGCGATTTGATCCTGAATTTCCTTCTTATTCATGAATTCTCTCTCCTTTCTTCTATTGTAGAAGACTTCTCAAGAAAGTATAATAGTATTAATTTTCAAATTTGTCTAATTTTATCATACAGAAGTAAAAATACAGCAGAGGGCGGGGAGCAAAATGAAAATAATTCAAGAACAGAATGTAGAATCGTTTACGTCATCCATTCAAGAGCTTCTTCTCAAAAGAGAAGCTGAAAATAACCTGCCGTTAGGGATTTTACAGCGGCTACAGGAGTCACCTTCAAGTGAGAATTCTTTATTGATTAAAATTGAAGAGGAAGGGCGTCCAGTTTTTATGACGATGAGAACCCCGCCCCATCTTTGGATTTTACCGTCCATTCCCGCCGTTACTTCCGGCCATATTAAGAGTTTAGCTCGTTACTTGTTTGAAAATCAATTTGAAGTTCCTGGAATTCTAGGGGAAGGGGAAGCTGTTCAGCATTTTATTGATGAATGGATCAATATTACCGGCGAGAACCCTATAATACATATGCGTCAGGGTATCTACCGTTTGAATGAACTGCAGCCGATTCATATGAACGAAGGTGAACTAATCGAAGCGAAGGAGTCAGATCTTGAGCTCGTTAAGAAATGGTTAACAAGGTTCGGAGAAGAAACCAATGAAGGAACTATAAAAGAACGAACCGCTGAAATTGCAGAGGAAATGATACGCACACGGCGAATGCACCTTTGGATAGTTAATGGAGAGGCTGTCTCTATGGTTGCCAGAGCTCGCGTGACCCCCCATGGAGCTACTATTAATGCCGTATTTACACCCGATGAATTTAAAAGAAGAGGGTATGCTACGCAGGCCGTATGGACGCTTACAAAGAAGTTATTGGATCAGGGGTACCAGTTTTGTTCTCTATATACGGACCTTGATAACCATTCATCTAACTCCATTTATAAAAAGATTGGTTATGAATGGATAGGTAATTCAATTGTATATCACTTTATTGACTAGTAATTGGAAATAAAAAGATTAAATCTGGAGAAAATACTATCTATAGAAAGCTATAGAGATGATATATAAGAAATTTAATTACAATTTCATTACATTATTAAATTTGAACATAATATACAAAAAATTCTGTATAAGTTAATTTGAGTGTTCTCTATTTGTTCGGTATGATGTTTAGTAAGTGAGCTTCAAAAACCTCACTTATTGCCAATTTAGGAGGCTAAATGAGTTGAATCCATTAAAGATCATCGACAAAATTATACTTAAAGTTGAAGAATTCATTCTCAGTTATGCGATAATCATCATTGCCTTAATGGTAGTAGGCAAGGCTTTAAGCCGAGCGATCTTTACTTACACTCCGCCTTTTGCAGATGAGGTTAGTCAAATTGCGATTGTAGTCGCTACTTTTATGGGGATCAGTTATGCAGCCCGAAAAGGGAGACATATCAGCATGTCTGCTTTCTATGACCTGGCTCCGTTTAAAGTCAGAAAAATTCTAGCCATATTCATACCGCTGGTTACAGCGCTTGTATTATTTGTACTTACTTACTTTTCAGCTCTTTACGTTTACGATGTATATGAGTCAGGCAGGGTTACTTCAGCGCTTCAGATGCCCTCTTACTATTTATACATTTTCATTCCCATCGGTTTCTTGCTGGGCGGAATACAATTCCTTAGAAATATGTGGATAAATATTAAGCACCGGGATGAGGTTTATCTTGGTACAGATGCGAAAGATTACAATGATCAAGAAAAACACGAAATTCATGAAGGCACACACTTATAAAAAAATACAGCAGAAGAAAGGATAACAATATGGTTGCCACACTACTAACGATCATGGTGGTCCTTCTATTATTGAATTTTCCAATGATGATTCCGCTAATGGCGGCTCCATTGATTGTATTGTTCATTTATTTTCCCAACTTGGATCCTATGATTTTAATGCAGCAGTTTTCCACAGGAATTGAACCGTACGTCCTTTTAGCGGTTCCGCTATTCATTTTTGCGGCTGATATTATGACGACGGGGAAAACGTCTAATCGGCTGCTCGATTTTATTGGTTCATTTATTGGTCATATTCGCGGCGGGTATGCCGTTACAACGGCTGCGGCCTGTACCTTATTCGGTGCGATCTCAGGATCCACCCAGGCTACGGTGGTAGCGATTGGTAAACCAATGCGTGAACGTCTTTTGAAAATTGGTTACAAAGACCCTACAGCCATGGCACTGATCATCAATTCCAGTGATGTCGCGTTACTTGTTCCACCAAGTATTGGCATGATCATCTATGGTCTCGTATCCGGTACATCAGTAGGTGACTTGTTCATTGCAGGTATTATTCCTGGTATTATCGTATTTTTAAGTTTTGCGATTTACAGTATCATTTACGCTAAAGTAGCTGATATTCCTTTAGCTAATAAGGTTTCCTGGAGCGAGCGCTTGCGATTGACCCGGAAGGCAATTCTGCCGTTAGGGTTTCCAATTATCATAATTGGCGGTATCTATACTGGGGTCTTCAGCCCGACTGAGGCCGCCGGTATGTCAGTGCTTTATGCTTTTATCCTGGAAGTGGTGATATATCGTTCCATTCACATTAAGGAATTACCGAAAATCGCCAGATCTACGGGGTTAGTCACATCGGCCGTGTTCGTGCTGGTAGCAGGGGGACAGGCATTTACGTGGGTTATCTCTTTTGCCCGCATACCACAGATGATCACAGAAACGGTTCTTGGAACAGATCCTAGTGCGGTTTATGTATTACTTATGGTCACGGTGTTCTTCTTCATAGGATGTATGTTTGTGGATCCTATAGTCGTGATCCTGGTGTTAACTCCGATCTTTTACCCGGCAGCAATGGATGCTGGAATCGATCCTATTCACCTGGGAGTCGTCATTACCTTCCAAGCTGCCTTAGGCTCAGCTACACCACCGTTTGGAGTGGATATATTTACGGCCAGTGCCGTATTTAATAAGCCGTATCTGGAAGTGATTAAGGGCACTCCGCCTTATATCATTATGATGGTAGTTATTTCATTCTTACTCATATTCTTTGAGGAGCTTTCCCTTCTATTGATTTAACAAGAAGAGGGAGTTTATATAAAAAATTGGGAGGTCATTATCATTATTAAACAGAAACGTATGGTTGGATTAGCCATGATGTTTGTATTAGGTATCTTGTTAGCTGCCTGTGGTGGCGGAAACGGCGATGGCGGAGACAGTGCCAGCGGCGGAGAAGGACAGACTTACAATTGGAAGTTTGTTACGGAAGAAGTAGATGGACAAGTTCAATTTGAATACGCAGAAGAATTTGCTAAACGCATGAATGAGAAGTCTGACGGGGCTGTAAACATCGAGGTCTATGAATTTGGAGGACTAGGAAGTGAAACCGACCAGGTCGAGCAGCTGCAAAATGGAGCTGTAGAAATGGCGGTTATGTCTCCAGGTTTTACCGGCAACATGGTAAAAGAAGGACAGATCTTTGCTCTCCATTTCTTATTTCCAGAAAGTGTTGAGAAAACCCAGCAGATTTTGAATGACAGTGAAGCTTTAAACACAGATCTTCGTGAAAAGTATGAAGAACACAGTATTTCACCACTTTCTTTCTGGACAGAAGGTGCGATGCAATGGACATCCAGTAAAGAAATTACGGAACCAGCCGATTTCGAGAACTTCAAAATGCGTACGCAGACCTCTCCTTTGATTCTGGAGTCTTATAAAGCTTATGGTGCTGAACCTACTCCGATGAGCTGGTCAGAATTATACACAGCTCTTGACCGTGGAACCGTCGAAGGACAAGAGAACCCGATTTTCTTTATTGGGGATGCTTCTTTCCACGAAGTACAGGACTATATGACATTGTCTAATCATAACAACTACGTTGCGATGACGACCGTTAATACGGATTGGTATGAAGGTTTGAACGATGAAATGAAAACCATGGTAGATGAAACGACTCAGGAAATGCAAGAGTGGGTATTTGAAGAACAGAAGAAACAAAACGAAGAATATTTAAAAACGATTAAAGAGGATACAGAGAACCCAACAGAGATTGTTGAGTTGACGGATGAGCAGCGTCAAATGTTTAAAGATAAGGCGATGCCTGTACGTGACTATTATCGTAACGAGGTTTCAACGGTAGATGGACAAATCCTTGATAAACTCCAGGAAGAGATTGAAGCAGCTGGAGAATAATCGTTATTGGCTAAAAACCATCATGTCCGATTAAGGACATGATGGTTTTTTAATGTACCGGCTCCCAGGGATCCGTCTGTTTACGATAATCCATATAAGTAAGGATGAGCACAAGAATGAACAAGAAGCTTGAAAGCTTAAACAGCGTGGCTGTATCGACAAATTGGTAGATAAAGCCGAGAATAAGTGCGCTTGACCCAATGCCAAGGTCAATACAGGAATAATACATGCCATTGGCAATGCCACTTCGTTCCGTAGTGGTCTTAGAAATCACCCAGGCCTGAAGCGCGGGCATCATAGAGCCAAATCCAATGCCGAAGATAGCCCCGGCTATAATCAAGTGAACATTAGTACTGGCAAGGGAGAGAATCCACATGGCAATAAAGGATAACACTGAACACACCATTATCAGCTTCCAGGGTCCCTTGCGGTCAAAATATTTACCAGTGATCGGTCGGGAGATGGTAGCCAGCACCGCATTGAAAAAATAAAAAAGGAAGGTTCCGGTTAACCCTTGTTCATTGCCGAAAATAACAAGATAAGTAACTACTGCTCCATAGCCGAAAGTGTTCAGGAAAGTTACAAGAGCAGGATATCGGCTTCTACCTTCCACTAAAGAACCTACAAAGGAGAAGGGAGGAGGCTGCTTTTGATTTTCGTACACACTTTCAGGGGTTACAAAGCTGGTCACTGAAAGTAAGATGAGAGCTACAGCACCTAAAGCTGCTGCAATCCAGACGAGGAGCTGGAAGGTGAAATTTTGATATAGATAAATTCCTAAGCTTGGTGCCATAATCATGCCTACTGTAACAGACAGACCAAAATATCCCATACCCTCGCCAACGCGGCGCCGGGGAATTAAATCGACTGCTGCCGTTCCGTTCACTGTGGTGGACCATCCCCAGGCCATACCATGCACAAAGCGGATGATTAAAAGAACAACAACTATCTGAGTGATCGGATACAATGTCGTCATAATCAGCAGTGAAATGGAGCCAATAAGAACCAGCTTTTTACGAGCGCGTGTCATAAGCAGATGGCCTATGAAAGGGCGGATAAGGATAGCAGCAAAGGCAAACATGGTGGTGATTAAACCGATTTGCAGGCTGCTTCCGCCTATCGATTCTATGTAAGGTGGCAGGTTTGGCAATAGCATTTGAAAACTCATAAACGTGAACAAGTTCCCAAGTATTAAAAATATAAAGGGCCACGTCCATAGCTTCGGGAGTGATGACTGCATTTGGGATCTCTCACTTTCTATAGAATTCATAAGAAACCCCCACTGCTTATAATGATTGGTGGGGGAAGGTCAATAGAATGCTGTCTAATCATGCGTTTCTTTTCTTCTTTCCAGCCACTCTTCATAAAAGTGAGTGGTGACGGCTTTTAAGACAGCGTAGGTAGGGATTGCAAATAATAGACCAAGAAAACCTGCCAGACTTCCAGCCGCAAGAATTAACGTAATGATCGTCAGCGGATGAATACTTAACGCTTTCCCCATAACGTTAGGAGAGACGAAATTTCCTTCCAGTTGTTGAGCAATGACCATAATTATAGCTACCCATAAAGCTAAGATTGGTTCTTGAAGAAGTCCTACAAGCATCGCAGGAATTACGGCGAGAAAGGGACCTACGAAAGGAATGACGTTCATGAGCATAGCGAATAAAGCAAGCGTTAAAGAGTAGTCCAGGTCGATGATTAAATAGCCGACTAGTAACAATAGCCCCACAACAATACTTACAGTCATTTGGCCGAGAATAAAAGCGTTCAGTGTATGATCAACCGAATAAGCTAATTTTCCAAAGCTTCTGGCTGCACGTTTACTAAGAAACTTTTGAATAAAAGGAACAAATTTGTCCCCGTCTTTCAACATAAAAAACAGGAAGAAAGGAATGAGTACGAGGGCGAATACAAATCCAATCAATTGACTGATAACATTAATAATAATTTTGGAAGCGTCCTGTAAATAGCTTTGAAGGTTTTCCACGACATTGTTTATTGTGCTGTCAAACTGGCTTGGGATAATATCCTGATTTTGCTGCCAGTAACTGATTGTATCCCCGAACATATCAATCATGCCTGGGAGATTGTTGATCAATCTCGTAAATTGCTGTTGGGCAATTGGAGCAATAAACTGAACGATGATAAAGCCTATTAAAATATAAAGTAAAAAGATGATTAGTATGGCAATAAGCCTGTGAATCTTGTATCTTTCCAGAACATGCAGGACAGGCCTGGAAATATAAAATAATATTCCTCCGCCGATCAAAGGGAGCGCAATGGCACCTATATACGTGAATACCGGTTCAAAGAAAAACTGGATTTCATGAAGGAGAAGTATAAGAAGCGAAATTAAGATACCTGCGACAATGGTTTGGAACCAGCGTTTATGGATCAAAGACGACACACCTTTATGTAAATTTAAATGCTCTTATGAATATTCGTTACTGGAAGGGGCTATCCCTTCTTAAATAAATGGCTCTATTAAATCATATTGTTGATATTAACTCTTTCGGATAAGGCCTCGATTCGGTAAGGCCCAGTTTCAAGATAAATTGGATTCATTACTCTATCACAAAAAAAGAAAAGGTCTAGTTAAGGATACCAGAACTAATGGATAATAGTCATACATTTACATCATTTAACCAATTATACTTATAATGGAATGGAGTTTATATAGGATATCAAAGGAGGATAAAAATGAAAGATGAAATTTTAAAACGATTCTGTTCTTATGTAAAGGTAAATACCCAATCAGATGAAAATAGTTCAGAGACGCCATCAACGGAGGGGCAGTGGAACCTGGCCCGTCAATTGGCAGAGGAGCTTGAGGAGATTGGTATGAGTGAAGTTTCTATTGATGAGAATGCTTATGTTATGGCGACGCTTCCGGCTAATACAGAGAAAGATGTACCTGTTATCGGTTTTCTTGCCCATTTAGATACAGCTGTCGACTTCACAGGGGAAAATGTGAACCCCCAGGTAGTCGAGTCCTATGATGGAGGAGACATCTCTCTAAACGAAGAAGTGAACCTTTCTCCTTTGGATTTTCCTGAATTAAGCAGCTACAAAGGACAAACATTGATCACCACAGATGGAACGACATTGCTGGGGGCAGACAATAAAGCAGGCATCACTGAAATTATGACCGCATTACATTACTTGATCAGACATCCGGAAATCAAGCACGGGAAAATTCGGGTAGCTTTCACACCGGATGAAGAAATCGGCCGTGGACCTCATAAATTCAATATAGATAGATTTGCCGCTTCTTATGCTTATACAGTAGACGGAGGGCCACTTGGAGAGCTGCAATTTGAGAGTTTTAATGCGGCAACTGCAAGTATTGACTTCTACGGAAATAGTGTACATCCTGGAACTGCAAAAGAAAAAATGATCAATGCCGTCAAACTGGCTATTGAGTTTCAAGAGAATCTCCCTAAAAAAGAAGCTCCTGAGTACACCGAGAATTATGAAGGATTCTATCACTTAAATTCTGTTCATGGAGATGTAGAACATGCTTCGCTCACTTACTTAGTACGTGATCACGATCAGCATTTATTCAAAGAGAAAAAGGACAGGCTTTCTCATTTAGTAGAGGAGATGAAAAAGAAGTATGGGGCAGAGCGTATATCTATAGATATCAGTGATCAATACTATAATATGGGAAACAAAATCAAACCTGTTAAACAAATTGTAGATACTGCTTCAGAAGCGATGGATAATCTGGGTATCGAGCCGTTGATTAAACCTATCCGTGGAGGAACAGATGGTTCCCAGCTGTCGTACATGGGACTGCCAACACCTAACATCTTTACGGGCGGGCAGAATTTCCACGGCAAGTACGAATATATTTCTCTCGATCATATGGTAAAGGCCGTGAACGTTATTGTTGAAATTGCTCGGCTATTTGAAGAAAAATCCTGATTTTGATCCATTTTGTCTGTTAATTGAACGTTTGTTTAATGGTGTTAAGGGAATGCTTATTCGTAAAGGAACATGAATTTGACAATATTTGAAATAATTGTGATTAGAGCGGTCGGCATGCAATTGACAAATCAAGGCTGAATACTAAGTAAAGGGAAAGATGAACAATAAAGTCCTTATTCTGGGATAGATCCCCATGTTTACGGGTAAGATTAATCATTGTTGGCGAGACCTTTACCCGCTGAGATGCGGTTTTTACCCATAAGACAAATCATCTTGCTTAATGAAGGGAAAGAGAAACATGGATGCACAGTTATTACTTGAATATGGATGGGTATTGATCGTATTAGTGGGACTGGAAGGTATTTTAGCTGCAGATAATGCACTGGTTCTAGCTATTATGGTTAAACACCTTCCTGAGAAAAAGCGTAAAAAAGCCTTGTTTTACGGGTTATTTGGTGCTTTCTTGCTCCGTTTTGGGTCTTTATTCATTATTTCATTTCTCGTGGATGTATGGCAGGTTCAAGCACTTGGGGCCGCTTATCTATTGTTTATTTCAGGGAAGCACTTATGGGACAAATGGCGCACTAAGGATGAGGAGCAATCGGAGGAAGAAGAGCAGGATGAGGAAACCCAAAGAGGCAAAGGGTTTTGGGCAACTGTTTTAAAAGTAGAGTTGGCAGATCTTGCTTTTGCTGTTGATTCTATATTAGCAGCTGTTGCTCTCGCGGTTGCTCTGCCTGAGACAGGCCTTCCTAACGTAGGGAGCCTGGATGGCGGTCAATTCGCTGTCATTCTTACTGGTGGTATGATTGGAATTATAATTATGAGGTTTGCAGCCAATGTATTTGTTAATCTGCTTCATTCAAGGCCCGGCCTGGAAATAGCGGCTTTTGTTATCGTAGGCTGGGTAGGGGTAAAATTAGTGGTTTCTACCCTCGCGCACCCTAATGTTCAGGTCATTGATGAACATTTTGCTCATTCAGCACTTTGGAAAGTAAGCTTCTATGCTGTTCTGGTCATTATCGCGGCTCTCGGGTGGTTTTTATCACCCAAAAAAAACAAGAAATAAGTTGAAAGACCTGTAATAATCTTACAGGTCTTTTTTAAAGCTTGGGCTATGGCATGAAACAACAAAAAACAATTTCCTTTGAGAAGAGAGTTATATAAGCCTTAAAAGTTTTCCTTATGTTCAGAGAAAGGTAAAATAAAAGTAAATCATTAGGGAGGGGAAAGAGATGGGGAAAGCTGCACAGCATCCATCAGATCAGTTCCATTACATAAAGAACAGAATCAAAATGTTAAATCAAGTCGTGTCCTCCATGGACGCTGATCAAGTAGATATGGAGGACTTCAACCGAATATTGGATATGATTCAACAGCTGCAAATTAAAATGGAGCGTTTCAAAAAAGACTGGGATCAGGAATGAAGATAAGACAAATCGTGTTTTTTCTCGTTTGGTCAGGCTTTATTCTCTATGCTTGGATGGTCGCTCCAAACGGGAATGATGGTTATTTAAATCAGTTGATTCGTATGAATGAGCCTGATCCCTTGCTCTTCACTGTTTTCAGCCTGCTTGGACTGTTTCCAATTACTTTTATGATTCTTTTGCTGTCTCATGATAACAGCCGTCTCCCGGCCTGGCCTTTTGCTGCCGGGTCGTTTGTATTGGGGGCCTTCGCCCTGCTCCCTTTTTTCTTCTTATCTACTGCAGAGAAGAAGCGAAGCGACCGAATACCTAACATACTAAAAAAAGTGTTGAATGCTGTTTACTTTCACGTATTATTGATGATCGGTACTGCTATCCTTATCATTTACGGACTTCTGCAGGGTGATTTCACTTTTTATGCTCAGGCCTTTCAAAACTCTCAATTTGTACATGTTATGACCATTGATTTATTTGTCCTGACAGGATTGAGTATCTTTACGCTTCATTGGGATCAACAGAAAACCGGCGTTCAAAACAAAAGCTTCTTGTGGGGGATTCTTCCCGTCATTGGAGTGATGGTTTACTTACTGCAGAATAAGGAACAAAGGAGGTCCAAGATTGAAGGTTAAGCCAATGTTGCAAATAGAAGCGGAAATCATTGCTAACTGGAAATACTCTGGAATTTATAGTTTTTATGACATGACAGCAGATGAAGAGGACTACCAAGAGTTCATTAATGAGGAAACGAGAGGAGAGCATGCCTTTAGTGTGTACGAAGGAGAAAAATTAATTGGCTTTTATTTAATAACTCCCGTTGAACCAGAAACCGTTGACTTAGGTTTAGGCTTGCGACCTGATATGACAGGACAAGGAAAAGGCGGGCCCTTCCTGCAAAAAGCTCTTGATTACGCTGATATGCATTATGGAGCCCGCTCGTTTACTTTGTCTGTCGCCACTTTTAATAAAAGGGCAATCCGAGTTTATAAAAATGCTGGTTTTAAGGTTATTCGTACGTATATGCAACCGACAAATGGAAATGTATATGAATTTGTGAAGATGAAAAAACTTAGCTGACTACTCTACCATAGGAAGAGAGCCATTGTAAGGCTTCCAGTGTAAGTACTCCCTGCCACTCCTCTTTCGCCTTACGCCAAACATCTTCATAGGCATCCCACTTCCAGGCTGGTTCAATATAAGGTTTGGCCTCCAAACGGTCTACTAAGTAATCAAGGTTGTTTTCTATCGCATATGAAGAGATTCCTACATTAAGACTATTTGGTGTGGGCTTGAACTGCAAAGGGAGGGGAACATAGTTTTTCCATTCTTCCTGATTTACAGTCACAAGTTGACGTACACCCTCCTTGAGCTTTGTATGAATTTCCTGATTCATGCAAGAAGGATGCATTTTGAAAAAACGCAGATAACAAAAAACTTCATGTTCTGATTCAAACTTATCAATAGACAGTAAGTGCTTTATTGATAAGCTGACGAGTTGGTCTGCATTCAGTTTTGAGACCTCATTTTTATAGGCCAGAAGATAACCGATAATTTCAGCAGAAGGGTTCCCCCAGTTGTCATCGATCCACGAAGTTCCATTTTCGTGTACCGTCCACCAGAAGGCATGAGGATAATGGTTTACTTCAGAAGGTACGGCGAGCCAGCCTTGACGTTCTTTATTAAAAGACCGTTCAAAGTAGTTGAGCGCTTTACTGATCATCTCCTGAGCTTCAGGATAATGATCTATGGAATATAAAACCTGCAAAGCTACCGAAGAAGCAATCGGTGAGGAAGCAGGAAGACGGAAATCTGCTTCCAGTCCGTGGCCAAATCCTCCATCTTGATTTTGGTAGGTATCTAACGCTTTTATAATCGCTTGCTCCGCTCCCCTATCAAAGAGATAAGAGCAGCGTGCTTGTTCAAGATCACGAGCGTTTGTTAGGATATAATTTTTAGAAGTCTCGAATGCCTTTGTAGATAGGTATCTCATGTAGAATTCCTCCTTTCTGTATTTATTCGTCCTAAAAGGTGGTATTCCTGTGTGAGCATAATGGTTACATGTGGTAAGGGGAGTCTTTTACAATAGATTCTGGTACCCTTACTGTTAATTTTTCATATAAAATCGCTTTTCTTTAATCATAGTGGAAAGCTTTTCTTAAAAAAGGTTAACCATAACGTTTAAAACAGCTTTATAATTAAAAAAGAGTGTTCAGCAGAAAGGAGAGGGTCAAAGTGACATGGCATCACTTTCACTTGAAAGCCGAGTGGCCTGGAGGTCGTAATGAAGTAGGCACGATAGAAGCAGACAAACTTAAAACCCAAATATCCATTCCCAAAGAAATGGACGGGCCAGATGTAGGGACTAACCCTGATGAAATGCTGCTAGGCGCTGCGGCGACTTGTTATATTATTACACTTGGTGCAATGGTTGAGAGAGCAGGATTACCGCTCAAAGAGATGAGCATGGACTCGGAAGGGATTGTGGACGTAACCGACGGAGTGTTCACATATAATAAAATCATTCACAAGCCACGTGTTCTTTTGAAGTCTGAAGCTTCCGATAAAGATATGGATAAGTTGAACAAGCTGGTTGAAAAAGCTGAAAAGAGCTGTATGATCTCAAGAGCAATTGAAGGAAATGTAGCGCTTGAATTACAACCCTCAATTGGCAGAGAATAACAAATTAAAGGAGAAGGGTGAACGTGTCACGTTCACCCTTCTCTTTGCTTATTGATTCATGATATAAACTCTTGCCTCAAAAGGGCGGAGAGTAAACGACTTTATATCCTCGTGGGATTCCGTGTCGTAATTCGATAATATTAAATGATCACTAGAGAGAGAGTAATTTGATTCAAAATCAGCTTCATCTGAGGTTAGATTTGTAATAATCAGCGCCAATTTATTTTCCAGTGTTCTCGTATAAGCATAAATTTGAGTATCTTCTTCTAACAGTAGGTCATAGATTCCATAAGTGAAAAGGGGATACTGTTTTTTAAGAGAAACCATTTGTTTATAATAGTTTAGAACGGAGTCGGATCGTCCCAGCTGGTCTTTTACGTTAATTTCCTTGTAATTAGGATTGATTTTTATCCAGGGAGTTCCGCTCGTGAAACCTGCATTGGGCTGGTCATTCCACTGCATCGGTGTCCGGCTGTTGTCACGGGAGGTGCTCCAAAGAATCTCCATGATCTCTTTATGAGAAGCTCCCTGAGCTTTCTTCTTTTTATAAAGGTTTTTAGCCGCAACATCGTCATAGTCTTCAAGAGAAGGGAAGGCGATGTTGGTCATCCCGATTTCCTGTCCCTGATAGATAAAAGGAGTACCCTGCATCAGAAAGTACATCGTACCAAAAGAAGTGGCACTTTCTTTCCAATACTGTTCGTCATCTCCCCATGTGGAAACTACGCGGGCTTTATCGTGATTCTCAATGAATAGAGCATTCCAACCATCATCTTCCAATGCTTTTTGCCATCGTGTTAAAGCTTTCTTTAAGCCTACAACATCAAGCTTGTCGTCTCCATCTTTATTCCAGAGATCCAAGTGTTCAAACTGGAATACCATATCCATTTTTCCATTTTCACCGACCCAGAGATTTGCTTCCTCAGCACTTACTCCGTTTGCTTCACCTACTGTCATTACATCGTAGTTAGCATACGTCTTATTTTTAAACTCCTCAAGGAACTCGTGAATCCCTTCCTGGTTCATGTGCATATCAAAAGAAGAAACGTATTCTTCGCCTTCTGGGTTCGGCATATCAGGAAGGTCCGGACGTTTTTTAATGTGACTAATCGCATCGATACGGAATCCATCAATTCCTTTCTCAAGCCACCAGTTCACCGTATCATATAACTCTTCGCGTACTTCTTCATTCTCCCAATTCAAATCCGGCTGCTTAGTGGAAAACACATGAAGGTAATATTGACCTGATGTTTCATCATACTCCCAGGCTGACCCTTCAAAAATACTTTCCCAGTTATTTGGTTCTTTCCCGTCTTTAGGGTCACGCCAAATATACCAATCACGTTTAGGGTTATTTTTAGACTTACGTGACTCAATGAACCATGGATGTTCATCACTGGTATGGTTGAGTACGAGATCAATGATTAATTTCATATCCCGTTTATGAACTTCCTTTAATAACTGGTCAAAGTCGTTCATTGTACCGAATTCTTCGAGAATATCCTTGTAATCGGAGATATCGTATCCGTTGTCGTCCTTCGGGGATTTGTACATGGGGCAGATCCAAATAAAATCGATTCCTAAATCTTTCAGATAATCGAGTCGTTCGACCATTCCTTGTATATCACCAATACCGTCTCCATTTGAGTCTTGAAAACTTCGCGGGTAAACTTGATATCCTACAGCTTCCTTCCACCAAACACGTTCCATATCGATCCCTCATTTCTTCTGGATTTAATTGCTATGAAGACAGGTTCTTTTAAACTATTGTACATGAAAAATAAAGAATGAGTAATTAAAGCAATTAGTAGTGCAAGCGCTTGCACTACTAATTATTACATTGCTTAATTTTTAATTGAATAATTATTTCATGGAAAAATAGTAACCAATTGTGCAATCGTTTGCCTTTTTTAGTAATTATATAGTATCTGATTTTCTTTACTTTGACAATAGCTGGTGAATGGACTTTTTAACTGTTGTTGGTTCGTTTCAACAGCAAATTAAGTATGAATTTTTTCCTTCTGTATTCTAGTAGCGGTTGGTTTTAAGACGAAAGAACTGTCTCGTGCTATTACATGGTGAACCATAGATCATTAATGATGAAGAACTCATTGCTACCTTCTGGAGAAAGTTTGATGGAGAGATAGCACGTACCACAACCCTTCTTTTACTGCTATGATGCCTAAGCGCTCATTTCCATCTCCTCACATATTGATTATTTTGTTATTCATCTCCTTATGGTGTAAAAAATCATCAAATGCTTAAAATATATAGTGGATTAGAATCCTTTACATCATGATAATATTTTTTTATAATAAGAACAAATGTTCGTATGGAGTGGTGAGAGTGGATTATCAAGGATATCCGCGAAATGATGTGCTTTGTATTGATATGCGCAGTTTTTACGCAAGTGTGGAATGTATGAAAAGAGGACTCGATCCTAAGAAAGCGTTATTGGCGGTGGTAGGGGATACTACGCGAAGAGGGAGTATTGTTCTCGCTGCTTCTCCCACGCTGAAACGGAGATATGGAATCAGTAACGTCAGCAGATATTTTGAACTGCCTGACGATCCCAGTTTAATTATAGCGCCTGCACACATGGGAGATTACCTGGAAGTATCTGTGGAAATTACCAAAATGATCAGGAATTATGTGCCTCAGCAGGCTATCCACGTATACTCGGTGGATGAATTATGGGTCACCATTAATGGCTTGAATAAGCTGTATGGAAACCCGTATGAAATCGCTCATATGCTTCAATTTGAGATAAGAGAGCAATTCGGCATAGAATCTGTGATTGGAATTGGGGATAACAAATTTCTTGCCAAAGTCGTTATGGACATTCATGCAAAAAAGGCAGAAGACGGAATTGCAGAATGCCGGTACGAAGACGTAGAAGCAAAGCTGTGGCCGTGTGATATTCATGACGTTTGGGGAATTGGATCAAGAATGACAAAGAATTTAAATCGAATGGGGATTTTGACGCTCGGGGACTTAGCGCGCCACCCCTTAAAGTATTTGAAGAAAAATTTCGGCATCATGGGAGAGCAATTGTACTGGCATGCCTGGGGGATTGACTTGAGTCCTGTGTATGGAAACTTTGTAAAGACAGAGCAGAAATCTTACGGTCACGGAATTACGTTATTAAGAGATTATGAAAAAGAGGAAATTTATGCCTGCCTGCTTGATTTATGCGAGGAAGCTTGCCGCAGGGCAAGAACCGATGACAAGGAAGGCAGGACGGTTCATCTGGGAATAGGATATTCGAGTGAAACAGGAGGAGGTTTCAGCCGGTCCATGTCCATACAGTCTCCAACCAATATAACAGAGGATATGTATCATATGTGTTTGAAACTTTTTCATCGTTTTTATGATGGAGAAAGTAAGATCCGGCGAGCATCTGTTGCTTTAACCAACTTAGGGGAGGGGATGGATGTTCAGCTCAGCTTATTTGATAACGAACCGAAGAAGAAGGATTTAGCACAGGTGGTGGACCGCATTCGTGATGAGTATGGCTCTACGGCTCTCCTTAGAGCCAGCAGTTACACGAGTGGAGGGATCACGATCGAGCGGAGTAAGAAAATCGGTGGTCACTATGCATAGACACCATGGACCTTCCATCCATTGTTTTTGATTAAAAATAACCAATAATTAGTTAAGTTATATCACTATTTGTAGAACCATGAGGATGTTTTTTCACTCCAGGTAGGCGTAGTTATTACGCGAAGTAGTTTGTTCAGCGTATACTACCTTAAACCTTTAAGGAGTGAGGATATAATTATGTATTTTAAAGATTATGATTATGAAAGCTATGACCAGGACTGGAAGGACGATCATAAAAAAGATTGCGGCTATCACAAAAAAGAAGATAAAAAAAAGGGAAAGCACTATGAAAACTGTGTGGCAGACGTATTGGAAGCTATACTAGCCGCTCAGAAGAAAGCAGATAAAGATAATAGCTGTCACACATCCTGTAGACAGTCTATAGCAGATTTGCTTGGAGAAGAGAAGAAAGTAAAGAAAAATACAATTCCATTTATTTTATATTGCGGATGTGAACCTTATAAAGGCACAGGGGTTACCACCTATCACTGTCACTCGAAGAAAACAAAGTTCAAATGTGTAAACTCTTTTCTTTTCAAGGTTAAAGACATCGAAAAAGAGTGTGCGGTTCTCGAATTACTCGTATTCAAATCAGATTTAAAGTATTCCAAGGATCATACGGACAAATGCCATAGTAAAGGTGATCATTCTGCTTGCGGTCAGATTGATCATAAAGAGTTGGATGACTTAATAGGAACTGGTATTTGCATTACGGTTGATTTGTCATGCTTCTGTTCGATCACTTGCCTGCCAGCCATTCATTTACGTCACTAAATAATGGTTGTAAAAAACATAGAAGAAGGTAATCCTTGTTAGACTACCTTCTTACATAAATGTTTATCCTCCGAATGCTTCTAAAACATCTTCAATTTCCTTTGATCCTACTTCACCTGATGAAAAGAATTTATTCCCGACAGAGGTCTTATCCATGTTATGATTTCCACCATTTCCAACTTGAAGCATTCTTTTTATTTCTAATAATTCCTGCAATACTTCATCCGCATGGCCCTGGTGATTAGGGGATGCAATTAAGTAGCTGGTAAGGGCTGAAATGATAAAGTGTTGGAGTGTATTATTCCTGGAATGGTACTCAAGTTGTTCAATGATAGGAGGAGCAACCAGGCGTTTTTCTCCTGTTTTAACATCAATAAAGCTGTCAGGAATAGTTAGAACAGTTTGATTAAAATAATCTCTGTATATTCGTGACATTTTTTCACCCTCTATTTTTTAGCGATCGCATATTCCTTTTCCTTACTGAGCAGACTCATTTTTGCAAGGATCATCAATCCTTGAACGTTTAATTTAACCATGTCTTCCGGGAATAATAAGTCAATCGGGCGTCCTCGCTCGCTCCATTTAACAGCAGCTTCTTTAATTTGTCTTTGAGCAATGTCAGCTGCTCCTCCTACAGCAATATATCTTACCGCTCCATTGATTTCGTTTGAATTGCTTCGCACCCGGTCAAAATGTTCCAAATATTTGATAGCCATAGATTTGAGCTGTGGAATAATATATTTACTTATATCTTTTTTAACACCCGCAAAAGGCTCTACATACCATTCCGACTGTCCCGCCGCTAATTTCTCTTCAAGCTCTGATCGTGAATTGAATTTGTAGAGTTCATTTTTACTGACTTTTTGGATGATGTTATCAAGAAATTGATTAATCCCAAACTGTTCGCCTTCCACAGATGCGACAGGCTTACTATTCTTAATCCCTACAAAGTCAACGGAATCCCCGCCTAAATCTCCGATAATAATTCCTTTTTGGGATTCTTTAGCAAGCGATTCATTGGTAACCTTTAAAGAATGAGGGTCACGTGTCAAGCTCAGGTACGCAAGGGCCCCTTCAGCACCTACAATGACATCTTCAATATGCACTTTTACAACTACTTCTTTCGGCTCAAGCATCCCGGGCACTTTATGGAATATGACCGTATGAACACCCTTTAAGCGTTCCTTGAATACATCTTTTTTCTCCTTATACTGTGTGGTTGGAAGCGAAACAGCTAATTGGTCAATGTGGTAATTAATTTCCCCTTTAGATGGATGAGAGATCAGGGCATGATAAGCGGCTATTGAATGTAAAAGAATATAAGTGCGATCTTCATCAATTTTTTGGTTATTAAACGAAGTGAGACTGACGTTGCGCTGTTTCATGGCTGATTTGCCGATGTAGTAAATTTCGCGTCTGTCCACGACGGCAGAGCTTTTAATTTCTACGATTAAATTTTCCTCAAAGTCTACATCTTCTTCCTCGTAGGGCTTTTCGTAAAATTCTTCATCAAACAATGCAAGTGCATTAGGTAATTGATATTCCACCAACTCTCCATCATCTGAAGCCATAACCTTATACCAGCTGTTTCCTAAATCAACCGCAAAGATATTATTTCTCGTCATTTAATCGACCTCCCGATGGGCTAGCCTATGCTAATTGGGCGGGGAAGGGTGCGCGTACAACCGAAACTTCTTAAAAAAATCAAAGACTGCAGATGGTTTTCTATTTCTATCATTTCCTACTAAATTCCGCTAATAGACTGATTCATCTAACTATGCTTAGTAGGTTGAACTGCATAGAATACAGTGAGGTAAAAATTAAAGGAGGAAAAAAAGTGAGTAACAAAGAACATCACCACCACAATTGTGTGGACCTTAATACGTCCGCCTCTATTGAACAATGTATGAATGAGGGCACGGACACACCTGTCACACCTGCAGGTACGCGTTTAGTTAGAATTCCTGTGAATTTAGGAGATTTCAATGTCACTACGAACATGGTAGCTAACATTAAGTTTCCATATCCGGTTTCAGAGATTAAAGACATTAAGAAAAGAGTTGTTATTCTTCAGTGCCGTCTTATGACTCGTACATCCACCGGGGGAGATGATCAATTCGCCAGTGGGCCTTTCCCATTATTCATTAAAGGGTATGTACGCAAAAACATTCAGTATGCCACCCCTTGTTACAATAAAGCAGGAAAATGCGTGTCTTCAAAATTGAAATCATTAACGGTAAAAGTTCCATTTGAGTGTATGACGAGTGTACTTCTTGAATCACCTGTTCAATTGCCTGTTACGAATACGCGAAGCGAGTTCGACTTTTTCAGATCTCAGGACCTTGGAAAAGGCTACCCTGAAAAAGATCAGTTTCTATCTAGTGATATCTCCCAGTTCCATCAAACAAGTACAGCTGCATACAATGCTCTTCCGTATTGTGAATTATTGTCACACGAAATAATTGAATGGGATGAAGCTACAGACAGACAATCTTATCATTACGACTATGATCACAGCCCTGTAGAGGAAGGACACTTCCATCACGTAGTTGAAAAAATGATGGTTACTTTTACAGTGAGCGTTTTACAGGAACAACAAGTTCGCATTACAGCTGGTTAAGTCAAAAACAACCGTCCTTAGACTTGATAAGGATGGTTGTTTTTTTATTAATCCTGATTTTAATCCAGCAGTAAGCTTTGAACATATGGGCCGTTAACGCGGCGCTGGGTCATTCATCTCGGAGTAATGATGGACAAGTATAATAAAAAAATCTCTCCAAATAATTTCCTTGCGATTCAAGGGCTATAGCCTATACACCAAATCAGAATTCAGACTTTCGCCCAAACATAGTGATCTGGCCCACATACGATGTACTATAATTTTTGAGGAGGAAATCAAATGACTGATACACACAAAAATTTACACAAGGATTCACATCATTATGATTGTAAGGGGTCTTCCACTATCAACGCTTGTAAAAACGAATCCGTTACACCAAGCGTCAGTATTGGAAAGGTTTTCACCAAGGTTCCCGTGGTTCTGGCAGAACTCGATTTACAAATCAATATAAATGAAACCATTACTTTTCCAGAACCAGTACTGGAGATCAAAGATATTAAGAAACGCGTCATTCTTACTCAATGCCGATTATTGCTTCCCACTCATAAGTTATTTGTTAAAGGTTTTGTCCGAAAAAACATTCAATACGCCAGTCCTTGTCATGAGATTGAGCATAGTACACATCAATCAGTCGCTTCTGATTTACATTCGTACACGGTAGATATTCCGTTTGACTGTGTAACAGAAATCAAGGATTTCCTGTCGATGCCAGTTTTGCCTAAGCTGAATGATCGCCAAGAGTTTGACTTTGGAATATCGAAGTCATTACCTTCAGGCTACCCTGAAAAAGATCAGTTGTTATCCAGTGACATCTCCCAATTTCACCAGGAGAGCTCTCAATTCTACAATGAGCTTGCGTATTGTGAACTAGTATCCAGTAAGATTATTGAATGGGATGAAGCGCTGGATCGCCTGCCTCTTCATGATCCAGCTTCTTTTTACGAAGGGTGCTTCACCAAAGTAGAAGAAAAAATGGTATTGGATGTACGCTTGAAAGTCCTGCAAGACCAGCAAATACGTGTCGCTTCCACTACGAATGATCCTTGCTGAACTCATTTCTCCGAAGTTTAAAGAAAGGAGGGCTGGAAAGGATGCTTTTAATAAAGCACCTTTCAAGGGTATATGAAAAGGGATAAAAACACGTTCATTCAAAAGCAATGGAGAAACCCTCACCTTACAAGAAGAAAACTTACAACTTCATCAAGTGAGATTTTTGAGGGTGATCTTACGGAAGCATATGATGAGCTCCACCCTGAAGAGAAAAAGCAGCAAGCAAGGAATCTCTCAAAAAGGAACAGAATCTATTCTCCTCAAAAGAAAGCAGAAGAACTCCATCCAGTTATTTCTTCGCCGCCGGAAGTATTTGACCAAGAATTAAAGGAAGATTCTGAGCATGAAAAGGTGCCTGAACTAAAGGCTAAAAGTAAAAAGAAAAAAGCAGACAGTGCTTCTGAAATGAGAAAGCGTCTTTCCTCCAACAGAAGAGAATATTTCAACAACCTAAAAAAAACTACAGGAATGAATGTTCATGAAACCGCGCCTCCTATGCAAGAAGATCTAGCTGCACGTTCAAATGAAAATGAGTTTGGCTGGAGGGGGAAGATGGATTCAGTAGAAGGGAAATCTGTTGATAATCATGATAAAAACGAGTCTCTCTTAAAAGAGTTTATTTCGATGTTAGGCGAGTCATCGTCAATGGAAGTAGGTCAGTCACACGAGAGCCATGCCCAGCATGAACCATTCTTTGGAGAAGATTACTCTATGTTAAAAGATATTGTTTCATCGATTGAAAACGAGTCCTCCAATGAATACGATAATTTTAAAAAACACTATGTAGCTCAAATGGAAAGCAGTCAGTCAGATATGTTTTCTCAAGAGTCTTCGGAAATACCTCATGAGGAAGACCCAGATCTGGACGGTAACCCATCTCATATAAGTGAGCCGGCAATCTATAAAGAAATTTCTTCCATGTTAAACGAATCTTCATCAGAGATTTTGGATGGAATTGACGGAGCTGATTTAGAATCCTCTTTCAACCAAGACCAGGAACTTTTATTTTCCTCCGGTGAATATGAGAAGGATCCTGTCATTTATTTAAAGGATGTCTTCCCGCTATCAAATAGGTTTTCAGATATTCTTGAGCGCGAGTTCTGCCCTCCCTTTCTGACTACAAAACAAAAAGAAATGCCGGCTTTACCAGAATGCTGTCAGCATGAAGTCACATTAGAAGAAAACGAAGAGACGATTGAACAGGGTGATTCAACTGTTCTAGAAGAAAAACAACTTCTTCTAGTCAAGATGCCTGTAGTGCTGACCCAGTTGGACCTTGACATCCAAGTATTAGAATCTTTGAACCTGGCAGATGACATCTTTGAGGTATTAAACTTAGACTGTAAGCTTCAATCTGTGAAAACCCATGTACTTCCACACTCATCTACGGCGTTTATAAGCGGGGTACTTGAGGTTGATATTCATTATGTAAGTGATCCTCATAAACGTACTATCCAGATTACAAAACATCCAACTGCCTGGGAAAAAGTGGTGAACGTAAGCTGGCTGAAACCACCTATACTTTCCAAAACGGAAAGAGAATCGTACTCTTTTATTTCAAATAAGGGGAACGCGTCCACTCACTATGAATACTATCAAGATTATGTGAGTCCCATCAAAGATCAAATACAAACTATTTATTTTGTTTGGTACACGGATGGTAACGATAAACATGACGCTCGTAAACGATCTTTCCAAGGAAGTGCAAAAATAAGGATTGATTTATTACAGGAGCAATACATTCCTATTTTTTTATAATCATTGTTTACACAACTAAAGAGGGGGTCTTTTTAGATTCCCCTCTTTTTTAAAGTTTGTTTCAAAAGAGATGGTTCTAATTTGATAGTTGTTTGTTATTATCCTTATGTAGAAGTGATTAATTTAGCAGGGTTAAGGCTCTCACTCTTAAAGAAGAATGTGAGGAAGGTCATCTGCTAAATTTTCATCTCATGGATAAACGTGGATAGGGCATGATTAAAGGAAGAATAACTTCTGATGGGCAATTGGTGAAATGCTCTGCTGATCAAGACGCTTTTCACGTGCGGTAAGTGTTGTTGATATATTTTTAAATAAGGTCGAATATGACTGAATTGTCCATATAATGTAAGGACAGGGAAATCCATAAGATTCAATAGGTTTGTGCAATTATATTTCATGCTATTTTCGTAATAACTTAGAGCCGTTTGTATATCTGCCTTTATACATTCTTCATAAAGTAAGGTTCGATCTTTTTCTTGAACTTGATGAGATTTAGCCAGGTGTTTACATAGAAATTTGTTATTTCCACTTTTTAATAATGCTAATCCTATATAGTACTGCATTCTTAAAAGAAAGGTGCTCACTTCTGGGAATCCTCCTGAAAGCACAAGGGCCTTAATTCTACCAGGGCAATTGAGTGCAAACTCTTGAGCAATAGAACTGCCGGCAGAATATCCTACGATAACGGCTTGTTCAATACCTAAATGATCTAGGAGTAGCTGTAAGTCATTAGCAAACTGTGGAATCGTTGGGGACTCCTCATTTTTTCCGCTGTTTCCATGCCCTCTGATATCGTAGGTAATAACTCTGAATTGATTAGACAGGCTATCCTGGTATTTAAATACATGATGACCCATGTGGGGTGGGTGAATAAATACGATCGGCATCCCGGCTCCTGAAGATGTATAGTACATATGGAATGAAGAATCTGTCTCTATATATGGCATCGTGTCTAACCTCCCATTTTCTTTTATTATTCACATATGAATGATTAACATACTGAGGAATAGGGAGAAAGACTATAATCACTCAAATGAAATGCAGGTTCCATTGATGATTAAATGAATGAGGATCCAAAAATAAACCTAAAGAATTGCGAGATCGTGTCATTTCATATATATTTATAGTAATACAACAGAATACAGAGTCCTTCGGGGTCGGGTGAAAATCCCAGCCGGCGGTGATGAACGATCGTTCTAAGCCCGCGACGGGGAAGAAGTGTAAAGCACTCTTCCTCCTGATTTGGTGAGAAACCAAAGCCGACAGTTACAGTCTGGATGGGAGAAGGATGTGGAGCACGCCAAGGTACTGGGAGATAAACTCGTACCGTTTATTTGGTGTACGTAAATCACAAGTAATAACAAACCCTGGGGAAGTATGTCTTCTTCAGGGTTTATTTTTTTATTCATCGTAAGGAGGCGGAATATGAGCCGTGATGAACGATATATGAAGACAGCGATCCAGATGGCGAGCGAAACAGTTGGTCAGACCAGCCCGAATCCATCTGTAGGAGCCGTTGTTATCAAAGATAATGAATTGGTGGGGCTCGGCGTACATGTGAAGGCAGGGGAATCTCATGCCGAGGTTCACGCTCTTAAGATGGCCGGAGAAAAAGCGGAGGGTGCAGAAATCTATGTGACGCTTGAGCCTTGCAGCCACTACGGTAAGACCCCTCCTTGTGCAAAAGCGATTATCGATGCGGGGATTAAGCGGGTGGTTATAGCATCACATGACCCCAACCCCGAGGTATCGGGAAAAGGTATAAATATGATGCGGGAAGCTGGAATTGAAGTTAGAACCGACGTTTTAAAAGAAGAAGCAGACCAGCTTAATCTGGACTTTTTTCATTTTATCCAAACTGGTGAGCCTTATGTCCGTTTAAAAACGGCGATGAGCTTAGATGGGAAAATAGCGACCCATACAGGAGAGAGTCAATGGATCACGGGGGAAGAAGCACGAGAGGATGGTCATACCTATCGCCATTTATCAGATGCTATTCTAGTAGGGATACAGACCGTACTTTCGGATAACCCCAAATTGACTACGAGAATAGAAGGTAAAGGGAGAAACCCCATCCGAGTGGTCTTCGATTCTAAGCTAAGAACTCCGAGATCCTCCTATCTTGTTCAAAATGAAGAAGCGCCGACCTGGATTTTCACTGGTAAGCAGGCGTCCAAAGAAGCGGTGCAGGAACTGCAAGCCTTTAACCATGTCATAGTGATTCAGCAGGAAGGTGAGCAGGTAGACGTGCACCAGGCGCTTCAGTATTTAGGGGAACAGAAAGTGACTTCTCTCCTGGTAGAAGGTGGAGGAACCATTGCGGATGCTTTTGTCCGAGCTGGAAAAGTTGAAGAAATAATCACCTACATGGCCCCTAAACTGATCGGAGGAAAAGATGCTTCTACACCAGTATCGGGGAAAGGGATCAGCGAATTGAAGAGTGCACCTGAATATCAGGTCGTATCTCATGACCAAATTGGTGAGGATATAAAAATTGTTTCTGCACGAAGGAGAGAGAATCATGTTTACAGGGATTATTGAAGAGATCGGTTCACTAAAATCCATTAAAAGCAAGACGGAAGCTCTAGAACTTAGTATTTCAGCAGAAAAAGTTCTGTCTGATGTGAATTTAGGAGACAGCATCTCCATTAATGGCGTGTGCTTAACCGTAACCAGCTATACAGACCGTTCCGTAGAATTTGATATTATGCCGGAAACGTATAGAGCTACTAATCTAAATGAATTAAAACAGGGCAGCGCCGTGAACCTGGAGCGGGCCATGGCTGCCGGGGGCAGGTTCGGTGGTCATCTTGTATCCGGTCATATTGACGGAACGGGGACCATTGTTTCAAAGAAACCTGAATCAAACGCGGTTTATTATGAAATTGAAATGTCAGAAGACCTTATTTATTATTTTGTTTATAAAGGTTCAATTGCTGTAGATGGTACGTCTTTAACCGTATTTGGAGTGGAAGACAACCGTGTGACGATTTCTCTTATTCCTCATACGATGGAGCATACCGTATTAGGGAAGAAAGAAACCGGAGACCGTGTGAATATAGAATGTGACATGATTGGTAAGTATGTCGCCCACTTTTTAAGGGGCGATCATTCAGAGCAGCCGAAATCGACAATGACCAAACAGTTTTTGTCTGATAACGGCTTTGCCTAGAAAAGAAGGTGAAAAAATGTTTGATACAATAGAAAAAGCCATAGAAAGATTGAAGCAGGGTAAACTGGTTATCGTTTGTGATGACGAGGATCGTGAAAACGAAGGGGATCTTGTTGGAATTGCGGAATACGCAAGTACGGAGATGATCAACTTTATGATCAAGCACGGTCGCGGACTGGTATGCGCACCGATCACAGGTGGATTAGCCGATCATCTAGAACTAATGCCGATGGTCGATCAAAATTCGGATCCCAATCAGACGGCTTTTACCGTGAGTATTGATCATAAGGATACGACAACCGGCATCTCGGCTGATGAGCGGGCACTTACTATCAGGGAAATGCTGAACCCTCAAGCGACAGCCGCAGATTTTCAAAAACCCGGTCATATTTTCCCTCTGATTGCTAAAGAAGGGGGCGTTCTGCGTCGTGCCGGTCACACGGAAGCTTCCGTAGATTTAGCGGAGCTTTCAGGAGCGCGGCCTGCTGGAGTTATCTGTGAAATTATTAAAGATGATGGTACGATGGCGAGAGTACCTGATCTGCGTGAAATGGCCGATGAATTTGATATTCCAATGATTACGATTGCCGATTTGATTCAATATCGGTACCGTATCGAAAACCATGTGAATAAAGAAGTAGAAGTCGCTTTACCGACAGAGTATGGGGATTTCAGGGCGATTGCCTACACGAATGATATTGACTACAAAGAACATATTGCTTTAGTCAAAGGAGAAATCGACCCTGAGAAACCAACGTTGGTTCGTGTGCATTCTGAATGTCTGACGGGCGACGTATTTGGTTCTTACCGTTGTGACTGCGGTCCGCAGCTTCACAATGCATTAAGACAGATTTCTGAGAATGGAAGCGGCGTCTTGTTATATATGCGTCAGGAAGGCAGAGGTATTGGTCTTGTGAATAAGCTGCGAGCGTATAAGCTTCAGGAGCAGGGACTTGATACAGTAGAGGCTAACGAGAAACTGGGATTTGGACCTGATTTGCGTGACTATGGAGTCGGAGCTCAAATCTTAAGAGACTTGGGTATCTCGAAACTTAATCTGCTTACTAATAATCCCAAAAAGATTTCTGGACTTCGAGGCTATAATCTTGAAGTAGTAGAACGTGTACCTATTCAGATGAAATCTCGGAAGGAAAATGAACTTTATTTAAAAACCAAACAGTCTAAAATGGGGCACATGTTTCATTTATAAAAAGGAGCGGTATAAAATGGTGAAGACGTACGAAGGAAATTTAGTAGGAACTGGTTTGAGAGTTGGTATTGTAGTAGGAAGGTTCAATGATTTTATCACCAGTAAGCTGTACGAGGGAGCTTTAGATGCTCTTAAACGTCATGGAGTGGATATGAACGGCGTGGAAACAGCTCATGTCCCGGGAGCATTTGAGATTCCGCTTGTAGCTTCTAAAATGGCGAAAACCGGAAACTATGATGCCGTGATTACTCTCGGTGCCGTTATTCGAGGATCTACTCCTCATTTTGATTACGTATGTGGAGAAGCTGCTAAGGGAGTTTCACAGGCGTCTCAGCAAAGCGGAATTCCTGTCATCTTTGGGGTTATTACGACCGATACGATCGAACAAGCTATTGAGCGTGCGGGGACTAAAGCAGGCAACAAAGGCTGGGAAGCCGCGACCGGAGCCATTGAAATGGCTACATTAATGAAAACATTCGACCAGTAAAAGCGGACAGGTTGTCGCAAATCAGCGGCAGCCTGTTTTTTTACCTGAAAGCGACAGTAAAGGTTGCGTAATTTAACAAAAGCAGCGAAGCTGATCTTACAGTTAAGCTCCCGTTACTAGAAGACTCGATTTCGAGATAAATGGGTCCGTTACTAAAATGGGGATGAGGGTTGGTGGGGAAATAACTCGCTTTCCTATGGGGGAACGGTGAGCTTCCTCGCTCGTTTCACTCCCTGCGGGATCTCACCTAGTCCCTTCTCCCATGGGAGTCTCGCCATTTCCCCATACCCGTCAAGCTAAGCTCTACAATTTCGTAACTCCCTTATAAACGTTACTCTTTTAGATGAAATTTCTAAAGGAGGATAATTTTATGGATCTTAATAAACACCTTCGGTCTATGGCTCAAGCTATTACAGAAACTTTAGGGGAT
>NZ_FOOG01000002.1 GCF_900113125.1 Halobacillus alkaliphilus | reverse complement strand
GGTCTGTTCACTAAATATCGTTGGGGTGGCGGAGGAAACGACGAGACTCCCGCGGGAGAAGGAGCTAGGCGAGACCCCACAAGGAGTTAACGACTGAGGAGGCTTGCCAGTTCCCCCGCAGGAAAGCGAGTTGTTTCCGTAGCCGCCCCACCCTTTTTTGAAAATGGACTTAATTTATCTCGAAATCAAGTCTTCAACTAATGGAAGCTTATCTTTAATAGTCATCGTAGAAATCAGACTATCCTGTCATAGAGAAGGGTAGTCTTTTTGCTGACTGTGATTTTTAAGATTCATCAGAATTTCTGCACAAATTTTGCAAAGAATTTTATTACTATAAATATGCATACGGTTATGAAAAGAAAAATACGTGCCACGAAAAAGATGCAGCCTATTGGAAAGCTTTATTTTTTTAAGATTAATCATATACCTTCCGTGGTATGGGTATATAAAAGGAGAGAAAGGTGATCGTTATTATGAACGGAATGATGAATGGAAGCGGAATGGGCGGCGGATTTTTTGGATTTGGGTTGATCAGTATCTTAATTATTGCGGCGATCATTTTTATCGTGGTGTGGATGATGAAGCCTGGTAAAAATCAAACGTCATCAGATTCATTAGAAACTTTAAAGAAACGTCTGGCTAGAGGTGAAATAACGGAAGAAGAATATGACCGGTTAAAGAAAAAGCTTGAGCAGTGAAAAGAAAAGGGATCATAAGTTAAAGAAGAGGTGAAAGGAATGAATCGAAAATGGGTGGGCTCATTTCTCATTATTCTCTTGCTGGCTTTTGGAGTCTGGTTGTTTTTTAATTCTCCCTTCAGCACCAGCCAGCAAACCTTGCCTGCAGAAGTAAGAAAGGATGGCACAAGCATTCTGGATATTGGGAATCAGGAGGCAGGAAATCGTCCGGTGAAGACGTTCAGCCTGACCGCCCAGGAGAAAGCGTGGCAGATTAGCGCAGATAAAAGCGTGAGTGCCTGGACATATAATGGTACGGTGCCAGGAGAACCGCTTCGTGTGACGGAAGGTGACTTCGTTAAAGTTCACTTGAAAAATGAGTTGAGCGTTCCTGTGACGATCCATTGGCATGGAGTGATTTTACCTAATCAAATGGATGGGGTGCCGGGTCTGACACAGGATGCGGTGCAGCCAGGGGAATCATTTACGTATGAATTCATGGCGAACGATGCGGGTACGTACTGGTATCATTCTCATCAACACAGTTCCAAGCAGGTGGATAAAGGACTGTATGGATCTCTGGTCATCGAAGAAAAAGAGCCTGCCTATCAACAGGATCAGACCTATATCTTGGATGAATGGGCGGTTAACCAGGATAAACAGAATACGACGAATATGGGCGGTATGATGATGGGATCTATGTCTCGCGATGGTGAGGCGGATACAAAGCAGATGTATGATACATTCACGGTCAATGGAAAGTCAGGTGAAGCTATTGATCCATTACAATTGGAAGCGGGAGAGACAGCGAGACTCCGGTTTATCAATGCAGGATACCAGCAGCACCGTTTAGTATTTCCAGAGGGATCTATGGAAGTGATCGCTGCCGATGGCGAGAAGGTGGTAAACGAAGGACCATCATCCAATATGCTTGAAATCGCTCCAGGTGAACGAATAGATGTAGCCTTTACCAAACAGAGAGAGGAAGCAGAGATAATTGGAGAGGATCCGCAAATCAAGAATGCACAGGATATGAGGATACCAGTAGTTTCAGGGGAAGAGGCTGAATCCTTCGCCTACAATCAGTTATCGGTTTCTTCAGCCTCTTCAAAGGAAACTGGAACCTCCAGCGGAAGTGAGGACCTCCTATTTAAAGAGACTCCTGAAACTGACGTATCCTACCACATGGACCTGAGTATGGGGATGGATATGGGGGAAGGAATGTCCTTCCAGATTAATAATAAAGTTTTCCCTAATACGCCGCTGATCCCCGTAAGTGAAGGGGATGTGGTAAAAGTGAGGATTACGAATTCCGGAAGATTAAACCACCCCATGCATTTACATGGACACAGGTTTCAGGTAGCCTCGAAAAACGGCGAAGCCTATGAAAATCCTATTGTGAAAGATTTGATTAATGTGAAACCAGATGAAGAATATACGGTTTATTTTAAAGCTGATAATAGAGGAGAGTGGCTGTTCCATTGTCACGATAATAATCATGCGGATCGTGGAATGATCACAATCGTAGATTATCAAAGCGTATATTCCCCTTTTAAACTAGACGGTGAACACAACAATCAGCCGTAAATAGAAGAACGAGTCTGGTTAGCTTGCAGAGAAACCCCGGGTTTTTCTGCAAGCTGTTTTTATGCCTTGCGGAGAGAATGAAAGCTTTCTGATCCCGTTGGAACTGCACCTTTCCCTTCTAACCGTGGCGTTCTCATGCGGAGATCTATGGCATTTTGAAACGCCAATGGTTGACTGTTAATACCTTAGGTGGGTATATTAAGTGGTAAGAGGGGAATCTTCCTTCTTTTAAAAACTGTACAAGTCAGCCGGTTGGAAAATATAATAACTCTATGAAAGGATGAATCATGATGCAAACTACAATTAAAGTGGAAGGCATGACCTGTGACCATTGTAAGAAAGCTGTTACAGGAGCTTTGAAGGAGCTTGATGGCGTCCAGGATGTTCAAGTCGATTTGAATACAGGAAAAGTCGACGTTTCTACGAATAAAGAAGTTAGTAAAGAAGCGATGGCAGATGCTATTGAAGACCAGGGATATGATGTTGTTTCATAAAAGATAGAGAAGAAGGTAAAAGCCTAAAGATGAGCATCTTTAGGCTTTTTTACAAGATTCGTATTCAATAATAGGACCCCATTGTCTCGAAATGGAGTCTTACAATATCGGGTGCTTATCGGTAAATCAACACGGAATTTTAATAAAAAAACATATTTCTTCACAATTTCTCGATATCTTTTTGCTAGAGTAAGAGGAGACTTTTCTTTAAGGAGTGTATTCAATGAAAAAACAAATAGCAATCATTATGTTTATTTCTATGCTTGGCCTGGCGGCGTGCAGCGGTGAATCGAATGAGGGAGAAGGCTCGGGTGAAGGTTCAGCTCAAGAAGAATCTGTTCAGGAGAGTACGGAATCGTTCGATGGAAGTGTAGAGCACGTACATGGTATGGGCTATGTGGATGCGGATACCCTCGCGTACGCCGCTCATTCCGGAATCAAATTACATAAAGGCGGGGAGTGGCTTCAATCCATTCATCACAAAAATGATTATATGGGCTTTAATGTAGTGGACAATGGGTTTTACACCTCTGGTCACCCTGGAGAAGGAAGTGATCTTCCGAATCCGGTGGGTCTTCAAAAAGGGAAAGTGATGGAAGAAGGCTTATCCGCCCTTGCGTTTGAAGGAGAAAGTGATTTTCATGCGATGGGAGTCGGAGCCAGAAATCATGCCGTTTATGTATTGAATGAACATGCGAATTCAGAAATGGAACAGGGGTTGTATAGAAGCCTTGATGACGGAGAGAGCTGGGAGAAGATAGCTGCCGAGAATTCCGGCGAGAAAGTCTTTCAAATTGCCGTTCATCCTGATGATGAAAATCGGGTGGCTCTGGCTACGGCTTCCGGAATTTATATAAGTGAAGATGGAGGAGAAACCTTCAACAGGATTTCAGAAGAAGGACAGGGCAGCGGTCTGCATTTTACAGAAGATCGCTTATATTACGGTCTTTATACCGGAACACCTTCTTTGTCCGTCTACAAATGGGAAGATCAATCCAAAGAGGAAATCGGACTTCCTGAAATGAACGAGGATGCGGTCATGTATATCGCTAAGAATCCAGAAAAGAATGATACCTTTGCCATTTTTACGATCAAAGGAAACAGTTATACGACTTCTGACAATGGGGAATCCTGGAAGCAGATTATTGATCAGGGACAAACGAAATAATATATTCGGCTTCCCGAAGATAAAAGAAAGGTAGGGTACTTTGAATCCTAAAAAAAAGAAACGGCTCATCATGAGAACAGTGGTACTCAGTTTTTTTCTCTTTCTCGTCGCCTATGTAATTTATCAGAGCTTTAACCGGGAGTCAGACGTCATTAACGCCGGAGACCAGGCACCGGACTTTACGCTGCAGACGTTAGAAGGAGAAACGGTCCAGCTGAGCGATTACAGGGGACAGGGCGTTTTTCTCAATTTCTGGGCGACTTACTGTAAGCCTTGTGAAAAAGAAATGCCCTATATTGAAAGTCAGTATCAAAAGTTTAAAGATCAGGGCGTGAAGGTTCTGGCGGTTGATGTGGGAGAAAATGATGTGACCGTCCAATCATTTGTAGAACGGAAAGATATGACTTTTCCTGTCCTGATGGACCGGGGAGAACAGTTGATTGATGCTTATGGTATCGGTCCGATTCCTGTCACCTTCTTAGTAGATGAGAATGGAAAGGTTGTCGACCGAATCACGGCTGGGATGACAGAGGCCCAGGTGCGTGAGTATATGAAACGAATCCAGCCGGAGAAATGGAGGGAATCGGATGGCTGATGTGAATATTTTTCTAGCTTTTGGAGCCGGTTTCCTGTCGTTTATATCTCCTTGCTGTCTGCCTTTATATCCAGCATTTTTGTCGTACATTACTGGTATGACGGTCGAAGATCTGCAGACGAAGAAAAAGTTAGTTCAGAAACAGCCGATGCTTCACACGATCTTTTTCTTGCTTGGGTTTTCGATTATATTTATTGCGATCGGCTTTTCCACTTCCTGGATCGGAGGGTGGTTCATCCGGTATGATGATTTGATTCGTCAGCTGGGGGCAATCTTTATTATTTTTCTTGGATTTGTTGTCATCGGCTTCTACAAGCCCAAATTTTTTATGAAGGAATATAAAGTATCGTTAAAGAACAGGCCTCCTGGTTATCTCGGTTCCAGTGCCGTCGGGATGGCTTTTGCTGCTGGATGGACGCCATGTACAGGACCTATACTCGCAGCGGTGATTGCTTTAGGCGTGTCTTCACCCGATGAAGCCGTTACGTACATGATTAGTTATGTGCTCGGTTTTTCCATTCCTTTTTTCTTAATGGCTATGTTTATTGGACGTATGAGCTGGATCAAGAAGAATAACCGCAAGATTGTGAAGTTCGGAGGCTACACTATGATTGTGATGGGAGTATTTCTATTCTTCGGATGGATGACCCGGTTGACCTCGTTTATCACGAATCAATTCTTCGGGGGCTGGACAGGTTTTTAGGAAATTCGATGGAATGAATGAAAACAGGGGAGCCATTATGAGAAGACGAATATCGTTAAAGTTAGGAATGTTGTTTTTTATACTTATGATCCTAATCGAGCTTTCCTTATTCTTTGTGTTATATACGAATATATCAAACCATCAGATCGATGAGGTGCTGGATGGACTGTTGGCGCGTGGGGGAAGTCATAGGAATGTGCTGGAAAAGAATTTTGATCAGGGAACTTTAAACCATGTGGTTTTAATGGAATCAGAAGCTGAGACAGATGTGGTCATTACAGATGAGAAGGGACAGATTCTATCCAGTTCCTCAATCCTTGAAGAGTATCAAAGAGAGTTGATTGAATCCCAGGAAAAAGCACAGCCCGATCAAGGGCGGATTATTGAGAGTGAATGGAAGACGGAACCGTACGTAGCGACGTTATCTCCTATCGTGAGGAACGGAAATATCGAAGGGTACGTGTATATGTTCTCCCCTTCGACGATTATACGGAATCTTACGTCCCATTTGTCGCAGCAATTTATCTTTGTGATGATCCTTACGCTTCTGGTCACATTAATTGTCGTGTTCACCCTATCTAAGCTGATTACGAAGCCTTTGATCCGAATGAAAGAGGAAACGGAGAAGTTAAGCAGAGGCGAAACCACTGTTGAATTGGATGATCATTATAAGGATGAACTCGGTGTACTGGCACGATCGATCAATCGACTGGCGGAAGATTTAGAAAGAATGAAGCAGGAGCGGAATGACTTTTTATCATCGATTGCTCATGAACTTCGTACCCCTTTAACGTATTTAAAAGGCTATGCGGACATTGCCTCCAGGGAAGAAACGAACGAATCCGACCGTCAGAACTATTTAATGATTATTAAAGAAGAGTCGGAAAACCTGACGACGATGATTAAGCAGCTTTTTTATTTAGCCCAGATGGACGAAAACACGTTTACGATCCATCCGGAACGATGTGAATTGAAGTCATTGCTTGCGCAGGCCGAAGAGAGCATCTACCCCTTTGTAAATAAGCGTGAGGCGGAAATATCGATCGACTGTCCATCTGATTTGTATGTTTACGCCGATCCGGTTCGTTTTAAACAGGTCATCGTAAACATTTTGGACAATGCGATAAGGTATAGTGGAGAACACCCTGTTATTTCTATCGAAGTAGTTGATAAGCCGGATACGTGTGAAATCAGGTTGAAGGATCAGGGACCGGGGGTGCCTGAAGAGGCGCTGCCTTATCTGTTTGAACGGCTGTACCGAACGGATAAATCAAGGTCCAGGGACTATGGAGGTACGGGTTTAGGTCTTGCCATTGTAAAAGAAATCGTGGATATGCACGGCGGAAAAGTGGAAGCAAGAAACGAACAAGGTTTACTGATTGTAGTGAACTGGCCAAAGGAAGGACGCGTATGAATAGAGTTTTACTTGTAGATGATGAACAGCGTATGCTGGATCTGCTCGAACTGTATTTGAAGCCTCACGGGTTTCCATGTGAAAAGGCAAGAAGCGGATTAGAGGCTTTGAATAAGCTTGACCATACTTCCTATGACTTAATTCTTTTAGATGTCATGATGAAAGATATGGACGGCTTTGAGACGTGCCGGCATATAAGAGAAAAGTCGAACGTTCCCATCATGATGATCACAGCCAAAGATCAAAAGCACGATATTCTCCAGGGATTGAAATTGGGAGCGGACGACTATATAACCAAGCCCTTCGACGAAGATATCTTACTCGCACGCATGAAAGCCCTTTTGCGTCGTGGACCTGAACAGAATAAAATTGTTATGAATGATCTGGTATGGAATGAAGAAGCCCACCAGCTTCATTACGATAATAAAGAAATACACCTCACTCCTAAAGAGTTCAAGCTGCTTGGGTTGTTGTTAAATCGTCCCAATCAAGTGTACGATCGCAATTATTTGCTGGAACGGGTATGGGGATTTGATTCCAATACCGAAGGAAGAACCATTGATTCTCATGTGCGAAATGTACGGGAGAAGATTCGGAAACATGGTTACCCCATCGACCGGCACTTGAAAACCATATGGGGTGTAGGGTATAAATGGGAAAATTAATAGACGAAAAGCTGGTAAGTTTCACGGGAAACCCATGCACAAAGTTATAGGTGCATGGGTTTTTTAATGCGTTTGATGAGTGGGGTGCTCACTTGCAGGAGCTGAGTCCAATAAGCTTCCTCCAAGTAGAAAAAACAGGGCCGCTAAGAAAACAAGGAAAGGCTTGATCAGCCACTTTTTTGATGGAACCGAATTTTCCCGTAAAGAAGCATGAAAGAAGACCGGATATAACAGCAGGGAGCTGATGGAAAGGGTAATCAAAAGCTTAAGAAAAATAACGGCTTCCGTATAAGCAACCATCTCTCCTAACATGGCTCCCATCATTCCTCCCATCAGTCCAGCTGTGAGACCTTCCATCAAAGAGACGGTCCCTAACTTCCCCGCACTTACCGCTGCCAAAGTAGCACCGCCAAAAAAACCTAGTAGACTAGAGGAATAGAAACTACCTGGAAAAATAGAGTTTGCCATTAATCCAACTGTGAGGCCAATTGTCGTTCCTGAGAACATGGACATGACCATGCGCTGGCTGTGAGATAGAAAGTGGCACCATTTTCCCGTTAAACGTAATGAACTGATAACAGTTAACAGTAATGCGACTAGAACAAACAGGTGAAAGTCACTCATTTATATTCTCCTCTTCTATATGTCTTGTCCTATCTAATGTATGAATGACTGGAAATAATTATTAAATTTCAGTTCGTCCATTTTTAAACCAATCCTATTAAGAAGAGCCTCAAAGGTTCCTATAGTAAGTTCTTTGGGATGTGTCTTTACTAAAGTAGATTGGTAAAGGATGAGGTTAGATGTTACACTGTCCAACAATACGTCTGGGAGGTATGAATTTTATGAAAAAACTTGTCATGATTTTAGCAGCCATCATCGTTTTAGCAGTAATAGGGGGATGCAGCAGCGGCAGTCAACCCTCTGGGGAAGAGAGCAAGGAAGAAGCGACTACAAATGAATCAAGTTCTGCGGAAGTACAAGAAGAAGAGAATAAAAAGGAAGATCAAAGTAAAGAAAAGGATAGCACCAGTGAGAGTGAAGCAACTAGTGATAAGAAAAAACAAGTGTATGATGAGGATAATCATGTGATTAACGTCTCCGCCTTTGAAATGGGATATGATCCAGAGGATATTACTCTGAAAAAGGGGGGCGAATACGAACTTGTGATGACGAATGATGGAGAGTCCTTTCATGATCTCACTTCAACAGAATTTAAAGCAGACATTACATTTAAAGGTGAAATGGCGGACCACCCTGAATCGACCTCTATGATCGACCAAATGTTTGGAGTTCAGAAAGTGCATGCTGATGGCGGTTCTCATGATAAGCAAAGTTTTCATATGAATACCAAGCCGGGACAGACAGTGAGGCTGAAATTCATCCCAACGGAAACAGGAGAGTATGCATTTGCCTGCAGCATACCAGGACACAAAGAAGCAGGGATGTCCGGGACGTTTACCGTTATTGAATAGTCTGCCTATCTCTTTCTCAAGTTTTCCTCAAAGTTCTCAAGCTTTGGGGATTTTATTTACATAAGGCTCAAGTTTTAATGAAACCCGGAGACGTATCTGCTCGTATATATAACAATTGTATGTCTATTTTGAGCATACAATGGAAGGAGGAGGGATACGTTGAAAAAGGTGTATGGATATTTTTTCATTGTAGTTATGTTGTTTCTGAGCGGGTGTTCGTTCCTTGAAGGGGTGAACAACTCCTTGAATTATGTGAATGAAGCTACCGAATACGCAAATGAGGTCAGTACGTTTACCAGTGAAGTTCCTGAACTTGCGGAGCAAGCTGTCATGGATCAGCAGGCGGCAAATGAATTGGAAACACGTCTGGAAGAGATGAAAGCGAACATTGAAGAATTTAATGAGCTTGAAGCGCCGCAGGCAGGAGCTGATCTTCACGAGCAAGTGGTGGAACGAAACAATCAGGCGCTCGAGGGTATTCAAATGTATTTAGACAATATGGAGAATGGTAAGCTGGACGCCTCGGTGATTGAGAATACAGAAGTTTTCCAATCATTGAGAGAAATTACAGAGGTGATCGATCAGATTAAGCAATTGGGAGAATAAACAGGCAGGAAACCCATCTTCTTTTGTTGAATAGTGGGGAGAGGGGGACACACTGGATGAAAAATGTGACTATAAAACAGATATTATATAATGAAGATCACAACGAAGTGGAGTTTTCTAAAGGTTTATTATTGATTGATGATGTTGGACCACTTGTGAACTGGACCGTCAGTTTAAACAAGGTAGAGGATGTCAGTTTTTTTGAGGATCTCCAAAAAGAAGGAAAGCATCTTCAACTGCACATAATTGGGGCAGAGGGACAAACGTATCAAGGGACCGCAGCTGTTGATTTGATTCCGGATCAACGGACGGTGCTTATGGTTGCTAGAGACGAGTTGAAGCAAGTATGATGATCATAATATATTGCGGGAAACGCTGACCTGAGCGTTTCTCTTTTTATTTTTGTTAATAAAGAAGCTCTATTATAAGTTACTGTTGATGGTTTAAAAACTGCTTCTTAAACAATAGGGCCGAATTGTTTAAGAAGCAGTTTCGAGATCTTTTGTAGAGAAAAGGGCTCCAGGGAACGGCTCGCTTTCCGCGGCCCTGCACGACGCAGGGTCGTTCGGCGTTGCCACAGGACGTGGCAATCTTAGTCGAACATCCCTTGTGGTGAGCTTCCTCAGGCTTCGCCTTCCGGGATCTCACCGATCATGTTCATCCCGCAGGAGTCTTCGCCGTTCCCTTCCGCCCCATTGCGATATGTTGCGTTGGAATGACTCCCATTCGTATCAGTAAAACAAGCCAAAAACGTGTGAAAAACTTGTAGTAGATCCTTTTCTAGAGCGTTTTCTTTATAATCATGAATATTAGGTTTCATTCCTCTGCCCATCCCCCATTTTTCCATACGAAATGAACGAAACCGTTGTTACACAAACGGGTGCTTTACTGGAAAATCAACAGGGGGGTTAAGGGGTCCATTAAAAAAGAGTCCTCAGACTCTCCTTTTGGATTATTTCCTGTTCGCGTACACCTTTAATTCCCAGACAAATAAACTGATACCAGCCAACAAAGCCACGATTCCTCCAATAAGCAGGCCGCTTGGAGTATAAACAAACATATACTTGAGAAATTGCTCTCTTCCCCACGTTTCTGCGCCGATTCCTCCGATCGCTGCACATATAAACAGAGCGGCAAATAGGAATGCTGCTAAAAAAAGAAACGAAATACCTGTGTAAATTCGATTGACCATGTTCTTTTTCTCCTTCTTCTTGATGTGTTCCCAATGTTCTCGCCAGGCTGGTTTCATCAGGGTAATCTTACTTTCTCTTTCCATTATCATTCTTCGCCGCCCTACTCCCGTTTTCCTTTTTTTAGAAATCCATTTATTCAATCACATAAGAGGTATAAAAGGTCTGGGAAAAAAAGCCGATATAGAAAGAGAAAAGGGAACGTACATAGGGGGAAGATGAGATGAAGAAGTTCAAGTACAAAATGCTGCTGGCCTTTGGAAGCGTCTTATTTCTGGCTTTTGCAGGAATGGGATCTTACAATCTCTACACAAACTACCAGCATAATCAGCAACAGGTAGAGAGTTACCGGACGAATCAATTAGAAGCTTTCGATTTACGGATTAAAAATGAAGTGAATACGGCTATGTCGTTGCTCCAATCCGCCTATAGCCAGTATAAACTGGGAGAAATGTCAGAGCCGGAAGCGAAGGAATTAGGCAGGAACCTCGTGAAGGAGCTCCGCTACGGGGCTTCTGGCTATTTTTGGATTGACGGTACTGATGGAGAGCTCATCGCGCACCCGATGTTACCGGAGAAGGAAGGCAGTAACCGTCTCGACATTCAGGACCCGGAAGGTACCTATTTAGTTCAGAATATCGTTTCTGCTGCCACAGAGGGAGAGAGTGGCGGGTTTTCGGAGTACATGTGGGAGAAGCCGGGAGAAGAGAATCCGGTGGCTAAACGCGCATATTCAGAGTTATTTAAGCCATGGAATTACATTGTCAGTACCGGGAATTATACAGATGAGATTGATGCCCTGACCGCTCAAAAGGCAGATGAGTATAATCAGAAGATGAAGCGGGACATGTTGATCGGCGGAGGAATTGTAGGCGTCCTGCTTCTTCTTTCCGCAGTGATTGCCCTCCTGTTCAGCAATCGAATTTCGAGAAAGTTAACGGAAATGACCGAGCATGTGAATCAGGTAGCCAATAAAAATCTTGAAGTAGAGGATTTATCGACACGCAGTCAGGATGAATTTGGCGATCTCAGCCGCGCGATTAATCAAATGACGATGAACCTGCGTCATATGATCGGCAATGTTTCTGATGCTTCCAAACACTTGTCCCAGCAGAGCGAAGAGCTTACGCATTCGGCTGATGAAGTGAAGCAGGGTAGCAATCAGATTGTTCACACCATGGAGGAATTATCGACAGGTGTGGAGTCACAGGCTGATTACTCGACGAGTCTGGCTGAATCAACAGATAAATTAGTACACCGTATTCAGCATGCCCAGGAAATGGGAGGCTCCGTCTATGATCATTCCACCCAGGTGATGCAAATGTCACAGGAAGGGCGGACGATGATGAAGCAATCCGTCGAGCAGATGCACGCGATCGATGAGATTGTGAAAAGCTCCGTTACGAAGGTAAAAGGATTGGATGCTCAGACGAAGGAAATCACTAAGATTAGCAGCGTGATCAAGGATATTGCTGAACAAACCAATCTTTTGTCCTTGAATGCGGCCATTGAAGCGGCAAGAGCAGGGGAGAGCGGAAGAGGATTTGCTGTAGTGGCCGAAGAAGTAAGGAAGCTTGCGGACCAGGTCGCTCATTCTGTCGTGGATATTAACCAGATCGTCGCAAACATTCGAGAAGAGTCTACATACGTATCCGATTCTTTAACAACGGGATATGAGGAAGTGAATAAAGGGACACAGCAAATTAATGCAACGGAAGAGAGATTTGAAAGCATCCATACGTCGGTATCCGGGATGGTGGATCAGATACAGCAGATCTCTGCCAATCTTACTGAAATTACAGAGGAAAGCAGCGAAATGAACCAATCTATTGCAGGTATCGCAGCTTTATCGGAAGAATCGGCTGCCGGGGTGCAGCAGGTTACCGCATCCGCTCAGCAGTCCAACAGTGCAATGGAGGAAATATCGATAAGTACGAAGAAGCTGTCGGAGCTCTCCGAGGACTTGAATAGTCAAGTGAATGAATTTCATTGGAAGGAAGACGCCGAACCAGAACATGAGGAAAAGCCAGCCGAGGAGCATCCTCCAATTGATAAGGCGGGTTAAAACTTTAAGGATATAACATTAGCAAAAGTTTATGGAATTCCAAAATTAAACCGCAGGCACGCTCGAGTACTTGATAAAAGGAATCGAGCTGCCTGCGGTTTTTTTAGGATAGAAGTCAACCACAAAAAAATCACCCCGTTCTACTAACGTAGGGAGTGGAGTTCAAAACCATATCTAGTCTGTCTGATTCTCAATTTCTTCAGCTTGGTTTTCAGCTATCCAGTAAAGGAGCTCTCGTTCCTTAGACTTTAGCTGCCGATCAAGTTTCTGTTCAAATTCTTGAAGAAGCTGGGTGTAGATCTGTTGGTGCTGACTCATTTGCTAAAACTCCCCCTCTAGTTTGTTGAATCTGTAAGTTGCAGAAGGTATATTTAATATTTTTTTAATATAATAATTCTGTTTGCGTTGAATATATCATAGTCTGCAACTAGTCTCAATCCATTTATTTACAAATTGTGACTTTTTATTAAGCAGGATTCCCCGTTTTTCTACAGCTGCGGAACTCAGGATCATACAAAAAGCAAGGATTAAGGAAGCTTATAATGATGAAACGAGCGGGTGGATCAATCAAATTTTATCGTAAAAAAAGCGGTTCGGAAGAAGGCCATCCCTTCTCCTGAACCGCTTGCATTATTTTTGCAGCACATACAGTGCCTGTTTCGTTGTGGAAAGAGCCTGATCGTGCAATCTGGCTGTGGTTGCGGCCATCTGTTTCCCAATTCTTCTCCTTTGATCAAGCATCCGCTGCGCTTCCTTAAACAAAAGGTGTCCGTCCCAATTTTCCGCTTCCACGTGCCATCCGTTATCGAGCTCATACATAGCAGCGAAGGAATCAATTTTCGGATCATAAGAGAGCGGGAGGAACGGGGTGTGACTTACGGCTGCAAAAATGAGCGCATGCAGGCGCATACCAATCAGAAGGACTGATTCTGCGATCCGCTCGAGCTTTTCTTCTATGGACTCATCCCCGGGGGCGACGACAGCGGGTTCAGTCATTTGCAGTTCTACGAGTTTTGCGAAGCGTTCATCCTCTTCTCCGTGCATCGGAACAAATAGAATGGAAAAACCTTGCTGAGCCAGCTGATCACAGGCAAAAGCAAGCTTTGGAATATAGGATTCGGAACCATTCCAGGAACGAACACTAACCGCGATCTGGTGCTTTTTCTGTACAGACGGGGCGTCATAGCCAAAGACCGAATCGGGTACGACGGAGCAGGCCTGCTTCACGCCAAGCGATTGAAGCCGCTGTTTAGAGTCCTGGTCGCGAACGGTAAGTCCGTCGACGCGATTCAAAGTGTACCTGGTCAGTTGTTTTCCAACCGGCTGGTCAAACGGCCCCATCCCCTGAGCATAGATGAATACGGGTTTCCCGAGCCACTTTGCCATGTTGATAATGGTTGTATAATAGATGATCGACTTTGGACCGGTAGCATCCTGCAGGAGACTGCCGCCCCCTGATATCAGCCCATCACTTGCGCGCAGGACGCGGCGTATGTCACGGAAATTCCAGCGGCTGACGGTTTCTACTCCATAGGTGGTAGTGGTATGGATTAGATCATCCGAAAGAACCGTAATGCGAATATCAGGATGGAGGGTGCGAAGCTGTTTAATCATGGAGGAGAGAATAGCTTCATCTCCTGTATTATGAAAGCCGAAATAGCCAGATAACACGACGTGCATCATTATCACTTCCTTTTCTTTTTTTAGATGAGGGCGGCTACGGAAACAACTCGCTTTCCTGCGGGGGAACTGGCAAGCCTCCTCAGTCGTTAACACTCCTTGTGGGGTCTCGCCTAGCTCCTTCTCCCGCGGGAGTCTCGTCGTTTCCTCCGCCACCCCAACGATATCTGGTGAACGGATCCTGCTATAGAAGACAGGAACCATACTGCATCTGCCTCAAATGCTTCTATAACAGGGTTCCTACACGTAAACAAACATTAAAACTCAGGGTGGATTATAGATTACCCTTGTTCATTGGAAGGCGATTATGCAGAGATTTTCGAGCTCTCCATAATCGCAAAGGGGCGGAAGGGAACGGCGAAGACTCCTGCGGGATGAACATGATCGGTGAGATCCCGCAGGGCTGTTAAGCCCGAGGAAGCTCAGCACATGCCGCGGAAAGCGAGTCGTTCCCTGGAGCCCCTTTCTCCACCTCATATCTCGAAATAGAGTCTTCCACAATCCGGCTCTATACCTTAATAAGCTATTCATGAAAACCAAGTTTAACAGCATCTACTTTTTAATAATCAGCTTATAGATTCCAACCGCGAGCAGTCCGATCAGATAGCCGAACACGATGCTGTAGCCTGTCCGGAGCAGGGAAATGTGAAGCGGAATGTGCAGATGGGTGAACGTATTAACGATCGACATAAACCCGATCACACCAGGTACAAGCAGTATTTTCCCCATGCGCTTAAACCGGGGGAGCACGGCCAGAGCTAACAGATAAGCTGGAAAGCCCAGGAGAAATTCCTTCGACCGCGGCCGTGCATAAAGCCACTCTTCAAGCTTCGTCCGGAACCACAACTCAAACTCACTCACAGCCTGGCTATTCCCACTTCGCAGCACATAATACACCGCTGCCGCTCCCGCGAGAACAATAAGGATCACGTGCCAGCCCTTCAAAGACTCTTTCACTTCTTTAAACGTAAGTCCCCACAGGGCATAAACTCCAAAGAAAAGCAGAGGAACGACGTAAAGCAATTTGACTCCCCGGAACAGGGCAATACCTGTTAAGAACACCGTACCATTAAGCAAAGCGATAATGATCACGATCCCAGCCAGGCTGATGCCCAGCGCTTTCAAATAGGAAAAGGTTATGTCCTTAATTCGTGTGCTGCCACGAGACGTTGCTTTGACCGCGTAAATCGGAGTGACGAGTCCCACTCCCAGGGCGAATCCCTGCAGGAATAAGAGAGAATCTGTTATCAGGTAAGCGATCATAAGCCCAAGCGATGCAAAGGCGGCAAGCCATCCGAATAAGCGGTAATGGAAAATGGAGACGACCGATTGATAGATAAATAGAATCCCGGCTAGAAACGCTGCGAGCTTTGCCAATAGCGGTGGCGAGAAGTCTTTCCATCCATCTGCTTCATTCAATTCAAAGGCAGACGGCATGGCTTCTGTTATCTTTTCTAAGTAGGTGATTGTATGATTCAGTGGATCGGCTTCCATAGAAGATAGCAGGATCGAGCGCTGATTACGTTCTTTCACGGCGCGCAGCGTGCGGTCCACTTTTTCTTCTACGGTCTGGTGGCCGTGCAACAGATCCAGGTCATGCATCCGAATCACGTTGTAGTTCAGATCATCGGTAAATTCCTTGAATCCTTCGAGCCGTTGGAACTCGGTAAAATAAACGCCTTCTGCTCCTTCTGAAAGAATGCCGGCTAATTCGTCCATAGCGGCTGTATCAGGATAACCGGGAACCTTATCTCCGCTAATATGTACATAGTCCGCTTCACCTTCATAATAGTGAACCGCCGCCTCCAGCTCACGTTTCCAATCCTCCGCGCTGTTAGCTGAAACTGAAGTAATCACGTCCAGATTAGCATCTGTAATTTCAGAAACCGCTTCTTCCGGCAGGGAGGATCCCTTTATATCGACCAGCACGGAGGTGAGACCGGCTGCCTGCAGCTGCTGAAGCACAGACGGAAGAGAGGTGTCAGATTCTTCCATCTCCTTTGTATGTTTATATGGAAGGACGAGCTCGTAGTCATCCTGTGCCCTTTCGATAGAGGAGCGCTCATATAAACTTGGGATCGTTGCTGTGAGTAAAAGAATCATGATGATCCAAAGGACACGCGGTTTGTTCATGGGTCTGCCTCCTTGATTAACTGAAATATTTTCCGAACATCGGCATGCGCTTCAGTGTTTCACGATCGATGGCTTTTAGAGCATATAGGCACCCGATATACGCGATACCTCCGAATACAATGGCAAGAATGGAGTAAGTAAAGGCTTCCCATCTTCCCCAGTCAGCCACAGAGTAATACAGAGCCGGCACGCCGACCAGGATTCCCATTACAAGAGAAGAGCCGATGATTTTTAAGTCGCTCTTGGACACGATGGTGAAGGCGATGTATCGGACAATGTATAAGGTGTTCACGATGGTTAGAAGCACATAGACAATCAGGGTAGAGAGACCGGCGCCTTCAAGACCCAGCCACCCAACGAGCCACAGGTTGAGAAAGACTTTAACTACCACTCCGGCGATAATAATGATCGCCGCTTTCCGGGCAAAATCAATACCCTGCAGGATACCGGTCCCTACAATCGTAAGCGAGGTGAAGACAGAGCTTATGCCGAGAATCGCGATAACAAAGCTGCCTTCTGCATTCGTAAACAGGGCGACGTTTAACGGAATGGCGAGAGCGGCAAGGCCCATCGCTGCCGGCCACGAAATCAAGTTCGTAAGCCGGTGGGTGACTTCAATAGTGGAACGCATATCGGTGCGGTCGCCTTCTTTTTTCTTCGCTGTCAGTAACGGTACGAGCGGAAGGATAATGGATGTCGCAAATACGGTTGCAATTTGTACGAGAGACAAGCCGCGCCCGTAAATTCCGTAAAGGTACGTAATAGAAAGGGAGGACTCTTCATGGTGACGGTCAAGACTAAAAGGGATCGTAAACGAATCGACAAAATTAAGTAAAGCCATCGTGACGGTACCAATGGCGATGGGAATAGAAATCCGTAGAATGGTCCGGCTCCACGTTTTGAAATCGCGAAACGAATAGGATGTGCTTTTTTGAATCCGTTGCGGAGATTTTACGTAGGTGAAGCGTAAGTAAATGAACGACGCGATAACCCCGAACAGAGATCCCGCCATGACGCCTCCAGCGATCCATTCATTTGAGAAGGACAGGCGCGTCAATATGTAGGCGATAAGCAATACAAGCGCTGCACGGAAAAACTGTTCAAGTACCTGGGAAATCGCGGTCGGATTCATATGATCGAAGCCTTGAAAATATCCGCGGTAAACGGCCATGTACGGAGCGATTAACAGTCCGGTCGCTACAAGCAGCAGGGCTGGTTCGGTTTCCGGTCCCCCGAGTAACTGACTGATCGGGGAAGAGAATACAGCGATCAGGGTAAAACTGACCAAACCAAATAAAAGACCGAGAATACTTGCGGTCACGTAAATGAGTCGAATATGTAAGTGGTTTTCTTCCGTACGGGCTTCCGCAATCAATTTCGAGATGGCAAGTGGAATCCCCGCGACGGATAAAATCAGCGTGACCATATAAACGGGATAGACCAGGGTGAAGATTCCAAGCACTTCGTCCCCGGCAATATTTTGGAGTGGAATACGGAATAAGCTGCCCAGTATTTTAGAGAACAGGGCAGCCAGAGTTAAGATGAAGGTGCTTTTTAAAAAGGTTGACTGGCTCATAAGGAACGCTTCACTTTTTGGCGAATGACGTGGTATGAAAACCGGGGAAGAGCAAGCATTCGTTTCCAGCGCGTCGGCTGCTGCAGAAGTCGGTAAAACCATTCGAGGTTCTTGTTCTGCCAGCTGAGCGGAGCTCGTTTCACTTTACCTGCGATGACGTCAAAGCTGCCGCCAACACATAGAAATACACCTTTATTAAATTGATCAATATGTTCTGCGATCCAGTTCTCCTGCTTAGGAGCCCCTAGAGCGACAAAGACGAGATCTGGGGAACATTGCATTATTTCCTCGGAAATAGTGTTATGATGCCAGTCGAAATATCCGTCATGAGAGCCGACAACTTGAATGTGAGGATAGAACTGCTGGATGTGTTTCTTCACTTCCTCCAGGGTATCCCGGTGGGCTCCGAGCAGATAGATCCGGTAATGGTTCAGGTCGGCTTGCTTTAACATCTCGATCATAACATCATACCCCGTCACTCGTTCAGGAAGGGTCTGACCTAATAGACGGGAGGCTTTCACGATACCAATACCGTCTGCGGTTATGTATGTAGCACGGTGAAGACTTTTCATGTAAGCTTCTTCTTGATTCGCGCGCATGACAATTTCGGGATTCGCTGTTATGACGAAAGATTTTTCGTGTTTTTGTATATGCTGGTTCAGCTGTTCGACAAGAGTCGAGTGGTTGGTGATTGAGAATGGAACACCCAAAATGTTAACGTGCTTCATGGTATGATGAGACTCCTTTAATTTACACATTCCTACCCATTTAATATAACATAAAAAAGGAGCAACCATATAGCGGTTGCCCCTTTGTAATGGGAATGAAATCATTCACTAAGAGGTAATTTTCTGAGACTAATTCCATAGGCGGAGTAGCCATGACTGTAAACAAACGCATTCTCATAGGTATTGGATTCGATATTTTTCGGCGAAATTTGATACCACGTACCTAGAGCATTTGTTTCGTTTAAAATTTGTACTGTAGCGCCTGCTTTTGGAAGTGTGTAAAGTTTTTCAGCTCCTGCATTAGCATCAGCACGCACATTCACATACGTCGTGATGGTTTCAGCGAGGTCATAAGCTGCGTTTTCTTTAGGCGTCCCGTATTTGTTACTTAAATACGTATCTGCCCGGTACATATGACCGGCAATTTTCTGGCCCCAGTACACATCAGAAGCGTAATAAACGTTCATCCCTGAGCTCTTATTCCCGAGATGAGCGCCACGCGCTTTCCAAGTGCTGGAGTCAAAGTAGCCGGGTACGATGAATTCAGAAGCCGCATCAAGGATTCCTTTTTCATAACTATCATACGTCCACGCGTCTTGGTAAGGGTTGCCGTCATTGGCCCCAATCCCGAAGAGGTTGTTTTTATCGCGGGCAATTTTACTTTTACCCCAATTACTTTCGTGAATCGCATGCGCGAGCAGGTAAAGGGCATTCGTTCCGTGTAATTCCTCTGCTTTCTTGAAAGCAGCGCCTGTTCCAATTAGAGGACTGTCCGGCATCTCAGCAGCGATGAATTCATCGAGCTGCTCTCCAGTGTACGAGGTTTTGGTATAGAGAGGCATGCGGTTGAAGTATTGATGAGCTTCGCCTGCTTTGCTGCCATCTTCGTTATAAAAAGTACTGCCGTTATAGCTGTAATACTTTTCGCCCGTATTCATGAAGGACGGAGCTGCCCCGTATTTGTAAGCAGATGAGCCTTCCGTAAGAGAATTATAGATTCTGTGATACAAATCCCCATTTTTCTCGTAGTAATAAGAATGGTCCTTCACCATATGCTGCGGCGTCAGGTTAATCTTAGCGGCATCCACATAGCCCGTTGTATCCGCAAGCTTAATCTTCACGGTATCTTCGTTGATCTCCAGTAATTCCACTTCAACACCTGAAGTCATATATGTAAGCGAGCGACTTAAATCACTAGAATCATAGAGAACCGTGTACGCATTGGATACCGCGCTTCCTTCGTTCATCCACACAATATTATTTCCTTTCAGAACTACTTGATCATCATCAGCATGGCTGACGGCTTCTTCATAGGTTTCATATTCATCCTGAACGACCGGATCCTGATCGAGAGACAAGCTGACCACTTTATAATCCAGCTCTTTCGGAGGGTCCAATACGTTCATTAACCGGTTAATAACAGCTGCCGTTTCTCCGCGTGACGTCTCGTCTTTTGGAGCAAAGAACAGCGTACCGTCTGAATTCTGCTTTCCGCTGATAATTTCCAGGTACGTTAACCTTTCCACAGATTCGACCGCGTAATTCGAAATCTCCTCATTATCGGCAAAAGCTAAAGGCTTTCGTTCTGATACGACGTTTTTCGCCTTGGCTGCATTAATCATCATCATCGCCATGTCCTGTCTGGTGATGACCTTGTTCGGTTTGAAGTCTCCACCCGGATAACCATTGACCAGCCCGTTATTATAGGCGATCATGATCGACTCGAAATACCAGTCATCAGGTTCCACATCTGTGAAGTATTCCTCCGGTAATTCTCCATCACCTAATTGTAGGTCTAATGCACCATTAAGGAACACAGTGAACTCTGCTCTTGTGACGGAGTTACTAGGTCTATAAGTACCGTCATCATATCCATTCATGATCCCGGCCTCAATCAAAGCACGCAGATCCTCCTCGAATGGTGTACCTGTAATATCATCTTCCGCAAAAGCTGTCGAGACCATTGAAGTTAAAGTTAAAAATACGACAAAAATCGACAAGATTACCTTCTTCATTCATCACCCTCCTAAATTCATTCTTTATTAATCTATCAAAATAAATTGGAAATGAATAGGTGAGAAAGAAAGTTTTAGGAATTTTTTGAAGGTTTAAAAGGCTTAGAATCAATGTTTCCTACCACATGTAAATTTATTTTAAACTTTTTTTAAGTAAATATTTAGATAAATGAGACTAATTAACTATAAATAATCTGCTGACAGGTTTCGATATTAATAAAGACGTTCCGGTAGTAATTAATACAATTTTTGACATAGCACTCACTCAACCAGTTCGAACATAGATAAAGGAGGAAATGCGCTAACCAATAGATTCTAGAAATGGTCTCTCTGTCCCTCTCTGACAATGGTTTTATAAATTATTTAAGAAGGAGCATGTTGAATATGATGAGAAAAGTCTGCAGTCTGCTGTTTGCCCTGATCGTGATGACAGTCGTTACCATTCAATCGACGGATAAGGTGTATGCTGCCTTAACGGATATCCCGGACAAATATGCCAGTGAGATCAATTACTTAATTGAGCAGGAAATTATCTTCGGTTATCCGGATGATACGTTCAAACCTAAGAATGCGGTTACTCGCCAGGAAGCCGCTACGATGATTGGAAGATCCCTGAATTTAGAGAACAACCGTCAAAACACTAAATTTCCAGATGTTACAGAGGAACATTACGCTTCTGGCTACATAGCGTCAGCTGCTGAGGAAGGGATTATCAGTGGATATGCTGATGGCACATTTCATCCCAATGAAAAAGTAACACGCGCTCAAATGGCTACATTGATCGCCAGAGCTTTTGATCTAGAAGAAACAAGCAGCCACTCGTTTACAGACGTAGCAAACAGTGCCTGGTATTACACACCGATTAATAAAGTAGCCACAGCAAAAATTACCGTTGGTTACCCGGATGGTACTTTCAAGCCAGGTAAAGATATTACAAGAGAAGAATTCTCTGTCTTAATGGCACGTGCCATGGACGGTAATGTTGACTCGGTAGGCCAGGAGTCAGAGCCGGACCGTACCGAAACGGTTATCGGTGAGAAAATGGTTACCACGGATGGCTTAAACGTCCGTAAAGGGCCAGGAACAAGCTATGATATCGTTGGAAACTTTTCAGATGGCCAGGAAGTAAAAGTACATGAAGAAGATGGAAGCTGGAGATACGTTTCTGGAAATGGCGTCGAAGGGTATGTACATAGTGCTTACTTAGCTGACATTCCAAAACCAGTCATTGCAGAAAAAATCGTAACCACGGATAACTTAAATGTAAGAAAAGGACCAGGAGTCAGCTACGATATCGTTGGAAAGTACTCCGATAATCAGAAAGTTGATGTTCATGAAGTGGATGGAGACTGGAGACTGGTTTCCGGAAATGGTGTCGAAGGGTATGTACATAGTGCTTACTTAGCCGACATTCCAAAGCCTGTCATTGCAGAAAAAATTGTAACGGCCGATTCCTTAAATGTACGTAAAGGACCAGGAACCAGCTACGATGTTGTTGGTCAGTTCACCACCGGACAAGCAGTTGATGTTCATAAAGAAGAAGGAAGCTGGAGACTGGTTTCCTCAGGTAGTCTGGAAGGTTACGTCCACGAAGCTTATTTAACGGACAAACCAAGTGTGAACCGTACCGTAGCGATTGATCCTGGACACGGCGGAAGCGATCCAGGAGCTGTAGCTAACGGATTGGTAGAGAAAGAAGTCGTTTTAGACGTTTCTCTTAAAGTTCGTGAGTATTTAAGAGACACAGGAATCAATGTAGTCATGACCCGCTCAAGCGATTGGTACCCAACACTTGACGGTCGAGTGAACATCGCGAATAGAAACAATGCGGATTCTTTCGTCAGTGTTCACGCTAATGCCTTCTTAAGCAGTGCGAATGGCGTAGAAACCTTCTATTATGCTAAGGGAATGACAGATCGCGAGTATAAGAGCTACAAACTTGCCGGTTATATTAATGAGCGTCTGCACAGATCTATGGAAATGACCGACCGCGGAGTTAAAAATGCCGGATATCGAGTAATCAAAGCTACTAATCTTCCAGCCGTGCTTACAGAAATTGGCTTTTTAACAAATGATGAGGATGCTGCTAAATTAAAAACACAAAAATATCGTGATGAGGCAGCTAAAGCTATTGCAATGGGGATCGTAGACTATTACAATTGGAGAGAATAATAATGTAAGAGCGACCATTTTTTGGTTCGCTCTTTCAATTATTTGTCAGCGGTGAGCACTTTGGAGGAGGAAGATCTATTGAAAAAGTTAATGGTTGTCATGGTGTTACTGGTTTCAGGGGCTTTGGGTACGCCTTCTGCTTCTCTGGCAGCTTCTGATCAAGATTCAGAAGGGGGAAAAATGGAGCGCGTGGTAATTCAGTATAAGGAAGAAATTGATTTAAATGTGCTGAAGAGTATCCCGCACACCATTCATTACCGTTATGATTCTCTTAATTCTGTAGCGGTAACGATACCAGGCAATAAGATTTCTGAGTTGAAGGGTGAAACTGCAGTCAAATCAATTGAAGAAGATGGCCAAGTTCAAGCGAGTTTCCAGGAAACTTCCTGGGGAACAGACACAGTGAAAATGAACCAATCAAGAGCCATGGGGCTATCAGGCGAGGGAGTTAAAATTGCTGTCCTGGATACCGGGGTTGCGAGCAACCACCCTGACCTGAATATAGCCAAAGGAATCAGTTTTGTTAAAGGAACCAGTGGTTATGAAGATGATAATGGTCACGGAACACACGTAACAGGAATCATAGCCGCCCAGGATAACGAAATTGGCACTGTGGGCATCGCTCCTAATGCAGAGATCTATGCAGTAAAAGTGCTCGACGAAAAAGGAAACGGAATGAATTCAGAAGTGGTGGCCGGTATTGATTGGGCCATTGATCAAGATGTAGATATTATTAATCTAAGTCTCACATCCTGTAAACCTTCTGATCTCACAAAAAATGCAATCAAGAAAGCTAGAAATGCTGGCGTGCAAGTAGTAGCTGCTGCAGGAAACAAAGATGTATGTGTATCAGAAAATATTAATGACATTCTTTATCCGGCACGCTTTCCAGAAGTAGTTAGTGTAGGTGCTGTTACCAACAAACTGGATGGTTCGGATTACACGTATGATGGACCTTCCCTCGATTTCACAGCTCCTGGCGCACGAATTGAAAGTACTTATATTACAAATGATGATTACCCAACCGGCTATGCAAACATGAGTGGGTCTTCAATGGCTGCTCCTCATGTTACTGGAGTGCTTGCACTCTATCATCAACTATTTCCTGATTTAACAAATTCAGAAATAGAGTCTCTTCTTGCTTCTAACTCTCTTGATAAAGGAGCAGCTGGGAAAGATAATACTTACGGCAACGGAATTGCGCAAGCACCAACCACACCTTTTAAAGATTTTGACAGAAGCCATTGGTACAGTAGTGCCGTTGAAAATCTTTCACAAGGAAACTTAATCAGTGGTTATGACGATGGTATGTTTAAAGCAAAACGATCCATTACACGTGAAGAAGCAGTAGCCATGGTAGGTCGTGCTTTGGAACTGAATGGAGAAGAAAGAGCAACGGATTTCCCTGATGTAAGTCCAGGTTCATTCGGTTCCGGTTATATTTCTTCCGGTACTTCTTCTGGCTTCATTTCTGGTTATACGGATGGGACATTCCGTCCGAAGCAGGCCATTAACCGTGCGGATGTAGCGATGATTATCGATCGTGCGTTCAAGATTGATGGATCTTCTTCTGAAAGATTCAGTGATGTGAGTGAAAATGCTTACTATTATGAAAGTGTTTACGATTTGAAGGCAGCGGGATTCATTTCTGGATATCCAGATGGAACGTTCCACCCTTCAAATGAAATTACACGTGCTGAGTTTTCTCTGATTCTTTCTAATGTATTGAATCAATAGTTTGATAGAATCATAATAAAGGTGAAAACCCTGAAACCTTCCTATAGGTTTCAGGGTTTTTTCTGTGTTAAAGACTTGATTTCCAGACATTTGTTGAGCGGAAGGTCCTTCGGGGGACGATTTCGCTTTCCGCGGGCATGTGGTGAGCTTCCTCAGGCTTCGCCTTCCGGGATCTCACCGATCATGTTCATCCCGCAGGAGTCTACATCGTCCCCCTTCGGACCTTGCAAAATATGGAGCTCGAAATCATGTTTAAAACACCTCGGTTTATGATGGAGCTCAACTTATAACAATAATCAAGTACGTGTGGAAAATTCCCACTATAGAAGCATTTGAGACGGATCAAGCATCGTCCTATATTGCCTATAGAAGGGTCCGTTCACTCTTCAATCGCAGGGTGGCGAAGGAAACAAGGAGACTCCCGCGGGAGAAGGAGCTAGGCGAGACCCCACAGGGAGTGACAGCGACCGAGGAGGCTTGCCAGTTCCCCCGCAGGAAAGCGAGTTGTTTCCGTAGCCGCCCTCATCTATTTTTGGGCAACGGACCCGAGTTATTTCACAACTGAGTCTTAAAGTATACGGCCCTATATGGAAGAAATGTTTTCATGAAAAACCAACAACTCCACTTCTCCTCAAACTCTTGTATAGATAGCAGCTATAATCTTAGAAAATAACAATCTTTTCTTGAGTTCCGGTAAAAAAATTGTAAAATTTTAAGTTTTTAGAGGAATTTTATGGACAATCGTGTAAGATTTATAGTGTAGGCTTTTTATAAAATGGGGGAGGAAAGTAGAGTACATATATCCCTTTGCCACGGTCGTTAAATAGAAAGCCAGGTTTATAAATTGAAGGAGGAGTTTTATAAAAATGAAAAAGCTACATAGCAAGTTTGTTGTATCTTCCATGGGAGCCGCTCTAGTGGCGTCCGCTTTAACTCCAGCTGTTAGTATTTCCGCAGAAGAAACATTCCCGGATGTTCAGGAAGACCATCCCTATTACGAAGTCATTCACCAGCTGGCAGAGGCCGGTGTTGTAAAGGGGTATGAAGATGGAACATTCCGTTTAGGTGATTCCGTTACACGTGCGGAAGCTTCTCTTATGCTTGCCAAAATTCTTGATCTGAATTTGAATGCAGATCCTGCTCCTTATCCAGACGTTAACCAGGATCACTGGTATGCGGACGCCATCAATGCCCTTCATGAATCTGGTATCATCCACGGAATGGACGACGGCACGTTTGCTCCACACGCAAAAATGTCCCGGGCTGAATTTGCTCAGATCATTATGGAAGCCTATGGAATTGAACCGGAAGAAGCCGGACATCCATTCGAGGATGTCGAAGAAGGCGAATGGTATGAAACGGCTATCGAAACGCTTTATGCCAATGGTTTAATTGTAGGACAGGATGAAAATCATTTCGGTCCGGATGCTGATGTGAAGCGTGGAGACTTTGCCTGGCTTCTAGCAAATACAGACTATGATTTCGGTTCAAAACTGCCGAAGCCATCGGATTTCGATCTTTCTCTTATGCACACCAATGACACGCATGGTCATTTAGAAGACGTGGCTAAACGCGTCACAGCCGTTGAAGAAGTACGCGCTGAAAATCCGGATGCACTGCTGCTGGATGCAGGAGACGTATTCTCTGGTACGCTGTATTTTAATAAATTTAAAGGCCAGGCGGATCTGGAGTTTATGAACATGATGGACTATGATGCCATGACTTTCGGTAACCACGAATTCGATCTTGGTTCCTCTGCGGAAGGACACCAGGCCCTCAAGGAGTTTGTAGAAGGAGCTGAATTTCCTTTCGTCAGCTCGAATGTTAACTTTTCTCAAGATGAGAATATGAGAGATCTGTATAACAGCTTCATCAGTAAGTATCCACGTGATGGAGAGATCTACAACAGCCTTGTTAAAGAAATTGACGGGGAAGAAGTAGGAATCTTCGGTTTAACGACTGCGGAAACAGCGGATATTTCAAGCCCTGAAGATATTACATTTGATAACTACATTCAAACGGCGGAAGAGCGTGTAAGAGCTCTGGAAGCGCTGGGTGTAGACAAAGTAATCGCGTTGACTCACCTTGGTTTCAATGACAATCCTGCTTATGATAATGATCAGATGCTGGCGGAAGTGGACGGCATCGATATTATTGTCGGCGGCCACAGCCACACCAGCTTAGATGAGGCTGTGGAAGTAACGACGGATGAAAATGGTGATCCCAAAGACCCGACGATTATCGTGCAAGCGGGTCAGTACGGAGGAAACCTTGGGACGCTGGATGTTGAATTCGATGAAGACGGTGTCGTAACGGATTACTCCAGCGAGCTGATTGATGTCTCTGAGAAAGAAGCAGATCCAGAAGCAGCAGAAGAACTGAAGAAATATTCGGATGACATAGAAGAGCTTAAGAACGAAGAAAGCGGAGGAGTAGCTGAGGAAGCATTTCCGAATCCGCGACTGGGTGACGGAGGAACGGTAAGTGTCCGTAACAGCGAGACAGCACTTGGCAATCTGATTGCTGATGGCATGCTGGATAAAGCGAAGGAATACAACAAAGATGTTGTAGCGGCCTTCCAAAACAGCGGCGGTATCCGTACTTCGATTGACAAAGGAGCGATTACACTGGGTGAAATTCTAACCGTGATGCCTTTTGGTAATACGCTTGCTACAATGGATTTGACAGGAGCAGAAATCAAAACAGCTCTTGAGCGCAGTGTAGGCCAAGTCCCTGAAGAAAACGGCGGATTCCTGCAAGTATCCGGCTTGAAATTCACGTATGACAGCTCAAAAGATGCAGGCACTCGTGTTGTAGAAGTGGAAGTAAATCAGGGCGGTGCATGGGAAACATTGAATGAAGGAGATACGTACACAATCGCAACCAACGCCTTCACAGCTAAAGGCGGCGATGGCTACGACGTATTTGCTCAAGCCTATGATGATGGCGACGTAACAGATCTTGGTCTTTCCGATTGGGAAGTATTCAGAGACTATGTAGCAGAGCAAGGCACGGTCACACCTTCTATTGAAAATCGTATTGTAGATGAGAATAACAACGATAACGACAGTGACTGATCATAAGGAAATAGAACAAACCAAAAACCCGTAACGATCGCATCGATCATTACGGGTTTTTTGCTGGTTATTGGTATAAACTTCCACCTCAGGTCATCCAGATTCTGGATGACCTGAGGTGGAAGTATTTTGAAGTTCTTATTGTTTATTTCTTTTTGGATTTTTTCTTTAGTTTTTCTAGTTTTTCTTTGGCTTGTTTGCGGCGGTCGGCTGTCTCCTGTTCGAGCACTTGATAGTCCTTGCCATGACCGAGGTCGGCGGGTTCTACCAGATCTCCTTCTTGGGCGTGGGAAGGCATGCGTTCTATAGGAATCAGCTTCTCGTTAAATTCGTTTCCTTTTTCTAAGAGAACGGCTTTCCCGTTTTCAAAACGATCGATGGTATAACGCATGGATCATTCACCTCAAAGTGTAATTTGCGGCTTGATTTCTTCAAGCGTAGCTTCTCCGATATAACTCACATTGAGCAGCTCTTCGTAGGTTTGGAAAGCACCGTAAGTTTCACGATACTCGATAATGTTTCCGGCAATGGTCGTGCCGATGCCGTTAACTTCCTGCAGCTCCTCGTAGCTTGCCGTGTTTACGTTAATCAATCCAGGACTTTCCCCATCATTATTACCATCATCCTGCTCAGCTATACAAGGGTCGCTGCCATCGAAGATCGAAGCATTTACGTCATAGCTGTTTCCGGTGGAGGTGATCGTAATATCCCCTTCGTCACAGGTGGAGTAAAGTTTGACGTCTGCCTGCCACAGGCGGTTCACCACTTCAGAGTCCGGATGTCCGTAAGAGTTTTCTCCATAGGATAGGATTCCCACTTCAGGCTGTACTTCATCAATAAATTCAATAGAAGTGGACGTCGAAGCACCATGGTGGCCGACTTTCAATATTTCAGCTTCTAGATTGTAAGCGGGGAGCATTTCTTCTTCATTATCAATGGTAGCGTCTCCGGTTAATAAGAAGTCAACTTCCCCGTGAGTGACCTTTAACACGATCGAGGATTCATTGTTATCACTGGAAGATTCTTCACTGTTCATCACTTTCATACTCATGTCTTCATAGGACAGAACTTCCCCTTCGACAGCCGTATCAAAAGGAATATCTTTCTTGTCGATCAAGTCCAGGTATTCCATGTACGTATCCGTCGTGTGGTATTTGCCGCTGTCGAGCACTTGCTTCACGTCCATTGTTTCCAGTACATCGATTAAACCGCCGATGTGATCGGCATCCGGATGAGTAGCAACCATTAAATCAATCGTGTTGATTCCGGCAGATGCTAAGTAATCCACCACTTCTTGTCCCGCTGATTTACGTCCGCCATCAATCAGGATCGTTTGGCCGGATGGCGTTTCAAGAAGCGTGCTGTCACCCTGGCCGACATTGATGAAATGAGCGGTCATATCATCGAGAGGACGAAGGCTTTTATTAACGGTGTACGATAGAACAACCGAAAATTCAGCACGGTTAATCGATTGAGTCGGGCGGAATGTACCGTCCGTATAGCCGTTTATGATGCCTTGCGACGCTAGGTCTTTAATAGCACCGGTCGACCAGTAATCACCGACGTCGGAGAAGAAAACACTTTCTCCGTAATTTCTTTTGACGTCATAAGCTCGGTCGATTAAAAAGGCCGCTTCATCGCGCTTAATATTAGCGTCCGGTTTGTAGGTTCCATCCGGGTACCCGGACACTAAGCCTTTTTGTGCGGCTACGGCGATCGCATTGTAGTAAATACTGTCTCTGCTTAAATCATGAAATCCGGGATCTTCCTGGGCTTCTGCATTCGGGTACAAGTCGTTGACGAGCATCATCGCTGCCTGCGCACGAGTGATCGGGTCCCGGGGACCGAAGTATCCGTTCCCGTACCCATTAATAATCCCTTCATTACTTAAATACGTAATTTCTTCTTTCGCCCACGGCGTTTGATCCAAGTCGCGAAAAGCATCTTCCGCCTGGGCGGGTTGCGTCGTTAAAGCTGTAACCAAAAGGAATGCAGCTAGAAACGCTATCCAATTTCTCATTATGCGTACCTCCTAGTTGTTTAGTCTAACCATACTAGGAATCTAGTCTATTGAAAAGGGATTGTAACAAAACTGCCAATTATACCCACCTCAGGTCTCCCAGATCCTGGGAGACCTGAGGTGGAAGGAGGTGGTAATTGACAGGGTGAGGGTATTTAGTTGTGGTTTCTTGTGGGACTATATTCTTTAGTATCCATTTAATGTTACAATCAGGTTACAAATATTGATAGATTAGTAGGAGGAATTATATGAAGAAACGCACCAGGTATTCGATTACATCGATGATGATCAGCCTCACTCTTGTAGCCCCGACACTCTCAGGTTTGGCTCCATCATCTTCGGTCCAGGCAGAAGAAAGAATGAAGAAGATTCCTTTAGAGGAGATAACGAAAGGTGAAACACAAACGTCCAAACCGGAAGAGGGAGCTTCTTTCCAAAAGGATGACAGACCCGTCAAACAAGTACATAAGAAAGAGAGTTCCAAAAGCTCCAAGCAAGTAGAAGAGGTCGATCTGAAAGATGTACATAACCGCGGGATATTAATCGAAGTGAAGGAGTCTTCATCCTTTTCAACAGAGGCGTATGAAGTAAACGAAGGGCCTTTGTCCGAAGCGCTCAAGCGGCATAACTTCCGTCTGCTTGAAGTGAAAGAAGACGTGGATTATAACCACGTGCTGCAGCAATTAAACGAAGACCCGGCGGTCCTTACTGCCGATCCAGACTACATAAGTGAAACATCCTACGTTCCTTCCGATCCCAAATATTCAGGGCAGTATCAGTATGATGACATGAATATGGAGAAGACCTGGGATGTGACGCGAGGGTCTTCCGATACAACCGTTGCGGTACTGGACACCGGCGTCTACAAGTATCACGAAGATCTTCAGGGCGTCGTGCTGCCAGGATATGATTTTGTTAATAATGATGCAAATCCGGGTGACAATCACGGACACGGTACGCATATCGCCGGATTAATCGCGGCGAACTTTAATGACCGGGGAATCGCAGGTCTGGCTCCAGAGACAAAAATTCTCCCAGTCAAAGTAGGGGACTCTGAAGGGAGATTCAGCGATTCTAACGTTTTATCCGGCATTTACTATGCCATAGACCAGGGAGTGGACGTCATTAATATGAGCTTCGGAGCCTATCATCGGTCAGATGCCGAAGAACGCGCGCTCTGGAAAGCCTATAATGAAGGAATTGTTCTCGTAGCTGCAGCGTCCAATGATGGAATTCGGGATGCATCTTATCCAGCTTCCTATTTTCCAGTCATCAGCGTTGCAGCCACGGATCGCTCCGGTTACCCGGCTCTTTTCTCCAATTACGGAACATGGATTGATTTAGCAGCTCCCGGCGTTTTTCTGACCAGCACGTCTTATATGGGCGGCTATACAAGTATGAGCGGGACATCCTTTTCAGCTCCGCTTGTCTCCGGACTTGCCGCTATGATGAAAGGGGAGAACCCCGACTGGAATCCGGATGAAATCGAATGGGCCATGGAAAAACATGCCGAAACCCCTACCGGAAGCAGGTGGGAGGAAGAGTATGGATATGGCATTCCCGATGCATATGAAGTCATCACCTCAGCGGCGGTCGATTTAAAAGATGATGTCAGCAACAACCAGGAAAGCTCCTTCCACTTGGAAAAAGGGCAGCCGAAACGGGAGAATCTCGACACGCCGAACGACTCCGACTGGTATGATTTCCGCGTCGATCATCCCACCACGGTCAGCGTCGATGTAACCAGCCGATCGGACAATGAAGATCTCGTGGTCGCCGTCTACAACCGTTATGGTGAGCGACAGGTTTTTGATGGAGAGTGGAAAGGGAGCGGCGAATCGTTCACCTTTGAAGCAAGCCCCGGCAAGTACACGGTGATGGTGTATGATTACTACAACCACTGGTCCGATGAATCGTACGTCATGGAAGTCAATTGGCCGGACCATCCGTACAAGGACGAAATCGTTTATGAACAGGAGCCGAATGATTTCGCCTCGTCCGCAACGAAACTCTCTTATGAACAGGCAGCGGTCGGCACCTTTGACACGGCCGATCTGGATTACTATAAAGTGGATTTCCCTTATTCAGGAAGCGTCGATGTGACCCTTGCCTCGAATGGGGACGCCACCCATATTGATCCGGAGGTTACCGTTGCAGCTTATGATCAGGAAGGAAATAGGCAGACGTTAGAAGCGGCGTCTGTTCAGCAATACGAGCAGGACGGCGTAGCCTATAATACCGCCACCATCGATGGGATCACCCGCGGCACTCATTATCTGATTGTCGAGAACGGTACCGGAGAAGCCGACCGCAATGAAAACTACGTAGTAAGCATGGACTATAATGAAAAAACATTCCCGGATGTCACGGGTACGTGGGCCGAACCTTATGTCAGCTACCTGTCCAGGGAAAATCTGATGACGGGGTACCCGGATGGAACGTTTGGTTTCCACGATGAGATTACCCGCGCGGGAGCGGCTACGATGATTGCCCGTGAACTGGATCTACCTCTCAAGGAAGCGGACTTTCCTGATGTGCCCAGCCGTCACTGGGGATCGGAATACATCGGTGCGCTTGCCGAGGTCGGAATTTTGTCGGGTTATGAAGATGGCACTTTCCACCCGAACGGGACACTGACGCGAGCGGAAATGGCGACACTCGTTGTTCGCGCCTACGAATTAACAGGGGAGAGTTCCAGTACCTTCCCTGACGTAAAAGCTGATTCCTGGGCCGCCTCTTATATTGATACACTCACAGCGAACGACGTGATCAAAGGCTTTCCGGACGGCACCTATCGTCCAAATCAAGCGATTAAGCGCTCCGAGTTTGCCGTCATCATGGCCAAACTCCTGAGTGACGAACTATAAACCGATAGCCAAAAAGACCCGGTCCATGATTAGACCGGGTCTTTCTTATGCTTCCTTTTCCGGAATATCCTCCGTCGTTCGTCCCTCAGCCAGCACGGCCAGCCATCGTATCAGCGCCGTAAACATAGGAGAATCCCTGTCATCCCAAAGGACAACAGGGATTCTATTTACTGAATCGGATAAGCTTTCCATCTCGATAGATCAATAGTTTCACTCAGGATCATTGACTCTGGAAACACGAATGTCCACGGCTTACTTGTATTGCCTTTCACTTCCACATGCTTCAGCTTAAACGCTCCCTGCGCTACCACATCGCCCGTCGCATCCTTAACCTGGAGCGGCAGGTGGGGGAGGTTGATCGAACGGTCGCTGCCGTTACGAATCAATAACGCCACATGAAGCGCACCTTCTTTCTTCTCAGCTTTTAAACTGACAAAATTAATCTCGCCGGGCTTCGGCGGCTGCAGACCCTCTACATATCGTTCCAGTTTCTCCGCATCTCCAGCCGGAAGGAACTGCTCAAGACTTTCATCTAAGTCAAGCGTGTGCTTGCGGTGCTTCTGATTCGGTTCAATGACGAGCTTCCATCCGTGCACCGGCGGATTGGCGTCGGACGTGACCCGGTGCTGCTGCTCAAACGTAAATGTCCACGGACGGCTGGATCTCGCCGGTATCGTCCCGACCTTCTTCAGATCAAACCATTTTCTCGCAACGGGAAACCCCTGCCGATCAAGCAGGAGGATGGTCATCGTCTTTAAATTAATACTTCGCGATAAGGCATTCCTCACGAACGCTTCGACGACAAGCGTTCCGTTTGTCTGCTTCAAATCGACGCCGTGAATGCTGAACTGGTTCGGTTTAAGCGGCGGCAAATCATTGTTCCAGAAGCGGTACACGTACTCGTCTTCCGGGTCAAGCTTCCAGTCAGGATGGTAGGAAAGCTCCGGATACACAGCTTCCTCTCCTGAGGATTCTCCGGCCAGACCGAGTTCCTGGGCATTGACCGCATGTTCGTCATACGCCGTATCGGGGGCGTGCTTTTTATGGTTTCGAAAATTAAACATCGGGGGATTCCTCCTTGGATTTCTCTAACGGCTCCAGCACCTCAGCCATCCAGAGGACCATTTCCTGCCGGATGGATGCAAACGTCTGGGTGAACAGCTCAAATCCGTCCTGCTGATAGAGCCGGACCGGATCTTCCTGCTGGTACTGCCGGATGCCGACGCCTTCTTTCAGGCGGTTCATCTTATCCAGGTGACGGACCCAGTGCCGGTCAAGAATGCTTAGCGCACCCTGGGCAACCTTGTGCTGCACAGACGCCCGGATTTTCCATTTCTGAATCTGTCCCTGATAACGCTCGACCAGCGCATGAAGGTTGGAGATCACCTCCGCTTGGTCTTCATAATGGACTCGAGCAAGTTGACTATCTATTCCCGGAATGGCACGTTTTAAATCCATCTCGAGCTTATCCAGGTCCCATTCTTCAGACGCTTCTCGTTCCGGACAGTACGTTTGCACGAGCTCGTGAACGTAATCCAGGACCATAGGCGCGAGGATTCCCATCGGATCTTCACTTTGAAGGATCTGGTTGCGCAGCCTGTACACCACGGTGCGCTGATCATGGATCACGTCATCCAGCTTCAGGATGGAAGCCCGGATGTTCGCCTGGCTGCCTTCGCTGATTTTTTGAACCGTATTCATAAAAGAATCAATCGGACTCTGTAAAATTAATCCGTCTTCGTTCGTCTTCGGATGTTTCCATTTTCGGTCCCGCTCGGTCTGACCGAAGCGCTCGACGATCTCATCTTCTAAGGAAATCAGGAAGCGGGAGGAGCCAGGATCACCCTGACGTCCGGCCCGTCCCTTCAGCTGATTGTCTATGCGCCGTGATTCATGGCGTTCCGTTCCGATCACATGCAGACCGCCGCGTGCGGCCGCACCTTCGCCAAGTACGATATCCGTTCCGCGTCCGGCCATATTGGTCGCAATCGTCACCTGGCCGACCTGTCCGGCGAACGAAATCAATCGCGCTTCCTGCTCCACACTTTTCGCATTCAGGAGCTCATGACTAACCCCGGCTTCCTGAAGCAAGTTGGATAGGTATTCCGACTGCAAAATAGAAGAGGTTCCGATAAGAATCGGCTGTCCTGACGCGTGTACCTGTTCCACCTCACGGACAATCGCGCGGTACTTGTCTGCCTGCGTCAAGTACACCTGATCCGGATGGTCTTCCCGAAGGACAGGTTCATTCGTCGGAACCGCCCATACATTCAAGCCGTACACACTTTGAAATTCACTTTCCTCGGTTTTCGCCGTCCCGGTCATGCCCGCAAGTCTCGGGTACATCCGGAAGAAGTTCTGCACGGTAATCGACGCCTGAGGCTTATTCTCTTCTGTGATCGCAAGCCCTTCCTTCGCTTCCAGCGCCTGATGAAGTCCATCGGAGAGCGTGCGCCCTTCCATCAGCCGCCCGGTGAATGTGTCAATCAGCTTAATCTGCTGGTCCTCCACCACATAATCCTTATCTCTATGAAAAAGAACCCGGGCACGGACCGCCTGCATCATGTAGTGATAAAGCGTCTGATGCTCGAGGTCAAATAGATTCTCAATATCAAACGCGCGTTCGATTTTATGTATCCCCTGATCGGTAAAATGGACCGCCTTCGTTTCCGGATCCAGCTGATAATCCGCATCCTTTTGAAACGTACGCATCACCAGAGCCCCCAGTTTATGTAGATTCGCGTGGGCCTCCATTTTGCCGGCGATCAACATCGGCGTCTTCGCTTCATCGATCAGCACGCTGTCAATTTCATCAATAATCGCGACATGATAGGGGCGCTGTACCTGGTTCTTTTGGTCCCGTGTCAGATGATCGCGAAGATAGTCGAATCCGAAAGCGGTTCCTGTCCCGTAGGTCAGGTCGGCCTGGTAGGCTTCTTGTTTCTCAGTTTGGGAGATTTGGTTCAAATTCAAACCAGTAGATATCCAGAGGAAGTCATACAAAGGACTTAGAAGTTCATAATCACGTTGTGCTAAATACTCATTAGCCGTAATCAAATGGACACCCTTTTCCTCTAAGGCAAACAGATAGCCGGAAAGGGCTGCCACAAGCGTCTTTCCTTCGCCGGTCGCCATCTCCGCAATGTTTCCGTCCGACATGATCAGTCCCCCGAGCAGCTGGACGTCATAGGGACGGAGACCAAGTACGCGGCGGGCGGCTTCCCGCACGACGGCAAAGGCTTCTGCGCGGATGTCATAAATGGCCGCTCCCTTATGTAAGGCGGTCTTGAATTCGCTGGTTTTCGCCCGCAGTTCATCGTCGGACAAATCGCCCACCTGGGCTTCCAGTCGGTTGATGGCGCGGAGTTCCTGATCGTAGTTCTTCCATTCACGTCCCCGTTTGTCAGGGAAGAGTTTCTTCATCATGGTGGATGCTCCTTGGTTAGGTAGTTATCTTTTACTTTACCATGGTAAGTCCTGTCATTTCTACACGAATGACGTTAAGTTTTGGAAACAATATGCCGGTGTGTGGACCTAGTATATTCAGACTATGAATCTTCATTCATTACATGATATTTCCACTGGATAAGGACAATGTCCTGCATGTTACAATTTGTAATTTTATGAATATTTGAATATACTTGAGGTTGTAAAAAAGTAGAAAGGAGGGTAATTTTAGGTATTTTGATAGAAAAACTAAGGAGGACAACCATTTGAACATGAAAAAGAGTCTGATTTTGTTCTTTATCTTCCTGCTCGCTTTTTCGAACTCGGTGTTCGCAGCCAGTGGATTATCGAATTCAGAGCAGTATCTGGATAAGCCGGACAAGATCACGGTAGAGGACCAGAAAACCAAAGAAATTAATTCGGACAAGGAATATGATCCCAAAGAAAAAGTCCGCGTCATTGTCGAATTAGAAGGAAAGCCAACCATAGAATCAACGAACAACTATCAGGATCTATCGAAAGATGAAAAAGAGAAACTTCAGCAGGATGCTCTGCAAAAGCAGGAAGCCGTGAAGAAATCCATTGCCAATAGTTCCGTACCAATGGATTATAAGGAAAGCTTCACAACTGTTGTGAATGGATTCAGCGGAAGTGTTGAGTACCGTTCCATTGAATTAATTAAGAATCTTTCGGAAGTCGAAGACGTACATATCAGTCATGAATACGATCGTCCGGAAACAGAAGAACCAAATCTATTGTATAGTAAAGAACTGGTCAAAGCTCAAAAAACCTGGGAAGAATACGGGTATAAAGGCGAAGGCATGACCATCGGGGTTATTGACACAGGAATTGACCCGGATCACCAGGACATGGTTCTGAGTGAAGAGACAGAAACAGAAATCAGTCAGGAAGATGTGTCCGACCTTACAGGGGAAGGCGCACTGAAAGGGAAATACTTCACAGAGAAAGTACCGTTTGGCCGCAACTATGCGGATGAGAACAATACTGTACTGGACCTTGGTCCGGGTGCAAGTGAGCATGGGATGCACGTATCCGGTATTGTCGGAGCAAACGGAAATGAAGCAGAAGGCGGTTTGATGGGCGTAGCTCCGGAAGCTCAGCTGCTAGGGCTGAAAGTTTTCGGTAACGACCCGGAAATGCCTTCGACGTATAGTGATATTTACATTAAAGCGATCGATGACGCGATTCTGCTTGGTGCAGACGTCATCAATATGAGTCTCGGTTCCACAGCAAGCTTTGTAGAACCGGATGAACCAGAACAGAAAGCGATCAAACGTGCGGTGGATAATGGCATCATGATGGCCATCTCTGCAGGTAACTCCGATCGTTTTGGAACAGGCTTTGGCAATCCATATGCGTCTAACCCGGATATCGGGCTTGTCGGTGCACCTGGACTTGCTACTGAATCCCTTCAGGTAGCTTCGTTTGAAAATGAATACCTGGAGCTTGAAGGTTTCAATACACGTGTAGATGGAGAAGCGAAGGATTCCGTGCCTTTCCTAAATGCAAGCAGCGTATCCCCACAAACGCTTGGTGAGGACTATTACGAAGTGGCGGATGCCGGGCTTGGGAGAAAGCCGGGAGATTCTACAGAGAACCCAGAGGCCAATGATTTTGAAGGAGTGGACCTCGAAGGGAAAATTGCATTAATCAGCCGCGGGGAATCTGCATTTGTAGATAAAACGTTAAATGCTCAAGAAGAGGGAGCCGTGGGCGTTATTATTTACAATAACGTATCCGGCTACATCAGCATGGCTTCCAGTGATGAAATTAACATTCCTCAGCTAGGTATCTTAAAAGCAACAGGGCTAGAGCTGAAAGCTTATTTAGATGAAGGAAAGAATCTGGAAATTGCGTTCATGGGAGAAGAAGTCGTAGCTAAAAGCCCAGCAGCGGGTCAGATTTCCAACTTCTCTTCCTGGGGTGTAACGCCTAACCTTAATTTCAAACCAGAAATTACAGCACCAGGCGGAAATATCCTATCGACCTTACAGGATGATGACTACGGCATGAAGAGTGGTACATCCATGGCTGCACCACACGTAGCCGGCGGATCAGCGCTTGTTATGCAGCGTGTTGACAAAGAATTCTCACTTGAAGGAAACAACCGCGTGGAAATGGCGAAAAACATTCTATTAAACACATCCGTTCCACAAGAAGATCAAGGCAATCTCAACTCCAACTATGAGCTGGGTCTAGATTATTCTCCACGCCGCCAGGGTGCGGGACTTATGGATCTTCATGCTGCCATGGAGACGCCAGTTGTCGTGACGGAGAAAGACTCCGGATTGGGTAAAGTTGCCCTGAAAGAAATGGACCAGCAGGAATCATTTACGCTAGAACTTAGAAACGTAAGTGATGTAAATGCGGTTTATAACGTCGAAGGTTCTGTACAAACAGACTTAGCTCTAAATGGTGAAAACACCGTAGAATCTCAGGCGATCTTTAAAGAAGAATCCATTGAAGGGGAAGGACCTTTCTATAATGGTGAATTCCCAATTGATATCTCTTCTCCAAATGGTGCCAATGTAAAAGATGGATACCAGGTCGTCGTGCCTGCCGATTCAACGATTGAATTGAATGTAACGATCGATCTGTCCAATACGGTCACGTCTCTATTTGGTGACTCTCTTGATGAAATCTTTGAAAATGGAAACTTTGTAGAAGGATTCATTAAACTGAAGGATCCAAACGACTCTAATCCAGCGCTTGCCGTGCCATATGTTGGCTTTAACGGCGAATGGGATGAGGCACCGATTGTGGATGACACAATTTACGATGCAGAAGGTGAGCCGTTCTACAGCCTGACTGCGTTAATTACTCCGGATGGTAATGGATACCAGCTTGTTGGTGTCGATCCACTACTAGGAAAAGACGAAGCGCTAACCGGGTCTGAAGACAATGTTGGATTCTCTCCAGATGGAGACGAGTCCTTTGAAAGTGTCATTCCGGACGTTTCTTTCTTAAGAAATGCTAAGGAAGTTGAATTTAATGTACTTGATGAAAACGAAAATGAACTGCGTACGATCCGCACGCAGGATGGCATCCGCAAAAACTATTTTGACGGCGGTGCCGGTCCACTGACCAACACATTCTTCGAGGCTGCCTGGGATGGTAAAGTGAAAGGCGAAGTGGTTGAAGATGGTCAGTACTATTACGAAATCAAATCGAAAGTGGACTTCCCGGATGCCGAATGGCAATCTGTGAAAATTCCAGTTCAAGTAGACACCGTAGATCCATCGCTTGAAGTAACGTACGATCAGGAAAGCGGCCAGATCAACTGGGATGCTTTTGACGAAGATACGGGACTTTCTCACTTCGACGTTCTCGTGAATGGAAAACTAGTTTCCGAGAAATCTCTTGGATCTGACGCTGATTCTTACACGGTTAAGAATCCAGACGAAGCGACTAATGTAAAAGTTGTCGCCCATGACTATGCAGGCAACACAACTTCTGACAATGCGATGGAAGAAGCAGATGGCACGGTTCCAGCCGTGACAGCCCTTACTCCAGAAGCATTGAGCGTAACCAATAATAAAGAAGTAGAAGTAACCGGCTATGTAAAAGACGATTCTCAGGTGGAAAGCCTGACAATCAACGGTGAAAAAGCCGAATTAGACTGGGATAAAACAAATCAGCGCTACAACTTCAGCGAAACCATCAGCTTCAAGAAAGATGGATTCAAAGAAATTGAATTTAAAGCTGTTGATGACAGTGGCAATGACATTTCCTTCATTAGAAGGTTCATGTTAGATTCCACGAACCCAGTTCTATCCATTGATGGACCGCAGACGACCGATCAAGGAGAAGCGGATCTTGAAATGAATGTGAAAGATAACTTTGACGAGCTTCGTCTCTATGTAGATGGCAGCGAAGTTTACAAGAACGTCTTTAAAGAACCATATGAAATGAGATCAATTGAAGAAACGATTAACGAAACGGTCAATCTGGAAGAAGGCAAAAACTCCTTCGAGATTGAACTAGTGGACTTGGCCGGAAATACAACGACCAAGCAAATCACAATCTATCAATCTGATAAAGAGGCTAAATCCTTTAACGATATTCCAGAAGATTACTGGGCAGAAGAAGTGATTCAGAAGCTGAACGAGGGCGGAGTCATCCTCGGTTATCCAAACGGAGATTTTGGAACCAATGACGACATCTCCCGTGTGAATGCCGCGAAAATGATCGTTCGTATCCTTGACCTGGACACGGACAATGTCAAAGATCCAGAATTCAATGATGTGAAAAAAGGCGATTACGGCTACGCTGATATCGCAGCTATTGCAGAAAGCGGAATTATGGTTGGTTCCCCGGACGGAAACTTTAATCCGAAAGCCAGCCTGAAGCGTTCTGAAATGGCGAAAATCCTTGTCGATGCTTATGACCTGAAAGGCAGCACCGACGACGGATTCAGTGACGTGCCTCTTGATCACTGGGCGTATGATTACATCAATACGCTGGCAGCTAATAAGATTTCCATCGGTTACCCGGATGGAACGTTCAAGCTGGACCGTGACACGACTCGTGCTGAATTTGCGATGTTCCTTGCAAAAGCTGAGGATGATCGTTTCATTAACTAAGTAAGAAAAAAAAGAAGCAGCTGAGGCTTAGATGAGCCTCAGCTGCTTCTTTTTTTACGATCTTTGGATCTCTAATTAGGTACTTAATTAATTATAAGATGAAGGTCCTCCGGGGTACGATTCGCTTTCCGTGGGCTCAACACAGTGGAGGTTCCACTAAGACCGCCACATCGTGTGGCAACGTCGAACGACCCTGCGTCCTGCAGGGCCTCAGGCTAAAGCCTTCCGGGGTCTCACCGATCATGTTTATCCCACAGGAGTCTCACCGTCCCTCTCCGGACCTTGCGATATAGGGATGCATAAAATTAAAAAAAGTATGCATTAACTTCTACATAGTTGTATGCAATAGTAGAGCCTTTTAACTTTATGCTATAGAAGATGACCAGCCTTTCTGGCAATGAATCCTTCAGGATTAGGGAGTTTAAATGTAAAGTCAAGATGAACATATAAAGGAGTCTTACATTTTTGGCGTGTTTTTTCTACAGTCGTAATGAAGGAATAGAAAATTTTTGAACCCTTAAAAACAAGGCCAATCCCTGCGCTTTAAAGGAGAATAGTATTTAGGAGGGTAGTATATGAAGAAGAGAGAAGACGGGTGAGTGCCATTTATGAGAACATTACTAGTTTTTGTTGTGCTTTTGAGCTATCTGATGCTTGATAGCCAAATTACGGGTTTTATTCATACATATATTACGTCGAATCGCTTTATTACAGGAGTGATTTATTCGCTGGGCGGGGGAGGAGTAGTGTGGATAGCTCTTCTTATTCTAGGGAAGGTGATGTCATTAATTAATAGAGAGTAGTCTTAAAGACGATAGTTCTGGCTCACGGAAGGTAATGCAAAGAAGTAAAGAAAAAGAGGAAGCTAAGCAGCTATATATAATAGAAGAAACTAGGTATATTTTTAAGAGAAGAAAGAGAAAAACTAGAGAAATAAAAAAGCCTTTTTTCTTATTTTCAGGAAAAAAGGCTTTTTTAGGTTTAAAAACTTACAAAGCGCGGTATAAGAATACTGCGAACTCACTACGAGTAGCTTCGTTGTTTACTCGGAATGAACCATCTTCATAACCCTCTGTAATATCATTTGCATTAAGGGCTTTAATATCGTCATACGCCCAGTGACTGCTGCTGACATCATAGAATGGGTTGCTTCCATAAGAGTTTAAATTAAATGCTCTAGCGAAGATTGATGCAATTTCCGCACGAGTGATCGATTGGCTAGGTTTGAAACTACCATCTCCATAGCCTGATAGATAGCCTTCATCGGCTGCAGCTTCAATATAGTCAGAAGCCCAGTGAGAAGAAGATACATCATTAAAGCTTGAGCCTGAACCGTTGTCTAAATCAAGCGCATCGGCAAGCATTTTAGCGGCTTCCGCACGAGTTACATCGTTTTTAGGCTTGAATAGATCTCCGTCATAACCATCAATAATACCCTGTTTACTTAGTGAACTTACAGCATCTGCAGACCAGTGATTGCTGTCAAGATCGTGATAGCTTCCAGTTGGAAGTGAACTACTGGATACGCCGACATCAGCTACACGCTTAGCGCCGCGGTAGTTACGGTCCCAGTAACCAGTAAGAGAAGCTACGGTTATGTCGTCACTCGGATTTTCAGCAGAAATCATTTTGTTGTTTCCTATGTATATCCCTACGTGCCAGATTGGATCTCCGAAGAATACTAGATCGCCAGGCTGCAAGTTTGAACGCCTTACATAATCTCCTTCGCCATACTGTGATCTAGATGTACGAGGTAGATCAATGCCTGCCTTATCATATACATACTGCGTATATCCTGAACAATCAAATCCGCTTGTTGAAGTACCGCCCCAAACATAGGGTGCATAGTCGTACTTGAATGCTAGATCTACTATTTGGTTCCCAATTCTTGAGCCTGCTAAAGAGTTAGGTACGAACAGTAGAAAAACCATAGAAAATGCGAGCAACGACATAAGAGCTTTCTTCATAAATTATTAATCCCCCTGAAATTTTTTTCGTCTCTCTTAATCCTTTTCTAATGTATCACAACAATTTACGTCATGAATTTACAGTTGTGTAACAATTAAATGACAGAGGGTTTGCGAGATTCATAAAATGGGTATAGGACGCGGGTTTACTAGACTGTAGCCTCTATGAAATTTTCGTATTGGTTACAAAAGTGTGGAAATTTTATATAATCGACCACATAATCAAATTACATATTATGGAAATCCATTTCATTTATATTAGGTTTTCCTATAGATAAGAAATGAAATTAACGTAGTAGATAGAGGGAATAAGCATACAATTAAGTCGTAAATATAGAACCAATAAAAATAGTAGATAATATAGAAACAGTATCTTTATACTTACTTCACAGTAGGTCCTCTTTTTACAATCCATTTATTCATTACTACATATATATAAATAGTATTAGATTTATTTACTGCTTCTCTTTATCAGTCTATTATTACTTATGATCTGAATTACAATAGATACAAAATCAATAAATAGATAAAAAGGCAGGATAATAATGGAATATTATCCTGCCTTTTTATCTATTTAATTATGCACTTATTCTGTCGATATAAACTATGTTATGGTTTTTTGTGCATTCGGTCACCAGACTTTAGTCTGTAAATTGTAAACTATTTGAAAAATTAACAAGTGTGCACTCATTCCCATATTTATCTATGATATAATGACTCTATGTTTTGAAAATCGACAATATCTGGAGGTTTAGTAATGGAAGAAACAATATCCCTTAAGGAAATATTTGAGGTTCTGAAAAAACGTTTTTTACTTATTATTGGTCTTGCTGTCGGAGCGGCGATTATTAGTGCTTTAGTCACCTTCTTTGTGTTAACGCCGTCTTATGAAGCTTCATCCCAATTCATTGTAAATCAATCTCAATCGCAGTCGCAAAATAATATTTATGAAGGTAACGAATTACAAACTAATATCGACTTAATAAATACATATAACGTAATAATTAAAAGTCCTAGGATCCTAGATCAAGTGGTTGAAGAATTAGGGTTAGACATAACATCAGGGGCTTTATCTAATAAGCTTCAAGTTTCTAACGCTGAACAATCTCAGGTGGTTAATGTTGTCGTAACAGATGAGGATCCTCAGCTGGCGGCTGCGATCGCCAATACAACTGTGCAGGTGTTTAAAGAAGACATTCCTCAATTAATGAATGTAGATAACGTGAATGTTTTATCCGAAGCGGCTGTTGGTTCGACACCAACACAAGTGAGTCCAAAACCATTACTGAATATCGCTATCGGCCTGGTGATTGGATTAATGGCAGGAGTGGGACTGGCCTTCTTACTGGAGTATTTGGATAATACGCTTAAATCTGAAGAAGATATAGAAAGTCATCTAGACCTTCCTGTTATGGGTGTTGTTTCGACCATTACAGAAGAAGATTTGCCGGAGCGTCGCCCTTCAAGAAAAAAGACTGAAGACACAAAGGTAAGGAGTGAATCTATTGGCGCTTAACAAAAAGCAAAAGAACCAACAAACGTCAGTCCGAACCATTATTGCAAATGACAATCCTAAATCTCCGATTTCAGAACAATACCGGACTATCCGTACCAATTTACAATTTGCCTCTGTCGATAAAGAACTAGAAACCATGATTGTTACGTCTGCTGGTCCGTCGGAAGGGAAGTCTTTGACAACCGCTAATGTGGCTGTGGTATTTGCGCAACAAGGTAAGAAAGTTTTGCTGGTCGATGCCGACCTACGTAAACCTACCGTGCATTACACTTTCCGTGCTGATAATACCTCTGGGTTGAGTAATTATCTAGTAAGGAATCGTTCTCTGAAAGAACTAGCAAAAGAAAGCCGCATAGAGAATCTAGATCTTCTTCCATCTGGTCCGATCCCCCCGAACCCTTCTGAATTACTAGGTTCAACGATGATGGAAAAGTTAATTGAAGAAGCTAAAGAACACTATGATATAATCATCTTTGATACGCCACCTGTATTAGCGGTTGCCGACTCTCAGGTGCTATCTAAGTTTGTAGATGGCGCGTTACTGGTTGTGCGCAGCAAGCAGACCGAACAGGAAGCAGCTGGTAAAGCGAAAGAACAATTGGAACAATCGAGAGCCAATATTCTTGGTGTGGTACTCAATGATATGGATGCTAAAGACAGTAACTACTATTATTATTACGGAAACTAGAGAGAGGGACTTTCCTCTCTCTTTTTTATAATAAATTATTAGAAATGTTCAAAAAATGTTGGGATTTGTATTATAAAAAACAACATGATTCTACTAAAATATCTTCAATTCGAGACCTTAAACTGATATACTCTATATTAGATTTTATAAGACTAATAACCTAAGAATATAACAGAGAGAGGAGTCCGGCATATGATCGATATTCATAGCCACATTCTTCCGGGGGTAGACGACGGAGCGCAGACCATGGAAGAAAGTATGGATATGGCTAAAGCAGCTGTAGAGGATGGAATTGATACCATCATTGCTACGCCGCACCATATGAATGGAACCTATAATAATTATAAAAACGATATATTGATTCAAGTTGGAGAATTAAACCGGCAATTAAGTGAACGAGGAATTGAATTGAAAGTCCTCCCAGGGCAGGAAACAAGGATTCACGGAGAGATGCTAGAAGGCATAAAAAGTGAAGAGGTATTATCGCTAAATGTAGACACTAAATTTGTATTCGTAGAGTTTCCGCCTGACAGTGTCCCGCGCTACACTAGCAAGTTACTGTTTGATTTACAGGTGGAAGGATATCATCCGATTATCGTTCACCCAGAACGGAATAAACACATTATGGAACATCCAGATACGCTTTACACGCTGGTTAAAAATGGAGCTTTCGTTCAACTCACCGCCGGTAGTGTATGCGGTCATTTCGGAAAGAAGATTAAAAAATTCTCGAAGCAATTGTTAGGAGCAAACCTAGCTCACCTCATAGCTTCTGATGCCCACAATACTTCAAGTAGAGGCTTCTGTATGACTGAAGCTTATAGTGAAGTGAGGAAAGAATTTGGACTGGATATGGTCTATCTTCTTTCTGAGAATGCGGAAGAATTGTTGGAAAACGGAATATTAGCCTCGGATCCACCGCAGCACGTGAAAAAGAAGAAGACTTTTGGACTATTCTAAAAAGTTGAATAACGTAATAATACTAACAACTTCTAGTCAATTTTTATGACTGAAGTTGTTTTTTATTATTCGTGAAAGCGCAATAATAAAAAATGATTAGACACATTCCAAAATCTATTAATATTGTGTAAAATATTCCCTTGTTCCCCTTCATTCGGAAATCTAAACCTGTTATAATAAACAATGTTATAAAGTTATATTAAATACTCATACTAGTAAATTGTTACTACACAGAAATAAAGGTTTGTGTGTATTTTTTCAAGCTTTTATAAAATCTCATTACTATTTAGTAAGGGATTAACCACGTTTTGATTAGGAGAGGATAATAGAAATGTTTGCTTCTCAAAGGAAAAGACTTATTTTATTAATACTTATTGATTCCATCATTGTTTCCTTTTCCATTTACATGTCCCATTTCTTCTTAAATCCCTATGTAGCAGTATTTGATCGTATTATGCTAGTTTCAGCTATTATCTTGCTATTAACACATCATTTGTTCTCTGCGGTGTTAGGGATGTATAAAAAGAAATGGCGCTATGCCAGTATGGAAGAATTAATTGGAATCATCGTAGTGGTTAGTTTATCTATACTAAGTGCAGCTTTAGTTCAATTCGTGGCTTTTAGCGTGGTTTACGAGCGAGCCTTAGCAATTACATGGATGTTACACGTTTTACTCATTGGTGGAGTGCGGTTTGCTTGGCGTTATTATAAAACATACGGACTCACTTTTAATCCGAAAGGTAAAAAGGCTCGATTGGTGAAAAATAACCCTAATATGAAACAGACCTTGATTGTAGGTGCTGGTTCAGCGGGACGTATGTTAGCTAGGCAAATGAAAGGTTCAAAGGATATTAACACGAATATAGTAGGGTTCATAGATGATGATTTTACAATGCATCACCTAAGTATTTCTGGTCTGCCTGTCTTAGGAAGCAGCAAACATCTAAAAGAAGTGGTTAATAAGCATAAAGTTAACCATATAGTCATAGCTATGCCTTCTATTAAACAATCAAGGATTAAAGAAATCATTAAAGATGCGAAAAGCGTAGTATCCAACATACAAACTCTTCCGATGATTGAAGATATCGCCCTTGGCAATGTATCGGTTAATCAGATCCGTGACGTGCAAATTGAAGATTTATTAGGCCGTGAACCAGTGGACCTTGATATTAACTCGATCCAATCCGAAATAAAAGGAAGAACCGTTATGGTCACAGGGGCTGGAGGAAGTATCGGCTCAGAAATTTGCCGACAGCTTGTGAAATTCGGTCCAAAACAACTGATCTTATTAGGGCATGGGGAAAACAGTATCTATACAATACATATGGAACTCAAACAACTAGACTTGGATACTGAACTTGTAACCGTTATTGCTGATGTTCAAGACCTTGAGCGTATCTTTCAAGTGGTTCAGGATTACGCCCCTTCTTATATTTATCATGCTGCTGCTCACAAACATGTGCCTCTGATGGAAGTAAATCCGAAAGAGGCGGTTAAGAATAACGTCATTGGAACGAAGAATGTTGCTGAAGCAGCGCATTATGCAGGCGTGAAAGCTTTTGTGCTTGTTTCCACGGATAAAGCTGTCAACCCTCCGAATGTAATGGGAGCGACGAAGCGGATTGCTGAAATGGTTGTTCAGAATATAAGTAAGAAAAGCCATACGAAATTTGTTGCGGTTCGATTTGGGAATGTACTCGGCAGTCGTGGCAGTGTGATTCCATTGTTTAAGAAGCAGATTGCTGCTGGCGGTCCTGTTACAGTTACTCATCCTGATATGACGAGATATTTTATGACTATTCCGGAAGCTTCACGATTAGTGCTTCAAGCAGGAGCATTGGCTCGAGGTGGCGAAGTTTTTGTTCTTGATATGGGTGAACCGGTGAGGATTGTAGATCTTGCGAAAAACTTGATTCATCTTTCTGGGTTTACTGAAGAACAGATTCCAATTCAATTCAATGGAATTCGTCCGGGTGAGAAAATGTATGAAGAGCTTCTCAGTGATAAAGAAGTGAATAAGAAGCCAGTCTTTCCGAAGATCTTCATTGGGAAGACAGTGGAGTTTGAATATCAATTAGTTCAATATTTAGTTGATCACCATTTAGAGATTAAGGTGGATGATCTGAAAGAATATGCGATTGACTTAGCGAACAACCGTTTACCGAATAATGCACCGATTCTCGAACATGTGAATTAGAGAGAACATTGGGAGACAAATTGAAAGTAAACGAAGTACCCACGAATTAATGTAATTAAATAGGAGAAGTAAGATAAAGTTTGTTGCGATTAGATTTGGTAATGTACATGCAAGCCGAGGGAGCGTAATTCCATTGTGTAACAACCAAATTGTTAATAGTGGCCCCGTTACAGTGACGCACCCCTAAATGAAAAGATACTTCATGACAATAAAGATTCAAGTCAAGACTAGTGGTGCAAGCTGGAGCATTCGCACGTGGTAGAGAGGTTTTTGTGTTAGATATTGGGGAGCCCGTGAAAATGATGGGTGTGGCAAAGAATCTGATCTCACTATCTGGGTTTTGAGGCAAAGTTTCCTTTGCATTTTAAGGGGGGTTAGAACTGAAAAATTTATAAAGAGTTTTCGTCTTCGGGTAATGACGGGGTACACTCTGAACAAATTTATCCTAAGATTAAGTAGGAAAAGATAATAATGTGCCTATTCAAGAGTTACTTATATAGTGAAGTAGAGTTAATATCTTCTGTAAGTTTAAAGGAAAAAGTGGTTGATCTTATAGATAATAAACCACTTGTAAAAAGTTGATTTAGGTATATTTAAGTGGTGTATGCTATTGAGGAGGCAAAGAAATAAAAATGTATATAAATGTTAAAAATTTATTAGATAAAGTTTTTTCGCTATTAGGAATAATAGTTCTCTCTCCACTTTTAATTTTAGTAGCTATTGCTATTAAGTTAGATTCGAAGGGACCAGTCTTTTTTAAACAAGAGCGTCTTGGTTTGAATGGTAAAGTATTTAAACTGTATAAATTTCGTTCAATGTGCGTAGGTGCAGAAGAAAAAGGAGTTTATGAAACAAAGGGTGATATGAGAGTTACTAGAGTTGGTAGGTTTATTAGAAAGACAAGTATTGATGAATTCCCCCAATTCATCAATATTTTAAAAGGTGAAATGTCAATGATTGGACCTCGTCCAACTCTAACATACCACCCTTGGCCTCTTGAGGATTACACAGAAAAACAAAAAAAAAGATTTGAAGTGAGACCAGGAGTTACAGGGTGGGCTCAAATTAATGGTAGAAAAGGATTGCCTTGGAATGAAAGGATTAAATACGATGTGGAATATTCAACAAGTTGTTCACTTTATTTTGATTGCAGAATTTTCTTAAAAACTGTTGCTAAAGTTGTATTTATGAAAGACAACATAAATACAGGTGAAACAGTACAAAAAAAATATAACAAATAAATGGAGGTCAATAATGTCACTAAAGCTAATGTATATAACAAATGAAGAAAAAGTAGCTCAAATAGCTGATGAAAGTGGAGTGGATTGGATATTTCTTGATCTTGAGATTAATGGAAAGGAAGAACGTCAAGGTAAATTAGACACTGTAATTTCACGACATAGTATTGAGGATATAAAAGAGATTAAACCAGTACTTAATAACTCAGAATTACTTGTAAGGGTTAATCCAATCAATGAAAATTCTAAAAGTGAGATAGATGAAGTTGTTAGCGGTGGAGCTGACATTGTAATGCTACCAATGTTTAAAACAAACAAAGAAGTTAAAGATTTTATTAGTCATGTAAATGATAGAGCTAAGACTTGTCTTCTTCTAGAAACCCCTGAGGCTGTAGAAAACATTGATTCAATTTTGGAAGTAGAGGGGATAGACTATATTCACATAGGTTTAAATGATCTTCATATAGGCTATCGTAAATATTTTATGTTTGAACTATTAGTTGATGGAACAGTTGAGAGACTTTGCAATAGGATAAAAGAAAAAAGCATCCCTTATGGATTTGGAGGGATCGCAAAGCTTGGGCAAGGTGCTTTATCAGCAGAGAATATAATTGCAGAACATTATCGCTTAGGATCAAGCATGGTTATTTTGTCTAGAAGCTTCTGTAATACTAGTAATTTTAAGGCAACTGGTCCTCAAATTGAGTCATTATTCAATAGTGGAGTGAAGGATATAAGGAATTACGAGAAGATTCTGTTAAACTCTAACAAGAGATTCTTTGAAGTGAACCGTAAAACAGTCAAAGAAAAAGTAGAAAGTATAGTTAATGGTATCGAGAAAAATAAAGTGGGAGTTTAATTATGATTTTTTTCATTACAGTAATGAAAGCTTTAGCTGCTATCTTAATTACCAACGCTCATTACTCAGGAGTATATCCAACAGACTTAATTGCTAATGGGGGCTTACTTGGTGATGTTTTATTCTTTGCAGTAGCGGGGTTCGTTTTAGTTAATTTAAAATATTCATTTTCCAAATGGTATTGGAAAAGGCTAATAAGAGTTTATCCGACAATTTGGATAATAACTTTAATCTATATAGGACTGGGCTTTTATAAGTTTGATGGATGGTCTATAAGTGAGTACTTTTTATTTCCTACATACTACCATTTTATTGCGTCTATTGTATTGTTATATGTTCCTTATTATTTGGTCATCAATAATAAAAAATTAAAAAATAATATTCCTCTAGTTATGTTAGTGATCTTTTTAATACAGATAGTAATTTACGTTTTCTTCTATGATAAATCTTTTTATCATATTGATACTGTTCGAGAACCAATGGTACGGTTTCTGTTTTTTCAATCAATGCTACTAGGAGCTTATTTTAGAATTAAAAAATCTAAATATATGAACTATAACTATTACATCAACTGGTTATTACTTCTTGTATTAATTAGTTTGTATTTTGTATCAAAATTAGCATTTGTACATTTTGAATACATGAGTCCTTATCAAATATCAAATCAAATAGTGTTATTTTTTGTGCTTTATTACCTCTTTAGATGCTTTTCTGGAATTGATAGCTCTTTAGAGATGCTACCATTAAAAATAAAAAACTCGATTAATTTTCTAGCTAAGATTACTCTAGAAATTTATTTAGTGCAATACGTGATTATTCCTAGACTGGATCACATAGTATTTCCTTTAAATTGGGTGTTAATTACAGCGATTATAATAATTGCAGCATACTTACTTCATATTATTGGATCAAAGGTAAGCAATATTTTGGACGTAACTAGATATGATAAACTATCCAGAAATGTTACCGGGGGTGCGGAATATTAACCTTTTAATCACGGGCGCCTATAATTATACAAATGCTCAAGTTAGAGAATTAGAGTCAATGGGTTTTGAAATTATACATGTACAAGAAGAACGGGAGCCACTACAAATAGATGTAAGCAATATTCATGGTGTAATCTGCAATAGTTTATTTTTGTACAATGATATATCTGAATTTAAAAATCTGAAATTTGTTCAGTTAACTAGTGCCGGTTTAGATAGAATCCCTCTTGATTATATAAAAGAAATGGATATTAAACTTTTTAATGCTAAGGGGGTTTATAGTATTCCAATGGCTGAATGGGCAATTCTGAAAATCTTAGAGATCTATAAAAAAAGTAAGGATTTCTATAAACAGCAATATAATAAGGAATGGATAAAGCAACGAGACTTATTAGAACTGTATGGGAAAACGGCAGCTATAATAGGTTTAGGAGATGTTGGTAATGAAATTGCAAAGCGACTTAAAGTGTTTGGTGTAAAAGTCTTAGCCGTGGGAAGAACGATAAAGCATTCTCATTTTATTGATGAATACTATTTAAACTACGATTTAAATAATGTTTTAAGTAAAAGTGACATTGTAATTCTAACTCTGCCACTTACAAGCGAAACTCATTATTTGTTTGATGCTAATAGAATAACTTTTATGAAAGAAAATAGTGTACTTATCAATCTCTCCCGAGGAGGAATCATTAATGAGTTAGCACTAATGGATTCGATTCAAAATGGAAAATTTTCAGGTGTATCTTTAGATGTATTTGAAGAGGAACCGTTACAAGAAAGTAGTATTTTGTGGGAAAACGAAAAAGTCTTTGTTACTCCACATAATTCATTTATATCTGATAATGTTATGGAAAGAATGTTTACAACAATAAAAGAAAACTTAAATAGTATAACGATACCGAATAAGTTGTAAAATGAGGGAAAAATATGAAAATAATGGTAATATCGCCGAAAAATAAAACTCTCTATAATTTTAGAGGTGACCTTATTAAGAAAATGATATCAAAAGGACATGAAGTAATAGCAATCGGTCCTAACAAAGATCATATTGAAGATGTTCTAGCATTGGGAGTAAAATTCATTGAAGTACCGTTTAATAAAGATAATATTAGTGCACTCGGAGATATTAAATATTACAAAGAACTTAAAAAAGTGATGAAAGAAGAAAAGCCGGATTTAGTATTTAGTTATACTATTAAACCTGTAATCTATAGTAGTATGGCTGCGCATAGTGTTGGAGTGAAAAAAATCTATCCAATGATTACAGGATTAGGGAGGGTTTATGCCTCGACTGGCATGAAAGCAAGAGCAGTGAGATTAATCACAGGACTTCTATATAAACGAGCTCTGAAACCCACCAATACTGTTATTTTTCAGAACACTGATGATTTGAAAAGGTTAGTTAACTTAAAATATATTGCCAAAGAGAAAGCAGTAAGAGTCAATGGCTCAGGGGTTAACATGGAGAAATTTAAAAATAATGAACTACCTGAAAATCATGTGTTTTTGATGATAGCAAGAATAATAAAAGAAAAAGGCATATTTGAGTTTGCAAATGCTGCAAGAATTGTTAAAAAAAAATACCCCAACGCTAGATTTATTCTAGTCGGAGGGTTTGATAACTCTCTTGGAGCTATAGCACCTGAAGATATTAATCCATACATTGAAGACGGATCAATAGAATTCCCAGGTGAGACTAAGGATGTAATTCCTTACTTAAAGGAATCGTCAGTATTTGTACTCCCCACTTATTATCGCGAGGGATTACCAAGAACTATATTGGAAGCTATGGCCATGGCTAGACCTGTAATTACAACTGACTGGCCGGGTTGCCGAGATGCAGTAATTAACGAAAAAAATGGCTTTTTAATTCAACCAAAAGATAGTGTAAACCTAGCTGAAAAGATGAAAATTTTGATTGAATATCCTATTAAAGTTAAAGAGATGTCTAATGAAAGTTTAAGGATATGTAAAGAATTTTATGAAGTTAATAAGGTTAATAATCATATGTTAGATATCATGGATATTAAGTAAATTGGGTGAAAAAATGAACTTTTATAAAAATATTATCAAAAATCCAAAAACTAGGTATAAATTATTGGATTTTTTTGAATTTATTCCGGATAAAGTTATGGTGAAAATTCAGTACCGTATTAAAACAGGGAATAAACTCAACCTAAAAAAACCAAAACGGTATACTGAAAAACTGCAGTGGTATAAATTGAAATATCATGATCCTCTAATTACTCTTTGTTCAGATAAGTACACTGTTCGCAACTATGTAGAAAGTAAAGGACTAGGCAAATATTTAAATGAAATATTTGCAGTTTATGATAGAGTAGACGATATCAATTTTAAAGAATTACCTGATTCTTTCGCTATAAAAGTGACCACAGGATCTGGTACAAATATATTTGTATCAGACAAATATAAAATAAGTGAAAGTAAAGTGAAAATGCAATTAAATGAGTGGATGAATAGAAGTAGTAAGAGCTATGGAAGAGAATGGGGTTACTACAATTGCGAACGTAAAATTATTGTTGAAAAACTTTTGGAGAGAGATATAAATAATGATTTACCGGACTATAAGTTCTTTTGTTTTAACGGAAATGTGTATTGCTTATATACGATGATAGATTATACAGATAATCATGAAGATGGAAAACTAGGTTTTTTTGATAGGGAATTCCGTCAATTACCTTATAGAAGAGCAGATTTTGGAAAGATAAATAGAGAGATACCTAGGCCACTTAACTTTAATAAAATGGTGGAAATAGCTGAGATATTATCTAAGGACTTTCCACATGTTCGTGTGGATTTTTATAATGTTGATGGAAAGATAACATTTGGTGAAATGACTTTTTATAATGCAAGTGGTTATACACGGTTTATCCCTGATGAATTTGATTTTGTCTTGGGAGATCAGTTTATTCTACCTCCTTCCCGTAAATAAGAATCCGTAATCTATGTGTTTGACTGCTATCTTGTGAATGGTGTGTATTTATATAATAATAAATATTAAACTAAAAGTTAAAAATCAAATTAAATACTTATAGGAATATATTTTAGAGGAAAACTTAAGTAAGTATCCCAAATTAATATAAATTTTAGAAAAGAGTGTTTATATGTATCATCCTTTAGTTTCGATTATTATACCGGTGTATAACGGTAGTAATTATCTGAAAGAGAGTATAGAAAGCGCCTTAAAACAGTCTTACGATAACGTAGAAATAATTGTTGTAAATGATGGCTCGAACGATAATGGTGCAACAGAAGAAATAGCATTGAGTTTCGGTGAGAAAATTCGATATTTCTCTAAAGAAAATGGAGGAGTATCTACTGCGTTAAACTTTGGAATTTTAAAAATGAATGGCGAATTGTTCTCTTGGTTAAGTCACGATGATTTATACTCTCCAGATAAAATCAAGTCTCAAATTCATCAAATAAACTCTAAAAATTTTAACCCTACTAAGACAATTATTTCCTGTAAAACGGGATTAATTAATTCTAGTGGAGACCCCATTTCTCGCCCTAATCAATTTCAGAGCGGATTATATTCAGGTAAGGATATGTTTAAATATCTGTGTAGTGGTAAAAGCTTGGGCGGTTGTTCTTTACTAATTCCCAAGAATGCATTGGAAGACTTGAATGGCTTTAATGAAGACTATAAATTTATTCAGGATTGGGCTTGTTGGTTGCAATTAGCGTTGAAGGGTAATGATTTTTATTTATATGAAAGAGAGCTAGTTAAATCTAGAGTACACGGTAATCAAGATACAATACGATTAGCAAATTTGCAGCCAGTTGAAGTGAACAAGTATCTTATTAGCTTATTACAACAAATCAGAACAGAAGTAATAGAAAAAAATTACTATTTAAAGACTATATTATTTTATTACTGTACTACAAAAAAAGACACAGTATTAAGAAGAACATATATATTAGAGTTGAAAAATAATAATGAATTTACGACATTTGAAAAATCTAAGTACTTAGTGTTCTTAGTTAGAGGACAATTCATAATGTTATTAAAGAGTATGAATCGTATTCTCAAAAGTAAATTTCACAGAGGCATAAAATGAAAGTAATTCAAGTCAATGCTGTTTACCCATCAGGTAGTACAGGAAAAATAGTGAAGGATTTGCATACTCAATTACTTGAAAACGGACATGAATCAATAATTTGTTATGGAAGAGGGGGGCGAGTTAATGATCAAAATGTACATAAGACTGCTCCTGAACTAGTAATGAAAATGCAATCTTTACGGTCAAAAATAACAGGCTATGCTTATGGTGGAAGTCTATACTCAACCTTATCTTTAAAAAAAATAATAAACAAAGAAAATCCAGATATTGTACATTTACATTGTATTAACTCATATATGGTAAATATCTATAAACTACTGAAGTTTTTGAAGAAAAATAAAATTAAAACAGTTCTTACTCTTCACGCAGAATTCATGTATACTGCAGGTTGCGCACATGCTCTAGACTGTGAAAAATGGAAAAGTGGATGTGGAAGTTGCCCCCAAAAAAATTCAGGGAGACCCTCATCTAAAATATTTGATAGAAGTGCAGATGAATGGGTTTTAATGAAAGAAGCTTTTGAAGGATTTGATAATCTTATAATAACCTCAGTATCGAAATGGCTTCATGATAGAGCAATTCAATCTCCATTTTTTCTTGATAAAGAAATGAAAGTTGTCTTAAACGGTATTGACACTGAAAATACTTTTAAATTAGTAGATGCCACAAAACTAAAAAAGAGATTTGAAATTAACGGTGAAAAGATAGTTTTGCATGTAACTCCAAGTTTTAACCAACCTATAAAGGGTGGTAAGAATGTGATCAAACTAGCAAAAGCATTAGAGAATGAAAATATTCGATTTTTTATAGTAGGTTTTGATGGAGATGCTGATAACTTACCAAAGAATGTAACAGCAATTTCGCGCACTAATAATCAAAGAGATCTAGCAATGTTTTATTCATTGGCGGATGTAACGTTGTTAACAAGTGAAAAAGAAACTTTTTCAATGGTTTGTGCTGAATCATTAGCTTGCGGTACTCCAGTTGTGGGTTTTAAAGCTGGGGCTCCAGAAACTATCTCACTTAATGAATATAGTGAATTTGTAGAACAAGGTAATATCAAAGAATTAGAAAAAACTATAAAGAAGTGGCTTTTTAAAAAAGAGAGTGACCCTATAGATATCTCTAGTAAAGCACAAGAAGTTTATTCCAAAAAGCTGATGTACGAGCAGTACCTTAAATTATATAAGGCGTGATTTCAATGGTTACTTTTCTAGCAATGCTACTTTTAATTGTTTTAACTTACCCATATTTCAATAGAAAAAAACTATTGCTTAAAGATCGAACTGTAAGTCTAAAAACAATTTATATATTTCTAGTGTCATTAATGTTAATTATAATATTAGGGTTAAGAGGACTTTCAGTAGGTATAGATACAACAGCATATTACAACTCCTTTGAAAAAATGCAATTTAATAGTCTTTCTCAAACGCTAGATGTCCAAATTGAGCATGGATATAAACTTTATGAATATACTATTGATAGAGTGTTTGGAGAATTTCAATACTTACTAGTGTTTATGGCAATATTTTATATTAGCGTTGTTTCATTTTATATTTATAAATTCTCACAAAATGCAATGTATAGTTATTTGCTATTTATATTATTCGGCTTTTACACTTTTGGGTTCTCAGCGATCAGGCAGACTATTGCTATTGCACTAATAATGATTGCTTTTAAGTATATTATTGAAAAGCGATTGATACCATTTTTAACCTTTGTTTTGTTGGCTTCTTCATTTCATATAACTGCATTAATTTTTTTACCTAGCTATTGGCTTAATAAAATAAAATTAAATAGAAGAATATTATTATTATTCTCTTTAATTGCTCTAATAATAATTGGACTTAGGAATGAATTGTTTTCTTTCCTTACTAGTTACTCTAAAAACAACTATACGGAAATTGAAACGGGAGGAAGTTTTTTATATCTCTTCATATTATTTTCAGTAATTATTGGTGTGATTTATAGGAAGATGTTAATTAACAAAAATGAAAATAATAAATATTTTTTTTATATGATGATAACTGCTTTATTAATAATGCCAGTTACTCAATTTCATCCAGCAGTTACTAGACTATATTATTATTTTTTTATCTTTATGATAATTTATGTCCCGAATTTATTTAATTCAATAGATGATAAGTTAATTAGATTTATTGGAATGGGAGGCTATATAATAATAGGTTTATATTTGTTTTTCGGAAAAATCATTTATAATACCGACTTAGATAATTATTTATTTTTTTGGCAATAACTGAACAATCACCTATACTTGTTTATCTTTTAGAGCTCTATAATAAATAATATATGAAACTTGGAGGAAAATTTATGTTTAAAAATAAGACCCTTCTCATTACCGGTGGAACAGGATCCTTTGGGAATGCTGTAATGAAAAGATTTTTACATACGGATGTTAAAGAAATTAGAATTTTTTCAAGAGACGAGAAAAAACAAGATGATATGAGAAATTTATATAAAAATGAAAAATTAAAATTTTATCTTGGAGATGTACGTGATATAGGTAGTATAAAAAACGCAATACATGGTGTGGATTACATATTTCATGCTGCAGCCCTTAAGCAAGTACCGTCTTGTGAATTTTTTCCGCTGGATGCGGTGAAAACAAATGTTATTGGTACAGAAAACGTTCTCACAGCGTCCGTAGACTATGGAGTGAAAAAAGTTATTTGTTTATCAACAGATAAAGCTGCTTACCCAATTAATGCAATGGGTATCTCAAAAGCCATGATGGAAAAAACATTTGTAGCTAAATCTAAAACTGTAGATCCTAAAAGGACTTTAATTTGTGGCACTCGCTATGAAAATGTAATGGCTTCAAGAGGTTCAGTTATACCATTATTTATAAATCAGATTAAAAATGGGCAGCCTTTAACCGTAACTGATTCAAATATGACAAGGTTTTTAATGAGTTTGGAAGAGGCGGTAGAGCTAGTGGTTTTCGCTTTTAAAAATGCAGAAGCAGGAGACATAATGGTTCAGAAGTCGCCAGCGTGTACAATAGGAGAATTAGCTCAAGCAATTAAGGAACTATTTGAAGTAGATAATGAAATAAAATTTATTGGTACACGTCATGGCGAAAAATTATATGAAACACTACTTACTAAGGAAGAGCATGTACTTGCAAAAGACTTAGGGGGGTTTTATAGGGTGCCGGCTGATATAAGGGATCTTAACTATGATAAATATTTTGTGGAAGGCAACGAACAAATACAACAAGTGGAAGACTATAATTCCCATAATACTGAGAGATTAAATATTGATGAAATAAAAAATAAATTACTTAATTTAGATTATATGCAAAATGAATTAAAGAAATGGAAGGAGAATTAAATGAATATTCTAGTACTTGGAGCTACTGGAATGGCGGGGCATATAATATCTATATATTTAAAAGAAGTCGGTTATAATGTAACTGCCTTTAGTAGAAGTCAATTTAAGCATTGTAATAATATAATTGGTGACGTTACTGAATTTCCTCAATTGAAAAAAATTATTAAAGAAGGAAATTTTGATGCTGTAATTAATGCAATTGGAATATTAAATAAAGAGGCAGAAACAAAAAAATCTCTTGCAGTTATTCTAAATAGCTATTTACCTCATTACTTAAGTGAAATCACTAGTGATATGAAAACAAAAGTTATCCATATGAGCACGGATTGTGTATTTTCAGGAAAAACAGGAAGCTATACTGAGAAGTCATTTAAAGATGGGGAAACTTTTTATGATAGGTCTAAAGCTTTAGGTGAACTTGAAAACTCAAAGGATTTAACTTTTAGAAATTCCATTATTGGTCCAGACCTAAACGAGGAAGGTATAGGGTTGTTCAACTGGTTTATGAACCAAGAAGGTAAGATTAATGGATATAATAAAGCTATATGGACTGGTGTTACTACACTGACATTAGCGAAAGCAATTGAAAAAGCATTAAAAGGAAATTTATGTGGAGTATATAACTTGGTAAATAATGAATCAATTAACAAATTTGATTTACTTAGGTTATTTAATAAACATATGAAAAATAATTCATTAGAAATAATACCATCTAGTAGAGTGGTAATTGATAAATCTCTTATAAATACTAGAAATGATTTTGATTTCGAAGTACCAAGTTATGAGAAGATGGTAATTGAAATGGTAGAGTGGATAGAAAACCATAAATATCTCTATCCGCATTATTTTAATTTGGAGGAAATAAAATAATGAGTAAATTAAAAGTTATGACAATAGTAGGCACTCGTCCTGAGATAATTAAATTATCAGAAACTGTTAAAAAGTGTGACAAGTATTTTGATCACATTTTAGTTCATACAGGACAGAATTATGATTACAATCTCAATGAAATATTTTTTAAAGAGTTGGGCTTAAGAGTACCGGATTACTACTTGGGTATTTCGGGAGATAATCTAGGAATAGCTATAGGAAATGTTATTGCAAAAACTTATGAAATAATGAAAGAAAAAGAACCGGATGCGGTTTTAGTACTTGGAGATACAAACTCATGTCTTAGTGTTATTTCTGCAAAAAGGTTAAAAATTCCTATTTTTCATATGGAAGCAGGAAACAGGTGCTTTGATGAAAATTTACCTGAAGAAATAAATAGAAGGATAATTGATCATACCAGTGATGTTAACCTTTGTTACACAGAGCATGCGAGAAAATATCTAAATTCTGAAGGAGTTTCAAAAGAAAGAACTTATGTGGTGGGATCGCCAATGGCGGAAGTTCTCAATGCAAATAAAGATAAGATTAAGAACAGTAAAGTTTTAGAATCACTTAGTCTAAAAAAAGGGGAGTATATATTACTTTCTGCACATCGTGAAGAGAATATCGACAACCATAAGAATTTTATAGAACTAATGAATGCTGTAAATACCTTAGCAGAAAAATATAATATGCCAGTTATTTATAGTACTCATCCAAGAAGTAAGAAGATAATACAAGAACGTGGATTTAAATTCCACTCTAACGTGGAAGAATTGCCACCATTTAGTTTTTCGGACTACAATAGTCTTCAATTAAATGCCTTTTGTGTTGTATCAGATAGCGGAACTGTGGCAGAAGAAGCATCATACTTTAAGTTTCCTGCCGTTTCAGTGAGAACAAGTACTGAACGTCCTGAAGTTTTAGATAAAGGCAATATGATTATTGGTAGTATTACAACTGAACAGGTAGTGCAAGCTGTAAATATGGCTACAGAGATGGATGAACATGGAGAATTAGGTGTAGATGTACCTGACTATACTGATAAGAATGTTAGTATTAAGATTATAAAAATCATTCAAAGTTATACAGGTATCGTAAATAGAATGGTGTGGAGGAAATATTAGTAAAAAAATGTAGGTGTGAATTTAAAATTTTATTAATAATGGTAGCTATTATTTAGAAGAGAACACCGTTATAGAGGAGTTTTACTAAATAAACTCTGTAAAAAACTTATTAAATAAGTAGCCTATTGATAGGTTTGTTGTTTTTTTATTGAAGTGTTTTTAAAATGAGATCGATAACCTTCTACTAGCTATTAAAGTTTTTTTGAAAACTTTTACTATAATAGCTAGTTAAATTAGTTTATTACTCAAGCAAACTCAGTATTACAAGTCTAAAGTTGTTATTTGTAATAAATACTTTTCCCTTTTATTATTTGAGTTAACTTTGTTCATTTACATTGTGTTTAATATAGTTTCATTAATATTGGTTTTGACTATAAACATAAGCTATAGAAAAGAGATAGAAATGCGGACTGAAAATTTTATCAACAAGATCTTAAAGAAGAAATTCATGAAAAATGTGATGATTGTAGCTTCAGGAACCGCAATAGCGCAACTGTTATCAATAATATTACTCCCAATAATAACAAGGTTGTATGGTCCAGAAGCTTATGGATTAATGGGAACATTTATAGCAATTATTACAATTTTTACACCAATTGCAGCTTTAACACTACCAATTGCAATTGTTATACCTAAAAGTGATAGAGAAGCACGACATATAGTTAGTGTATGTATTAGAATAACAATATTTATTGTACTAATATTTTTTGCTTTTATAGTTATATTCCACGATAATATAATAAGAATACTTAATGCTGAAAAAATATCTTATTTTATTTTTTTAGTTCCAGTTACAATTTTGCTTACGGGTTTATTTGAAATTCAGAAACAATGGCTTATTAGGAAACAATTATTTTCTGTAATAGCTAAAGTAAGTATACTACAACCTTTATTAATTTATGGTGGGATGGTAGGTATAGGTTTATTTTATCCATTTGCATCAATCCTGATTTTTTTAACATCAATAAAGACGGGTTTATCTGCACTAATTATTAGGTTAAAGATAAGGAATTTAGACCAAGAATATAAAATAGATTTTAAAGATAAGAAGTTTTCTTTTAAAGAAGTATTATCAAAATATAAAGATTTTCCTCTATACAGAGCTCCAGAAGTTTTTATTAGTGCTATGACACTTAATTTACCAGTAATACTTTTAACAACTTTTTTTGGTCCAACGGCGGCAGGTTTTTATACTCTTGCAAGAACTTCGCTAGGAATTCCGAGTCAATTAATAGGTAAATCAGTTGGAGATGTATTTTATCCTAAAATAGCAGAAGCTTCAAATAATAATCAAAATATCACAAAATTAATCTTGAAATCCTCAGGGGGTTTGTTTTTAATAGGAATTATACCTTTTGGGTCAGTAATAATATTTGGTCCATGGATGTATAGCTTAGTCTTCGGCCCTGATTGGAGCACTGCAGGTGAATACGCAAGGTGGATAGCGTTCATGTCAATGTTGTTATTTGTTAATAAACCGTCGGTTGTTTCGATTTCTGTAATACGCGCTCAAAGATTTCATTTGTTATTTACAATAATTTTATCTGTTTTTCAATTACTGGGTCTATACATTGGTCTTGTATATTATTCTGATGATATTCTAGCAATAGCTTTATTTAGTATTTTAAGTGGTTTACTTTATTTTATACATATAATTGTTGTTATAGTGAAGTCTCGTAAACTTTTTTCTAATAACTTATGAATTACCAAAAATATAATGGTTGTATGTTTGTTTTATTATTTAATGGATTTGAGAAAAGAGTGTTAATGATAATTGGAAGTCATAAAATGAAAATTTATTATTTCACTTCTATATAAATTAAAATTAAAGGAAGGTGAGCTTAATGTCTAAAATAACTGTAGCTGGAACAGGTTACGTTGGCTTAGTCGCAGGCGTTTGTTTTGCTGAATTTGGACATCATGTAACTTGTGTAGATATCGATGAAGATAAAGTAAACCTAATGAAATCTGGAATTTCTCCTATCTATGAAGAAGGTTTAGAAGAACTGATGAAAAAAAATTATTCAGCAGGAAGAATAGATTATACAACGGATTATAAAACAGCATACAAAGATGCAGATGCTATATTTTTAGGGGTTGGAACTCCCGAACAACCAGATGGTTCTGCTAATCTAACTTATATCGCAACAGTTGCAAGACAAATTGCTGAGACTGTGGAAAATCATTGTTTAGTAGTAGTTAAATCTACAGTGCCTGTTGGTACTAATGATAGAGTTGAACAGTTTATTCAAGATTTCTTAGTCAATGACGTAGTTGTTGAGGTAGCTTCAAATCCAGAATTTCTAGCTCAAGGGTCAGCTGTACATGACACCCTGCACGCTGAACGCATAATTATTGGTACGGAAAGTAAATGGTCCGAAGAAATGCTTAATAGTATTTATAAACCGTTTAATATACCCATTGTTTCGGTAAATAGAAGATCAGCAGAAATGATTAAATATGCTTCCAATGACTTCTTAGCGCTTAAAATCTCTTACATGAACGATATTGCTAATTTATGTGAACTCGTTGGTGCTGATATTCAAGATGTAGCTGAAGGTATGAGCTACGATGAACGTATTGGAGCTAAGTTTTTAAATGCTGGAATTGGTTTTGGAGGTTCTTGTTTCCCTAAAGATACCCAGGCACTTGATTATTTAGCTCAGCAAAATAGCTATGAACTTCAAACTGTTAAAGCAGCTATAAGCGTGAATAAAAAACAGAAAACAATCTTATATAAGAAAGCTAGCAATAGACTTATCACTTTTAGTGGTTTAAAGGTTGCTATTCTTGGACTAACTTTTAAACCTGGTACAGATGATTTAAGAGAGGCCCCCTCCCTTGAGAATGTCCCTCTTCTATTGTCACAGGGAGCTGATATTTATGCATATGATCCTGTAGGTACCAATAATTTTGCGAAGTTGTACCCTGGAGGTCCAAGTGGAAATGGAAGCATCACATATGTGCATAGTATTGAGCAGGCACTGCAAGATGCTAATGTATGCTTCATCTTTACGGAATGGGGAGAAATTAAAGCAATAGATCCACTAATGTATAAGAGGTTAATGAGAACTCCATTATTATTTGATGGAAGAAATATTTATTCCATTAACGAAATGAAAGAAGCGGGAGTAGAATATCACTCCATTGGTAGAAAAAGTGGAAGCGCAGAAACAACAAAGGGGTCATCTCATGAACTACAAAGTGCTAGACACTAGTAAACTATATCTTGTTACAGGTGCTGCTGGTTTTATCGGCTATTATCTTTCTAAGAAATTACTTGATCAGGGTTGTAGAGTGATAGGTATCGACAATCTTAATAACTATTACGACGTTAATCTTAAACATAATAGACTAGATAAGCTTAAACCTTGTGATGATTTTTCTTTTATTAAAGCAGACATATCGGATAAAGAAGTAATTACTGAGGTATTCTCCAACAATAAACCGGATATTGTTGTTCATTTGGCAGCGCAGGCAGGCGTCCGGTATTCAATCGAAAATCCAGATGCTTATATGGAGAGCAATGTTATAGGCTTCTATAATATTTTAGAAGCTTGTCGTCATAACTCTGTAGATCATTTAGTTTATGCTTCTTCAAGTTCTGTGTACGGAGCGAATAAAAAAGTTCCTTTTGAAGAAACGGATTTTGTTGACCACCCGGTATCTTTATATGCTTCGACTAAAAAGTCTAATGAATTGATGGCCCATACGTATAGTCATCTTTACAATATCCCTGCAACAGGCCTGAGGTTCTTTACAGTTTATGGCCCAATGGGACGTCCAGATATGGCTTATTTCGGATTCACACATAGATACTTCTCAGGGGAACCTATTAAGATTTATAACAATGGTGACTTTGAAAATGATCTTTATCGTGACTTCACTTATATCGATGATATTGTAGTTGGAATTGAGCGACTGTTGAGCAATGAGCCGAATGGAGAGCAAGGTGCTCCGCATAAAGTTTTCAATATCGGTAACAATAAGCCTGAAAAGTTAATGACTTTCATTGAATCATTAGAGAAAGCCTTAAGTAATGCTCTAGGTGAAGATATTGAATTTAAGAAAGAATATGAGCCTATTAAACCTGGAGACGTACCTGCTACTTATGCTTCTACTGATCAACTACAAGAAGCGGTAGGGTTTAAGCCGGAAACGACCATTCAGAATGGCTTGCAGAAGTTTGCTGATTGGTATGTGGATTACTATAATAAGAAGTAAATTCTTTTGACTGAACCATAAAATATACGAACAAAATTGTAATAGCACCAACATTTTGCGTTGGTGTTATTTCGTTTTATATAATATATGTGTATTTGCTCATGCGTGATGTAAGTAAGCGCAAGATAACCTCCAGTAACTCCTAGACTATATTCAATCGCTTCCGGTTGATAGAATTGGACACTTTTTCTCTCAAATTAAAAGTAAGTAACTGCTAATATAGAAAAAGAGTCTTCAGGATCCTATTAAATAATGTATTATCTAACATCTATCCCCCGTTTCATGGTAAAATATGTGTCGGTATTTCACTTAAAACGGAGGCTTTAGATGAATCTATCCAAAGAGACGAATAGGAAGTTCAGGCCGGAGATTGAAGGTTTACGCGCGATAGCTGCCCTATTAGTCGCGGTTTACCACATCTGGCTGGGTAATGTTTCAGGTGGAGTGGATGTGTTCTTCGTTGTATCCGGATTTTTAATAACAACGTCGCTTTTAAATATGTATGAAAGAACGGGTAAAGTTGATGGTATTGGATTTCTTCTTAAACTAGGGAAGAGGTTATTTCCCATAGCCTTCGCGGTACTCGCATTTGTCATTATTACGAGTTTTTATTTCTTACCTCAAACGCAATGGGTAACGATTATTAAAGAAGTCGCAGCTTCATTAATCTATGTGGAGAATTGGCAGCTGGCCAGTAATTCAGTCAATTATTTGGCGCAGAATAACGCGGCTAGTCCCGTGCAGCACTTCTGGGCCATGAGTACCCAGTTTCAGTTTTATATCATCTGGACTTTAGTACTGCTAACCGTAATAGCCATTGCAAGGAAATTAAATAAGAATATAAGAAATCTATTTTTCTATACATTGATAGGTATGTTTATAGTATCTATCGGTTATTCCGTGTATATAACGGGAGTAAATCAACCATGGGCCTATTTTGATACGTTTGCGAGAGTATGGGAATTTGCCGCTGGCGGGATACTTTCCTTGCTTATCGCCCATATTTCTTTTAATAAATGGACAAGTGTGGTGGCTGGCTGGATCGGACTGCTTGGTTTAATTACCTGCGGACTGCTCTTACAGGTAGGGACTGTTTTTCCCGGCTATGCGGCTCTTTGGCCAGTAATGTGCGCCATTTTCATATTAGTCGCGGGTAATAATGGTGGAAAGTATGGCGTTCACCATCTCCTAAGTGCGAAACCTCTCGTGAAGTTCGGGGGGATTTCGTACGGTTTCTATCTATGGCACTGGCCGATGTTGGTCTTATATTACAATATCACGGGGAACCAGACCGTATCTGTCGTTCACGGTTTGTTAATCATTGGACTAGCCATAGTCGTTTCGTATGCAACTACGAATCTAGTAGAGAAACCAATCAGAAACAGAAAAATACAGTCTAAGCCAAAATTAGCACTCATTTTACTTGGAATCGCTATTCCTGTCGTGGTTTTAAATGGATCCTGGACGTATTACGTGAAAGATACACAAGCGGCCTCTGCTAGTGTTGAAATAACGAATACGGATTACCCTGGAGCCATGGCGATGGAACCAGGGAAAGAATTTAGTACCGATGAACCGTTTATGCCCACCGTTTTACAAGCGAAGGACGAAGTGCCGATAAGTTACGGTGATGGGTGCCACCAGGGGATGGAAGAGTCAGAAGTGATCATGTGCGAATATGGAGATGTAGAGGACCCAGAATACACAATCGCCCTGGTTGGCGGTTCTCATAGTGCGCATTGGTTAGCCCCATTGAAAATATACGCAAATGAGAACGATATAAAAATACTGAACTACACCCGGAGTGCATGCAGGTTCTCGAGCGAATCTTATTTATTAACCACGAAACTCGACCAAAAGACGTGTGCCAAGTGGAATGAAACCGTTATGGATAAATTAATCGAGAAACAACCCGACTTAGTTTATACACCTGCCGACGCTACGGAATGGGAAGGGATACCAGAGGGCTATGTGGATCAGTGGAGAAAACTGAATGAACATGACATCAACGTGTTTGCCCTGAAAGACAACCCGAGAGCTGAGTTTGATATTCCGACGTGTATTGATAAGAATGGTCGAAACGCTGAAGAATGTAAAACGGAGAATAACCTGGAAGATTTATCAGATGAAGTCGATCAACTTAATTTAGACAATGTGTACTATGCTGATTTGACGGATAAATTCTGTAATGAAGATGTATGTAAGCCGATTATCGGAAATGTACTCGTTTATCAGGATGGTCACCATCTAACGAGAACGTACGCGAAAACGCTGGCGCCTTATGTGGGCGAGAAAGTGACGAAAGCGTTGAACCATTTTTATGATGAGTAGCCGGGATGGTTGCTATGGGAAGAGCACCTCTTTGGGGGTGCTTTTTTTGATGCGCGCGGTATTATCCATATGGATCCTATTACGGGAATATGACCTGAACGGGTTTTTTGTAAGAACGTTATTTGATAATGTTAAATGTAGGAAAATTGTGCTTGTTATAAAGGAGTTTTTTGTTTGAAGGCAAAAATAATTACATTTTGGGCGATCGTTGTTCTTATAGGTATAGGAAGTTATCTTTACTACACCTTAGGTGATCCCTTGGAAATTACTGAAGAAAGTGAAGTGCAGTTAGCCCCGGGCGGTGAAGAAGATGGCAATGGACTTGCTTTGTCACTTGATGCTTACATTGAAAATAATTCCTCGGATCCATCACAACCTTATTATGCGGAGTTTGTCATAGAGAGTGAAAAACTTATGTCCATAATAAGCAACCCTCAAAGAAAATATAGAACAGAATTACTAGAAGTACCTCCTCATAGCACTATGCCTAACAGTGTTACAGTAGGACTTAAGGGTGAAAGAGATAAAAATCTATATGAGAATTTAATAAATAATGGCGCTGTAAAAGTAAATCTGCTGGATGAAAATGAAAAAGTGATTAAATCAAAAGTAATTAACGATTTTGAGATAGACATGAGACCAGAAGATATATAATGAAAATCTTCACGCTAGGAAGGTTAAAGCACTGATACTCTGAGGCCCAGGACCACACGTTTTCTTATGCCATTCATATTGTAAGGAAAAGTATGGATGGGAGGAGAATCAGGTGGGGGATTTAATTCCTTTTCGACCGTCAGGAAAAAGAGAGCCTAACGATGATTTACAAAGATTCAAAATGCATGTGAGGAAGCTGCAAGAAGCAAAAACAAGAGCGGAGATGAATTATCATTATCATCAAGCCAAGCACATCCTTGAGAAGGCAGGATATAGATTAGAAGATTGAGATTTCAAGTCTTGTTCGTGTATAGGCCATTGGCATTTTAGAATGAGGTTCCGGAGCTTAAAGCATCCCTAAGGGGGTGCTTTTTTATTTTGGAGATTTTTTATAAGGGAAATTTAATGGTCGAGTAAGGTATTATTTACTAGGTTTATTATACTTAATAAATAGTAATTATTGTATAATTCGGGTTTACATAAATGTTACTATCCTATAACATGAAGATTACGAGTCTTTGTTCACGCTTACATAGGAAAGAGCATTCCGATCAAGATACCTAGCAGAATAAGGCTGCTCGTGGTTTTGTCTTCTGTACGAGGTGAAACTTCCTAACTTTCGAGTACATGGACTTTAGGCTCAGGAAGTGTGATGCAGAGTATTTTAATAAACTCGCAGCATCATAGTCCTATAGTTTTCCAAACCAAAATCTAGATAAATCCATTTTAGAAGGAGATAAGAATGAACAGTAAAAAAATAATCGTTTCTACCGCGCTAACCGCGTCACTTGCACTTGGCGGAACTTTTGCAGCGCCTAACGTTATGAATACGAGTGTGGTACAAGCTGAGACATCCTTCGATCTTACGCAGGATTATGCAGACCAATTAAGTAGTGAGAATACAGCATTTGATTCGGTCGTTGATGAATTAGGAGAACCGGATCAGCAAGATGAAATAGAAGGTATTCAGTCTGCTTCCTGGACAGACGGTGATGGGGATTTATTAACCGTGAGTACGGGTATAGACGGTGAGAACGTGGAATCCGTCGTATTCTCTGAAGCTGGAGATATGGATTTTGAAACCGTTGATGCCGACCTGGCAGCAGCATTTGAAGAGATAGAGGCTGGTGATTCTTATGAAGAAGTTGTGGATATTATCGGCGCAGAAGGTACCAAAGGTGCATCAAGTAAAGCACAATTTGAGGATATGAGCTCTACAGCTTCCGTTTACACGTGGCAGACCGAAGACTTAGATATCCTTTCTGTCGCTTTCTCTGATGGAGGTATGGGTGCTATGACGTTATTCAGTGATGGAGAGACGCGAAACTTCGTAGCTGACGGCTCAGAAGTACCGGAAGAAGAGAATGATGATTCCGACAATGATGCAGAGGAAGAGCCTGCTGAAGAAGAAAATAATGACGGTCAGGAAGATTCCGCTGATGAAGGCTCTGAAAGTGAAGAGCAGGAAGATCAGTCCGGCGATGACAGTGAGCAAGAAGAAGCTACTGAATCCGAAGAAGAGAATGCTTCTGAGGAAGACTCTGGAAACGTGACAGAAGAAGAGGCTTCCAATGATGAAGCAGCAGATCAAGATGGAGAAAGCGCAGAAGAAAAAGAAGGCGGCGAGCTGCCAGACACTTCTTCTTCCCTTCCGCTTGGAATGTTAGCTGGTTTGGGTGTAGCGCTCCTGGGAGCAGTAGGCCTGGGTATTCGTAAGACAAAATCTCAATAATGAAGAAGGCAGGCGATTTAACGCCTGCTTTTTTTATGATTAAGGGCGGGGAAGTAATGATTCGGAAACTAAGCATATTGTTTTTAGTATGGGGATCGTAATATAACAAATAATAATTTTAATAGAAAATAGGAAGGAGTTAATACCTATTAATCGAAATAATTATATTGATCTCTATACATAGTTACATTATCGAGTACTATTCCGGAAGGCGGGTTTTAGTTGGAGTTTTTTAATGCACAAAGCTTAATATTTGATAATAATTTAATTATAGCCATTATAGCTATTAATATGACCATTATTGGATTAACGTCCTTGGCTGAGACAAAAAGAATCATCGGGGTAGACTATGGGAAGTTTTTAGTAAAGAGATATAGAGCTTTCAACAGAATAAGAATATACAACATTCTTATTGGCTTCGCTTTGATTAATGTAAGTTCTTTATTCTTAATGGCAGTAAAAACCATGGAGTTTCGCTTAATTAATTCTCTTTTGCTGATGATAAGTCTTGGTTTTGCGATGTATTATTTCTTCGCTTATATTATCTCGGAGAATAAACTTGTAAGAAAACAAATCTACGAAGATGAGCTACAGAATTTATACTACTCCAGTGACTCTTACGATCATCAGGAAGCGGATGTTTTAACAGATATGTCTGGCGGTTCAAGAACAAATAAAAAGCTTTCGAGCAATGTAATCAATTATTTCATTACATATAATAGTGAATCTCAAAGTGCGTTTGCCGATATATTCGGCCCAAGTTCTTTACTTTATGATTATTCCAATAAGAATATAAAGAAATGGAAGCGTAAATATTCTACTTTCCCTTATAAATACCGCAAACATTCCAACGGTATGTTTGATATATCCTACGAGTATTTTCAACTATTCAGAAGCAGTGAACACCAGGATAGATGGACGTTGGAAATATTGAGACTCTTTGATGGCGATAGAAGGGTGAATGACTGTCATGATCTACTTAGATTCTATAATTTTACAAGAGTGGTCACTCACCTAAATTTGTTTGGTTCTAATGAAAATATATACAGATATAAGTTTCTAGAATACTTAACTGTCTTTTATTATCAGGCCGTGGCGATTACATACGAAGAAGTGCAAAGTCTAGATAGAGAAAAATTGATAGAGGTTGAAGAATATACTTTTAATGAACTGATCGATTTCTTCTATCATGATGAGCATAATCAAAGGGATTCAGCTTTTTTCAAAAGTGCTGATCGTATTATGAGAGAAATGATATTACATAATAAGTATAAAGGAATGTTAAGTGAAGAAAGATTGCTGTTTCTATTTCTGGAGAAGTCACTAGAACGGGATAGTAGTAAAATGCAGGAGGTATTCACTAGTATTCTCGAAGAATATCACATCCATCAAGATGAGAATGAAATACCGGATAATTTAAAGTATAACTCCGTCAAGCAGTATATTGCTGCTTACCGTAAACCTAAAGATGCGGGGTATGGTCTAACTAGAGAGGATTTATTTGAAGGGAAATTTGTAACCACTCAATAGGTTTTATAGTAATATAAGAAGTCTGGACCGTGGAAATTATAGGACATAATGACTCTCTGGAATTGGAGAAGGGTTTACTTATAAACTATAGTGAGTATTAGAGTAAGGGAGGTAATCGTGTGATTATAGTTGAAAATACGGAACAAAATGCGGGCGTGGAGGTTTCAGGAGACTTTCATGACTTTGAAGCCCTTTACGAAGCGTTACATAATATTGTAGGTGAAGAAGGAGAATATCCTCCCTATGATGGGGCAAGACTTCACGTGCTGGCTGTTTGCTATGATCTGCGTCATGCCATGATGGGAGATCGTTCGTTTAAACGAGTGGAAAACGGTTTGGATCGGGAGAAAATGAGATACTTAACCATGATCGCCAGTGAAGAAAATATCTATTTAACGATTCAGGTCCTATGGCCGGAACTTCTATTTGTAACGATGGCACTCAACGACTTCATTAAGGAATATGCTGGCAAAAACGCCCGGCATACAAGCAATTCTTTAGAGCATGCGAAGAATATTTGGAGTGAGGATATCGCTCTTGTGCGGATGTTTCAATCGCAAATTGCCAAAGCCATTGCGGCGGTGGTTTCTCCTTCTTCTTATACACGTATGATGAACATGATGAACAAGCACGATTATTGGACCATGAATTATACCACTCAATACCTGACCGTGTTAAACAGCAAGTTTATCAATATGGATGCAGATGAACGAGTAAGGAATCTGACCATTGTGGCGAAGCGTTTAACAGAAGCAGGTAAAGAGTATGAGGAAGTAAAGAGAGAAGTACGGGAAGCTGCGGAGAACTACCAATGCTCTCCTCAGGATATTCGGCTGAAGGTTCATTTCCCGGAGGAGATTGATTGGTAGAGACACAATTGACTTTAAATCGATTGGCGACTGACTGTGTGATCAATCGTAGGAGGCCCTTATAAGCAGTGAAGTCTTCTCGGTGATATACAGTATTATTAGGGTTTAGCTTTTAATATGTATATATTGTATAATAAAGTTAAGTATAATCTAGGAGGTGTAGTCGTGTTAAAAGAAGATCGTAAACAAGAAGCTCACCAACTAATCGAAGAAATTGACAGTGAAGAAAAGCTTGAGGTAATTGTAAGTTTTTTAAAGAAAGCTAACGAAGATCCACACATATCACAACAGATTGCAGAAGTTAAATCATCTAAAAGAGACAATATTGTTGTAGATATAGGAGGAAGTGAAGTTAAGTTGGTTACAATTCGTGAAGAAGAAGAAGAATTTGATAAACTAACTAAAGAAGACATTAATAAAATCACCAAAGCAAAACAAGAGTTTAAAAAGGGCGAATATGTCACATTTGATGAGGTATTTGGTGATGTATGAGATTTTACTAAGTAAAGGTGCTGAAAAGTTCGTTAGAAAACAAGATGTTCCAACTAAGAAAAGGATAAAGAAAGCATTGCTCGACTTAGCAGAAGACCCACACAATAACATCTTAGATACCAAAAAGCTCTCCACAGGTGACATGAGACTTAGAGTCGGTAAGTTTAGAGTCATTTATGAGCTTGACAACGAGAACATAATTATCCACGTATTGGATATAGGTTCAAGAGGTCAAGTTTATAAATGACTTTTTACTTTGTAAAAAAAGTTTAGAGGCCTCAGGACGCTTTACATAATTAGGAGGGTCTGACCCTAAGCAGGATTAACTTTTTAAAGTTCCAATTATATAGTAATAGAGCATAAACACTTGGTTCTCAGGAAGCAAATCATACCTGTCGAAACTAGGTGTTTTTTCATTGATTTCGGGGCCTGATCCCCCGGTAGACTATTTAAAATCATCAGATGGATGAAAGAGCGTCACCATAGACGATGAATGACATCTTAATGTTAGTTAGCAGGATCAATTGTATTTTAGTGAATAGGTGTAAGTGCTTACGGATGTTGGGAATAGAAAGACAAGCAATCGATTTTATAGAAGGAGGATCTAGACATGATTGATCCGTCCGAATTACCCCTGGAAATCGTCCGGGATTTTCAGGTGTTTTTAAACTATATCGACGAGGAAAAAGTAACCGTCACTAAAACAAAAGGGTATATGCAGCGCAAGCATTGCTATCAGCTGAACCAGAGGTTTGAAGTGCAGAATACGGGGGTTACGGAGAAGAACGATCAAATCTACTATACAAGAGTTCATTTGTTTTATTATCTGGCTCTAAATGGAAAATTAATGACACGTAAAGGCAACCGTCTGATCTTACTGGACCGTGCGGCCGAATTTTACCGTTTCTCCAATCTGCAGAAGTATCTATTTTTGCTGGAAACGTTATGGATAGACACGGACTGGGCAGTGTTCACAGAGCACGAGAAAGCCATCTATGGATCTGTCATTGAAGCCTGCGGTGGGGTGCTCTCTCAACCTCCGGAACAGGAGATCGAAGTGACATTTGGAAAGTTTGCTGTTTCTATCTATCAGATGGGGCATATGGTGCCTGTACTTTCCTACTTTGGTCTATGGAATTACACGCTTTCGGAAAAGATGGAATCGGTCAAACAGAATATCCACCCAGCATCGATTCAGACCACGAAAGTTGGCTGGAAGCTCCTGCAGACGCTATTGCTCACACGTCCGGTATCGATTTGGAATGTACCAGCAAGAAGGCACGAAGGCGAGTGGCTGGTCACCCCCGGACGTTATCCGGAAGGCGGGAATAGTTTGATGTTTGTGGAGGAGATGGTCGCAGCAGAGTATGGATTGCACTTCTCCCAGGGCGATGAGGACGAGCGTTTTACTGATCGTTTTAAAGGTTTGTTTGGAACGAATGAGCTGTACCCAATGTTTCCGAGAAGGTGAAGAGCCATTTCAAGGTATGTATACATTTTGACTAACGCATGGGGATGCGACGGTAAGAATTCAATGTTCTACTGACGCCACCATGGAAGATCTTCATGGTGCCATTCAACAAGCCTATGAGTGGCGGGATGTTCATTTGTACAGCTTCTTCATGACCGGCAAAGCCTGGACCGAACCTTCCATCAGCAGTCCGGAAGAGTGGACATCGGCACACTCCGCCGATCAAGTCTTACTTTGGGAAACAGTGTAAAACAAGGCGATACGATCCTTTATGTTTACGACTATGGTGAGGAGTGGCGAGTGAAGATAAAGGTGGAAGAGAATATAGAAGGATAACTGAAGTCATACAAATGAGGAAATCACTGAGTTTATATGGACTGGATCAAACAGATGAAAATCAATGATCATACAGTCCTTCATTTATCCCTTTCAATCTGGTAAATAGAAATGCTCTCAGCTTGTGATCCAAATGCGATATTTCTTCCGGGTAGTAGATGAGATATTGAGCCTTTCTGATATCGAGGATATGTATACTCCTGTGCCCATCATTCTCAAATTCGGTACGCGTTAAAATATAATCCATCGTATAATTTCTTCCTTCCATTTTAGTAGTAAGGCAGCACAGCAAATCGTGGATATTGCAGTGCTGCCTTGTTATTCCTAAATCCTTATTGTTCAGAATGTCTTCTATACTCCTTTCCAGATACTTATTCCGGAGATCTTTTGAACTCTTCCGGTACGTTTACGTCATTGAATAAGTAAGATGGACTGACGCCCAGTGCAAAAGAGATCGCAATGATCTGGTAGATGCCGGGATGCCTCTCTGCTCGTTCAATGTAACCGATATAATTTGGTGACAGCTCGACTTCGTAGGCGAGTTCTTCCTGGGTCATGTCCAGGTGTATTCGTTTATTACGTACTTGGGTACCAAAAATGGCAATGGCTTCTTCAATAGGTTCTTTTCTCATACTAAAATTTTCGTATGCAATGGGGAAACTTACCACAAACTGAGAGTGATATTTTTACATATTAAGTAAAAACAGAGGTGTTTTTTCTATTTATTTCTTACATGAAGTTGGAATGGGGATAATTTTTTAAATAAATGGTAGAAATCAGGGAGGGCCTTTTCACATATTAATTCTACCCTAAAGAAGGAAGGATAGAGAAAAAAATTAATCTTAGAATCTCTATTTCATTTTTAAGATGCAGTAACTTTAGTCAGGTTTATTTCAAATTAATTAACAATTAATGATACTTTTATACTATAATAGAGGTTATGTGAATACATAAAAGAGGGCACAGAAGAAAAAAGGAGAATATGTTAATGATCTTTGAAAAAGCACGATTGCAGAGAGTATTTCGAATAGTAATTCTAGCACTTATTATTTCTTCAGGAGCACCAGGGGTAAATTTTGCAGCTTCTGATGTCGCTCCTCCAACATTAAGTAATTTAAATGTTTCGAAACAGGAGGCTACAGTAGGGGATGAAGTGAAAATTACAGCTGATGTAATTGATGAAGTATCAGGTGTAGACGACGTAAGAATTAGGTATAAATCTCCCCTAGGCACTGCAAGTAAATATATCAACTTAAGGTTAAATTCTGCAACAGGTAAATACGAGGGAAGTTTTGTGATTGAGAAATATGATAGTTCAGGAAATTGGGGGATAGATGAAATAAGCTTGAGAGATAAACAGGGCAACTACTATTATTACTATCATTCGGATGATAGAACTTCCAAAGGTGAAGGCTACGAGAATATAGATCTCAGTCAGTATGATGTAAAGGTATCAGGGACAGAAGAAGATAATTCGGCACCTACACTAAATGAACTAATCATCACGCCAAGAAACGTGACTGAAGGTGATACTGTAAAAGTCGAAGCGGATGTGACAGACGACTTATCAGGTGTAGATGACATAAGAATTAGGTATAAATCTCCCCTAGGCACTGCAAGTAAATATATCAACTTAAGGTTAAATTCTGCAACAGGTAAATACGAGGGAAGTTTTGTGATTGAGAAATATGATAGTTCAGGAAATTGGGGGATAGATGAAATAAGCTTGAGAGATAAACAGGGCAACTACTATTATTACTATCATTCGGATAATAGCACCTCCAAAGGTGAAGGTTACGAGAATATAGATCTTAGTGAATATGATGTAGTCGTAGAAGAAACAGACAAAATTGCACCAGTAACAAGTATCGAGCTCACATCTTCCACGCCAATGAACAATGAATGGTATCCTTCAAATGTTACCGCTGCTTTAAGCGCAACAGATGAAGAATCCGGTATTAAAAAGGTAGAATATCGGATTAATGAAGGAACCTGGATCGAATATACAGATGCTTTTGAAATTAGTGAAGAAGGCGAAGTTCAGCTTGATTACCGAAGCGTGGATAACGTGGGTAATGTAGAAGAAATTCAAACCGAAACCATTAAAATAGACAAAACATCGCCAGTGACGACAACTTCTGAAGTTCCTTCAAACTGGGGAAATGAAGAAGTGGAACTATCCTTAACAGCTAAGGATGAATCGTCAGGTATGAAATCTATCGAATACAGAATTAACGAAGGCGATTGGAAAGCGTATAATACCCCTATTCTTATCGCCAAAGAAGGTAAAAATGCGATAGAATATCGAAGTACAGATCAAGCAGGGAACCAGGAAGAGATTAAGAGTGTCGATGTTAATCTTGATCTTGAATCACCAGAAACTTCGCTCAGTTCTGTGAGTGACGAATGGCATACTTCAGATGTAGAATTAACGTTAAATTCTTCAGATGCTTTGTCAGGAGTCGAAAGAACGGAATATAGAGTAAATGAAGGAGAATGGGTCAACTACAATACTTCTATTCTAGTTGAAGAAGATGGAAACAATAAAGTAGAATTTCGCAGTATCGATCATGCTGGGAACGTAGAAGCAACTCAAAGCAAAGTCGTTAAAGTAGACAAAACAGCGCCAGTCACTTCTACTGGGAATGTACTAACAGACTGGTCCAAGCAGGATATTGAGCTAACATTATCATCCTCTGACGAGTTGTCAGGTGTAGCTTCTATCGAATACAGAATTAATGAAGGAAAATGGACAGCCTATAGCGATCCTATTACGGTAGATCGTGAAGGATCAACTACAATAGAATATAGAAGTATCGATCAAGCAGGTAATGAAGAGGACATCCAAAGTGTTGTAGTCAAAATTGACAAAACCGCCCCGGTCACTACAGCTTCTGAAATTCCTGCCGAATGGCTGAATGAGGAAGTGGAATTGACATTAACAGCCGAGGAAGAATTATCAGGTCCAGCTTCTATTGAATATAAACTTAACGGTAGTGAATGGACATCATATAACGGGACTGTTACGTTGAGCCAAGAAGGCGAAAATGTGGTCGAGTATCGAAGTGTAGATGGAGCTGGAAATGAAGAAGATACGAAGAGCTTAACCGTTAAGCTTGATTTAATTGCTCCAGAAACTTCAATTAATGATGTAAGCGATCAATGGCAGGACTCAAGTGTAGAGTTAGCCCTGAGTGCGACAGACTCACTAACAGGGGTTAGCAAAACTGAATATAGAATAAATGACGGAGAATGGACATCTTATAGTACACCCGTGGAACTTAAGGAAGAAGGTACACATAAGCTCGAGTACCGCAGCTTTGATAAGGCTGGCAATGAAGAAGACATTCAAAGTAAAATGATCAAAATAGATACAACTTCTCCCGTCACTTCTATGAGTTCTGAAAACCAAGACACTGCCGTAGAGGTAACCCTGAGTTCCTCCGACGCTCTTTCCGGGGTTAAGAAGACAGAATATCGAATCAATCAGGGAGAATGGCAGGAATATAACACTGCTATTCTAGTAACTGAAGAAGGAACTAACACTGTGGACTATCGCAGTTTGGACATCGCAGGGAACGTGGAAGAAATTAATTCGTCAGATGTAACTATTGAGAAACCTTCGAATGATGTTAGTTTCAAGGATATCGAAGGGCATTGGGCTGAAGAAGAGATTAATTATTTAGTAGAAGATAACTTGTTGGTAGGGTATGATGACGGAACCTTCAAGCCGAATGTAAATATAACGCGGGCCGAAGCTGCGACAGTCATCTCTAGAGAACTAGGGCTTGAAAAGGTTGTATCTGACTTTCCAGATGTAGCTGAAGATCATTGGGCGAGCGGATACATTGGAGCAGCCGCAAAGGCGAAAATCCTCTCAGGATACAATGATGGTACCTTTCAACCGAATGAAAATTTAAGTCGGGCAGAAATGGCCATTATTGTTTCAAAAGCTTATCAATTACAAGGTCAAACTTCTATTTTTACAGATACTAAAGGGCACTGGGCAGATTCCTATATTCAAACCCTGGCCGCCAACAATATAACCGTTGGCTATCCGGACGGAACGTTTAGACCGGAGCAGGAGATTACTAGAGCAGAATTTGCCTCTTTTGTAGCGAGAGTATTGGAAGAGAGTTTCAGACCAACTGAAGGATAAACGTTTAGATTAATGTTGTAAAATGAGATTTAAAACATCTTCCGTGGGTAATAGTTCTTATACATGGAAGATGTTTTTTAAGTGTAATAGAAAATTATTCAATTAAAATAGTAGGTCGTTTATTCCTATGTTTTGCATAGGAATATTATCCGAAGTAAAATGTAAGGCAGAAAGATAGAGAGGGGAAAACTATGGATCAAACAGTTGGGTTTTCTAAAAGATTTGGAGCCTCATTATTGGATGGACTGATTGTCTTCTTACCGATCGGTCTTATTTCCGTTTTTCTATTCAACGCGGATACGGATAGTGGCATACCTAATTTTCTACAATCGCTATATATGATTATTGTGCCTGTTCTCTGGTATGGCTATGTGGTAGGAAAAAGGATCATAGGCATCCGCGTTGTGAAAAAGGATGGAAGTAATGTAGGTATTGGCACGATGCTTATGCGTGTGTGGGTATCTGCTTTGGTTTATGCGCTTACGCTAGGCATTGGTTATATTGTCAGTGCCTTTATGGTCGGGTTGCGCGAAGATAACCGTGCGATTCATGATTTTATAGCTGGTACGTATGTGACGGAAGCCGACCCAGGAGAAGCGGTAGGGTTACAGTACAAAGATGATCTTAAGCAAGGTTAATCGTATACAAAGCTGCCGCTCCTTGGGCAGCTTTATTTTTTTATTCGGATTGATAGAAAGGGGAAGGTTATGGATCAATCGGTCGGGTTATTAAGAAGATTGGGCGCTGTCCTGCTGGATGGTCTGATTGTATTTCTGCCTATTTGTCTGATCGTGTCCGGACTGTTTCAGACAGAACTGAACAGCGTGATATCTAATCTGATCGAGGGGCTGTATATGCTCATCGTGCCTGTCTTCTGGTATGGCTACGTCGTCGGAAAGAAAATCATGGGGATCCGTATTGTGAAAACAAATGGAAAAGATGTAGGCATTGGGACGATGCTGTTGCGCGTAGTCCTATCAGGTTTGATCTATGGACTGACGTTCGGTGTTCTCTATATTGTCAGTGCTTTTTTTGTTGCTTTTCGCAAGGATCACCGGGCGATCCACGATCTTATTGCCGGTACGTATGTAACGAACGCTGAACCCGGGGAAGCGGCGGCTTTGCCGGACGCCTGAGGATGATCGGCTCCAATAAGGAAATAAAATATGACCCTGTGAGTGAAAGCAGGGTCATATTTTATGATACACTCGGGGATTTTTTACAGACAATCTGAATCTAGTAAACAAAAAACCGAGCGATGATTCATCGCTCGATTACAATTTAGACAGTGTTTGTAATTCAAAGTGATCGGCGACGCGGTCAAAATCACGGACGACATTGAACATTTGATTCTCTGAGAAATTATTTGTGCTTTCCCACACCTGAGGGTGGACGGTGAAGGTGTAGTATTTACCTTCTGTAAAGTAACAGTGGTGAGGCGCGTCCAATAGTTTCTGCAAGGCTTCTTCATTTTTTGCTTCGTTCAGGCGGATAGGCTTTTGGCTGAAGATACTCCGTTTACATTTCGCTTCAATCTGCATAGGAAGCAGCTCCTTTTTATTAATAGATTCTTGTATAATTATCCTATCCAAATAGTCAGAAAATTATAACATCAAATTTGGACAAATTGTAGGTTCTAAATGAATATTCCAGCACTTTCTTATAGTGGCAGGAATTTCGTTGGAAAAGCTGCTTTTATTTGTTCATTTTTTGTAATTTTTTTAAAATTCAGTTTACAAAGTTATGAAACTCTTATACAATTTCCAGTATACTGTATACAGAAAAACATAGGTGGAGTGATTCATGAGAAGGGTCAATAAGATGATGTCCATATCTGACCAGACGTATGATTTGCTGCGTCAGTCGATTGTTTCTGGAGAATTCAGTGCCAACGAAGAATTACCCGAAGAAAAGATTTCCAAGCAGATCGGTGTCAGTCGAACGCCGCTGCGTGAGGCACTGCGCCGCCTCGCTGCGGATGGACTGGTCGTCCTCAAGAAAGGGAAGCCGGCCAGGGTGGCTACCTTTACGATGGAGGGAGCCCTGCATCTGATGGAAGTCCGCACGCTGCTTGAAACGCACAACCTCCGAACGATTACCCCTATTCGATCTCAAGCTGCCATTGAACAACTGCGGGAAAATGTACGGAATCAGAAGAAAGCGATTACAGAAGAGGATTATGAAGCGTTTGTCGAGCTGGATCGTGATTTTCACTTACTGCTGACAAATGACAATGAAAATAAGAAGTTAAAGGATTTGATCCTGCAAATGAATTCCGGGGATTACCGCGCCTTTATTATCTTATCGAACACGCTGTCTCAAAGTGCAGAAGCTGCCTGTCAGGAACACGAAGCCATTCTGGAAGCGGTGGAGGCAAAAGATGTCGAGCGAGCCTCAGCAACGATCGAACTACATATGAAAAAAGTCAGTACGCGCATCACTCAATATCAGTCTTAGGAGGAGTACATATGAAGAAAATTTTTCTTATATTATTTGCAGCTCTGATCACATTATCTGCGTGTGGACGTCCAAGTTCAGGTGATGGAGGAGGCTCTGAGGACGGGAGCGGGGAAACATATACGATCAGTATCGCTCACTTAGTGTCCGAGGATCAGTCGTCTCATATTGCAGCAGAATCGTTTAAAGAGAAGCTTGAGGAAGAGTCGGACGGGCAGCTTAAGGTCGAACTTCACCCGAACGGGGAGCTGTATCCTTCTGACCGGGAAGCGATTGAAGCGGTGCAGCAGGGCAATATTCAAATGACGATCCCAGCGGTTGCGTCGATTTCTTCATTTAATGAAGATTTCATGGTGTTTGACCTGCCGTTCCTGTTTGAAAACTACGAGCAGGCGTACAAAGTACTGGACGGAGAAATCGGTCAGGGACTGCTGGATGATTTATCGGAACAAAACATCAAGGGACTTGTTTTTGCGGAAAATGGCTTCCGTCATCTGTCGAATAACAAGGGTCCAGTTGAGTCGCTTGAGGATATTCAAGGCCTGAAAATGCGTACGTTAGAAAGTGCGGTTCATACGGCAACCTTTAACGCGCTCGGGATGAATGCTTCTCCTTTCGCGTTCGGGGAGCTCTATACAGCCCTGCAGCAGGGAACCTATGACGCAATGGAAGCACCGGTTTCCCTGTTCTATACGAATAAGTTCTATGAAGTGCAGGACTACTTGACGCTAACCGGCCATGTGTATGCGCCGACCGCTCTATTGATGAATAATGACTTTTACGAGGGGCTTCCGAAAGACCTGCAGGAGTTAGTTGTGGAAGCGTCTGAAGAATACCGGACAGAACAGCGGGAACTGGCCCAGAAGCAGGATAGTGAGTTCTTGGAAGAGTTGAAAGCAGAAGGTATGGAAGTGAATGAGCCTTCCGAGGAACTTATCAAATCCTTCAAAGAAGAAGTTCAGTCAGTTTATGACGAATTTGAAGATGATATCGGTAAAGACCTGATGGAAAAAGTGCAGAAAGCTGTTGAATAACGATAACTTAAAGGAAGGCCGCGGCCTTCCTTTACTACATAACAGGGTGGGACAGTCATGTCGAAGATTTTTGCCAATATAGAAAAAGGAATACTGGTGGCCACACTGGCCCTGATGGTCGTCCTTATTTTCAGTCAGGTGGTGGGACGCTATATTTTCCAGTCCGCTCCCAGCTGGACGGAGGAAATCGCCCGTTACCTGCACATCTTCCAGGTGTGGGTCGGCGCAAGCTACGCCGTGAAAATGAGAGAGCACATCCGTGTCGATGCTTTTATAACCTTGTTTCACGGAGTCGTAAGAAAAATACTGGAGTCAGCGAGCGTGATTCTTTGGTTTCTGCTGGTCCTATTTTTAGCGGTATATGGAACCAATCTCGTCCTCGATACGTTAAGCTACGGTCAGCAATCACCGGCGATGCAGATTCCGATGTGGATTCCGATGGCTGCCGTACCGATCGGGTCGATTGGTATGACCATCCGCTTAGCGATTCAGCTGATCCAGATATGGAAAGGAAATTATGATAAGCCGAAAAGCGAGGGGATCGCCACATGAGTATTCTCCTCTTATTTGGAACGCTGTTCGTCTGTCTATTGATTGGGGTGCCGATTGCCATCTCTCTCGGGGTCTCGGCTTTAACCGCGATTTACTTCGGTACGACGCTCCCGCTTGACATTGTTGTGCAAAAAGCATTTACTTCACTGGATTCATTCCCTCTATTAGCCATCCCCTTCTTCATGCTTGCCGGCATCTTGATGGGGAAAGGCGGCGTCTCGAAACGTCTTCTTACTCTAGCGACCTCAATGGTCGGCTGGATGACTGGCGGACTGTCGATGGTGACGATTGTCGCCTGTATGTTTTTCGCGGCGATCTCCGGATCCGGTCCAGCCACCGTTGCTGCGATTGGCGGCTTCATGATTCCAGCGATGATTGCGAAAAACTATAAGCCGGGATTTGCCGCCAGTGTACCGGCGACAGCGGGTTCAATCGGGGTTATTATCCCGCCGAGTATTCCGTTTGTTATTTACGGCGTAACCGCGAACGTCTCGGTTGGAGACATGTTTATTGCAGGCATTCTTCCAGGACTTCTGATCGGTGCGTTATTAATGGTCACAGCGTTTATCATTTCCGCTAAAAATAACTATCGCCCCGATGATACGTCCAAGGCCTCTGGAAAAGAAGTGCTGCGCGCGTTCAACGATGCGAAGTGGGCGCTGTTTATTCCGGTTATCATCTTAGGCGGGATTTATGGCGGGGTGTTCTCGCCGACAGAAGCAGCCGTTGTATCTGTGGTGTATGCGCTGATTATCGGAGGGTTTATCTACAAAGAGCTCTCGTGGAAGACGATCTATGATTCGTTTATGCAGACGATCGTCATCAATTCAACGACGATGATTATTATCGCCCTGTCTGTTTCCTTTGCGCATTTTATGACGCTTGTCCAGATTCCGGATCAAATATCCGCTTACCTGACGGGACTGACAACCAATCCGATTTTCATCCTGATTGTCATTAACCTGCTGCTTCTGTTTGTCGGGATGTTTATCGATACGATCTCAGCCGTTGTTATTCTGACTCCGGTATTGCTGCCAATTGTGACGGAGTTCGGTGTTGATCCTGTCCATTTTGGCGTCATTTTAGTCGCGAACCTGGCGATTGGGTTTGTTACGCCGCCGGTTGGGGTTAACTTATTCGTGGCCTCTACGGTCGGTAAAGTGAAGTTCGAGAAAATTGTCGTCGGCGTTCTTCCGTTTCTAGCGGCCATGATTCTGGCATTACTGATCATTACGTATGTGCCCGCTTTATCGATGTGGCTGACGAAAATGTATTAATAGGAAAGGGAGAGGTCTTGCGGAGTTAATGTCTGCAAGGCCTTTTCTTTTAGGCTCTTTTTCATTGGTAGAAATATAATATTATACAAAAATAGGATAATATGAAACTTTTTAGGGGGGTTCTCGTAAACAGAGAGTAAGAACAATATTATGATGGTGAGGTTTTTATCTTGAATATGAAACGTAATAAGAAGTATTTTAAACTTGTTCTATTGTTTTCTTTCCTGTTTTTAGTTACAGGCTGTTTCAACTCTAACTCCAGCTCTGGTTCCGGATCAAGTGCTTCCGAGGCCTCAACCGAAGAAGCCCAGGAAAACACCGATGAAAGTGAAAGCAAGCAAAACATACGAGCTGCTCTGGAAACGGTGTTTAATGGACCGAATGAAAAGTTAACAAAAGCGTATGAAGGTATGAGTGATAACGGCTTTAAAAGCGAAGAATTAAAAAAACACCTTAGTCATTTTCCCGAATACTTTAAAGAGCATTATAAACCTTATGTAAGTGAAGGTTTCTATGAAGCTTCTTTCATAAACACTCCAGATGCATCGTATTTCCTTGAAGCAGCGCATCCAGACTATAAGTTAAAAACAGAAGGTATAACGATAGAAGAGAAGGAAGGCTATTACAAATTCGCAATGGAAGTTTCCTATACAAATAACCAAAGTGGTGAAAGTGAAACGGTGGAAGTTCGGGGTCATGCCCAAACGAATGAAGAAGAAAAAGTCAGTAGTATTAATTATATTAACGTGGAAGATCTTTATCAGGAATTAAGGTAAAGCCCCCCCCTTGTTTTTTTGCCAACCAGGGAGTTCTTAAAGCTTTAATAGAGCCTTAAACAAAGAAAAACACTCCATGCGCTGGAGTGTTTTTACTTAATATAGCCGTGGCTTCTGCGGATGCTCATGCCTTCAGAAAGGTCCTCATCCCACGTGAGAATCCGCTCGACATCTTCGCATTCCGTCTGACCGAAGAATTTCTTCACTTTTTCCCGGAATTCATTATATCGAATCGAGTCCTGGCGCATTTTATAGTAAGACTTCTTATAAACATTTACGGCATCTTCTATCGCGCATTCATAATCGTGGCGCAGTTTCTCAAGCGCCGTAGAAGAAGCTTCATCATTGTAAGCTTCAGCGGTTAAGTATAGTAAACGATCGACGATTTCAGAGGGGTGATTCTGGACCGGCGCATCCGGGCAGGCTTCGTTTCTCGCCCGCAGTTTCTTATCGAGATCAAGAATCTCCTCTACCGTCTCCGAATTCTTTTGTTGGAAAATCATTTTAATTTTCAAGATCAGTTCATTGTAACGGACAACTTCTGGACGGATATTTTCACTTGCTTCTTTATACATCTGAATCGCTTGGCCGAGTGCACATTCGTAATCGTGACGCAGTTTCTGAATCTTTGGGGAGTCATAGCGGTCGTTATAAGCCTCAACGGTAAAGTGAACCAGACGATCAACGATCTTTTGTGGTGTACTCATAGCTCCTCTTCCTTTCGTGTGACCTTCGATTGTCCGGAAGGCCTCTCGGTTTGTTATGGATGATAGTGATATATCCTATATGAAAGAAAAGTAAACATTTATTGCATATTGATGTCGAATGTTAGGGACAAGGGACTATTATTGTCTGGGAAATAAAGAGCGTCCGCAGTTTCCGCTTTCAAGATTTTTCAATGTACGTTTTGAATAAAAGTTAAGAGGAGTTTCTCGAGCTACTGTACCGGTAGACAAGAGGATAGTAATGCGGGTTTATTATATGTTTATAAAAGGATATGAAGGAATAAAAGTCCTTTTAGCATATAAAAAGACCATTATATCTTAATTATAAAACTGAAAAAATTATGTAAATATGACTAGTTAAGTTGAAAATTTTGCTATAATAGGGCTAGTCATCCTAATCAGGAAGGTGTTATGTGATAGGAGGACGTTTCATTTTAGGAAAGGAGATTCCTATGGAATATGCGCTCTTCCATTATACGTACAGCCTTATTTTTTTATTCAGTTCTTTCATACATAAACAGAGCGTAAACGTAAGAAAAATTCAAAATAAAGGGTGGTTTGATGAAATGTCCACAATGTCATCATGAACAAGTATCCGGGAAATTCTGTGCGGTCTGTGGCAGTCCCATGCATGAAGCGGATTCTCCTGGTACATCAGAGCAAGCGGCTGCGGCTTCGACTTCGACTTCGACCGTTGGAAGCAATTCGGGGGCCTCGAATTCGGAATCAGTCGAAAGAGTAAAAAAGATATCAGGGGATTACGGTTAAGGTGCCCTTCGCTTTATTAAGCAGCCTTCCTTAGCCTTCCGTGCAGGGGAAACAGCATTTGCGCAAGGTCTTATCACGCTCATTATTTATATGGCGGCCTTTTCTCTGAGTCTGTATTTCTTAGCTAATTCATTGTTTAAACTAATGGGGATGGGTTTTGGTGAACCATCATCGCTTCCTTTCTTTAGTGTGAGCTCAAGATTATTTCTAGTCTCATTCATTGGAATTGTCATTTGTTTAGCTTCTATATTTGTTATGGCTAAATTTATGAATCTGCAATTGAATGTCAAACGGTTAATCGCCCAATACGGAGGCTTAATCACACCTTTTGCAGCATTAAACGTGCTGGCGATTGTGTTCGGGCTTAGTGGCGCAGTCGTTATGACGATCCTCACCTTAGGAGTATCGACAACCTTTGTACTCACAGTAATACCGGCTCTATTCATTTATCATCACGGGCTTGTGTTTAAAGAGGATCGGAATGTGTTTTATTGGAGTACAGGAACCAGTTTACTGATTATGGTTGTGTCGTATTTATTTTGGAATTGGTTCATATCGGATATGGTGGATCAGATTGATTCTTTTCTATCCTTCTTTTAAAGCCAACTGCTCTTATTAAATAGAGTAATAGAATCAAAGGAGAGGTATTATTGAATTATTGTACAAGGTGTGGAGAGAGTCTCGAGGATAACCAAACGTTTTGTACTTCTTGTGGAGCTAAGCAAGGAAAGGAACAACAAGCTGACGAAGTAACCCCATCTCACACTGATCAGCCTCGGCCTCCTAAGAAACCGATGTCGAAGAAAGGAAAAGCCGGAATTATCTCCATTATTGCGATCTTAGTCACTTTAACGAGTGCTCATTTTATTATTTCTTCCCTAACCGATCCTTTAAAAACAGTGCAGGCCATAGACCGGGCAATGACGGAGCAAAATCCGGACGCTTTTTTTGAACAAGTGGATTTAAAGGACAATGCGATTGTTCAAAAAGAGGAGTATTTGTCCTATATTGATTCCTCCGGCTGGGAAAGCATGCGAGACCAACTGACAGACGGCTTTGAAAGTGAAGAGGGGCATATGTTCGATTTCTCCGTTTATGATCATGGTGGCGGTAAAATCTTCGCTGTGAAAAAGAACCCTCTCGTATTCGGTTTGTATTCCACCTATGAAATTGAAGCCATTCCTACTAAAGTGGTAGCGTCTTCAAACATGAACAATACAAAAGTCTCCATTGGAGATGAAACGAAGGAAATCAAGGAAGCCTCTGAATTAACCGACCTCACACTGGCCTATCCTGGAGAGTATGCAGTGAAGGGAAGTGCTGAATCGGAATTCGGGAAGTTTGAGTACAGTGATACTTTAAACGTCTATCCGGACGAAGCGAATGAAACGGAATTAATGATTGATTTTCCAAGTGATTCGTACACCATAGATACGAATAAAGAAGATGCCATTCTATTCATCAATGGAAAAAGTACAGGACAGCCTCTATCTGACTACACAGAGTTAGGTCCGTTCCCTTTGGATAAAGAAGTGACCGTTCACGCAGAATGGAAGGATAAAGAAGGAAAGGTCCATGCGACCGAAAAGCTGGCTGCTCAGTCCAATCCATGGAACTCTTTATCATTTTATTTTGAGGAACCTACTGAGGAAGTTTATGCCGGAGTGCAGTCAGACAATCTCGAAAATGAAGGCTTTGCACGAGGGGAAGTGGAAGACTTCATGCTGCAGTTCCTGACGCAGAGCGTGGATGCTTTAAATTCACAGGATTTTTCAATAGTGGAACCTCTTTTTACGGATGAGGGATCTGGTAAAGCAGAGTCCCGGGAATTCATCGAATCAGGAAGAGTCGACAGCGAAGTACTGCTTGATGGAGTACTCGTGGATTTTGACGAAGTGGAAGAGGGTCAATTCGAAGTTACCATGAACGAGACTTACGAAATTAATTATTCTGACGGCGATTACAAAACGCCGACACTGGAAGCAACGTATTTGCTGGAGAGTGATAATGGTGAGCTGAAAGTAGACTCTTACCTGGATATTAATTAAGTGATCTTCTAATTCATGCCCAGGGTACAGGAGGGACTCATTTAAATGAGAAACCGAATTACCCTGGTTATTATATCCTGTAGAGCAAAAGTTACCTATTTCCACATCTTCTAATTCTTAGAGATGGAAAATTTTATTATTTTTTCATAATTATCATTACAAAATACCTATGAAGTGTTATTGTATAATTAAGGAATAGGGTGCAGAATATGTCGTAATATAAATCTTTTGGAATCGCCTTTTTAATATGGTTTTTCGCGGGAGGATTTGGAGGACACCGAGTTTATATTGAAGAAAAGGTCAGTGTATTGCTCTGGTATTGGATAGTAGCCATTATAACTTTAGGTATTTTTCCTATCATCTATGCTTTCCTAATTAAAAAGAAAGTTAAAGAAAGTGAACAAATACGTTCAACACACGGGAAGTTAGAAAGCGTGACATCCAGCAAGCTACATAATTAATTTTATGAACATAACTAATGAAACAAGTGGTCTTCTATAGCCGCTTGTTTTTTTGATTATAAGGACAGCTCTCTAATTATTCATTAAAGATTCAGAATTTCCCATGACGAAATTCCTGTAATTAATGATATAATAGCTTATATTGGTTAATAAATACATCACGGGGTATAGGGGGGGTGAACATGAAGAAATTATGGTGGATCCTGGCAGCCTGTCTCTTCATGCTGGCTGCGTGCAGTTCAGATACAAGTTCGAGCTCCGACTCAGCAGAAGAGAGCGGAGAAGCGAGCCAGTCAGAGGCACAAGCAGTCTCTAATGAAGAGAGCTCGTCCAGTGAAGATAAAGAAACATCGGTCGAAGTGGATAAGAACCAGACCAGTGTAGAAGTAACGATTCCGAAATCATTTTTTGAACTTCAGAATCAGAACTTTGATCGAATCAAAGCGGAAGCCAAGGAAAAAGGGATTAATGAAGTCATTGATAATGACAGTACGGTCACGTATATCATGTCGAGTTCCAAACATAAAGAAATGATGAAAGAAATGGAGAAGCAGATGACTGCTGCCATTGAAGAAATAAAAAATGAAGATAACTACTCGTCCATTCAGGATATTCAGGCGACTAAATCTTATTCCGAATTTATGTTGTCTGTAGACCGGGAAGAGTACGAAAACAGCCTGGATGGATTTGCGGTTATGGGCCTTGGCGTCACGGGAATGCTGTATCAATTGTTTGATGGGGCGGGTCCGGAAGAATATGATGTCACCGTTAACGTGGTGGATGCCGCGAAGGAAGAGGTCTTTGATACGATTAAGTATCCGCAGGCTTTTGAAGATCTGAAGGATGTGGAAGTGGAATAAGGATCTGTGAGTTATTTTGACTCCCTTGCTGATGCGTTCAGCAAGGGAGTTTTTTTGTATAAAAAACAGGCAGACTCTGGAGTAGGAGAGTCTGCCTGTTTTACACGTTATTTGGTGTTGGTAAATCCGCCATCAATCCGAATCACTTCTCCATTAATATATTGAGCACTCGAAGTGAGCAGGAAGGTAACGAGTTCAGCCACTTCTTCCGGGGTACCCAAACGCTTCTGCGGAATCCCGCTTTCTGCACTTTCTTTCATTTTTGGATTGGCATCAAAATAAGTCTTCACCATCGGGGTTTCGGTCGGACCAGGAGCGATCGCATTGACGCGTAGTCCATCTTTGGCATATTCCGCCACCATACTTTTCGTTAACCCGACTAGCGCATGTTTAGTGGCCGAGTACGTGACCACCGTATCCTGCCCGATAACACCCGCACTGGATGAAGTATTCACAATGGATCCTCCGCCATTTTTCACCATGACTTCTGCTACGTAGCGGACACCATATAATGCGCCCAGGAGATTGATTCCGACAATCTTTTCAATTTCATTAATATCGGTATCCAAGAAGTTGGCACCACTGCCGGAAATGCCGGCATTATTGAAGAAGTAATCAATAGAGCCGAACGCCTCCACCGTCTGATCTACATACTTTTTCACTTCATCTGACTTCGATACATCCGCTTTAACAAAAATAGCATCCACACCTAAGTTCTTTACGCGATCTACCGTTTCATTTCCACCTTCTTCATCAATATCCACGACTGCGATACGAACTCCTTCTTCCGCTAAACGTAGTGCTGTTGATTGACCTAATCCACTTCCGCCACCGGTAATAATCGCTACTTTACTCAATGTAAAACCTCCCGAAATTTTAGTGTGTAGGTCGAAATACACCTTTATTATAAAATGAATATCTTATGAAAGACATTTATATGTATTATCTGATGCCTTCCACAAGTTATTCGTTATCTGTAAAGGAATACGAAACTTTCTTCCTTACTCATCGTAAAAAAGAAGAAGAAGAGGGGGATGGTGATGAAGCGAATCATCCAGCAATCGATTGTTTCTGCATTCGTGATGGGCATTGTCGTGTGGATGGCTAGTTCACTTGTTCCATTTTCTTATATTGATTGAAGTAATCACGATGATTTTTGTTTATTTTTAAGGAGAAATTTTAGGAAGGTAGATCCCTGGAAACGAATGCTTCGAAACTTTTATAAAAAAATTAAAATTAAACGACACCAAATCGTAAGTTCTTTCGATTATAGAATCGGAGGGGCTTATTTTTTTATCCCTCAAGCCAGAGGAGGAATAGTGTCGTGAATTATATTAAAGAAATTAACGCGTTTTATGACCGGATGGAATTGGATGGACTGACGACTTCAGAGATTGTGCTGTGGCACACGCTGATGCATTTTCACAATAAAGCGGGCTGGCGTGAGGAAATTACGCTTGCAGCAACTTCGATTTTAGTGAAGTCGGGATTAACGGAGAGTGCTTTTAAACGTGCGCGTAAGCAATTAAAGGAGAAGGGCTATCTTACTTTTCGATCGGTAGGTAAAAATCAGGCGCCTATCTATCAGTTAATTACCCGTGAATATCCGGAAAGCGGACGACTGAGTGACGAGCCTGCGATCCGCCAGGCGACCGAGCAGACGAACGAGCAAGTGGACCAGCAGGCGACCGAGCAGACGAACCAGTCAGCGGACGCATTACTTAAACAAAAAGAAACAAAACGAGACAAAACCACTGTGGTGGATCTCGTCCGGGAAAATCCGCACACCTTTTACGAACAGAACTTCGGGGTGCTGAATCCCCATATTGCGCAGTCCATTACGGAGTGGTGCAAAGATATGCCGGAGGAGCTGGTGCTGGAAGCGATGAAACGCGCGCTTCAACATAACAAGCCATTTTTCCAGTACAGCGGAGGGATTTTAAAGCGCTGGCAGGCACGCGGGGTGAAGACGCTGAAGGAAGTGGAGTCGTTAGATGTTGAGGTGCGGCGTTCGTCCTTCAGTAAATCGAAGGAAGACGGGCCGACAGTAGCGGAACTATATGAAGAGTGGCGGAAGGAGAATGAGGCATGAAGAGTCAGGAAGCGATAGAAATTTTGGAGACGATGCAGGAAATGTACCCGGGGAAATTTGAGGTTACCCAGCGGATGGTCAGTATGGCTCTTCCGCAGCTGATGCAAATGGATTATAAGGCGGTCATGGATAAGCTTTCCCGCTATGCCTTTATGTCTCCTTTTCCGCCTTCGTTCTCCGATATTGCGGTGTATCTGCCAAAAGAGAATGACTACCTGGAGAAAATGAAAGTATGGGAACAGGAAGCGGCTGAAGTGTCTGAGGAAACGAAGCGTCGTTTTGAAGAAAAGCTGGACCAGTTCATGAGGGGGTATTCGAATGATTTATAATCGTGAAGCAGAGCAGTCGGTCATTGGCACGATCCTTTATGAAGGAACGTTGATGAAGGATGCAACTCTTATGGCGGATCATTTTGCCGATCCGAGGCATCAGCTGATTTATCGAGCGATGCAGAAGGTGTACAAAGCGGAAGCACCGGTCAATCTGGTGTCGGTTACAACCGAGCTGAATGATAAAATTACGTCGGTGGGCGGGGTCAGCTATTTAGCGGATCTCGCAGGCTCGGTACCGACGACGCAAGCATTTAAACATGATCAGCGGCTTGTGCTGGAAGCGTTTCGGAACCGGAAAGGGAAAGAGCAGGCGATCCGTTACATAGAGAATCCGAGTAATGAGTCGCTCGAGGAGTTGTTGCAAAGTCTTGAAGTGTACCGCGGAATGACGGACAAGGAAGCGCCGAGCACCTATGACACGTTGATGGAAATCGCCCACGAAATGGTCCAGCCAAGAGAGTCGAGCATGAGCGGTTATTCCACGGGATATCCCGACCTTGATCAAATGACCGGCGGCAGTCAGAAAGGTGACCTGATGATTCTAGCCGGACGGCCATCGATGGGCAAGACCGCCTTCGCACTCAATTTAGCGGCCCACCACTGCAAGGGTGGTGGCGAGGTGCACCTGTTCAGCCTGGAAATGGGGCACAAGGAACTGTTAAAGCGTTTGATTTCCTGTGAAGCCGAAGTCGACGGCCAGAAGTGGCGCTCGATGAAATTCTCTAACGATGATTATGAACGGGCGATGACCGCAATCGGGGTCATGGCGGAATGGAACATGTTCATCCACGAACGGGAGAGCACGGTGGCGGACATCCGGGCAGCCATCCGCCAGGCGGTACATAACAATGGGGAAGAGCGGCCGCTTGTGATTATTGATTACCTGCAGCTGATGACTTCTACGACGCGCTTCGAACGCCGGGACCTGGAGGTTGGCGCGATGACGAGAGAATTGAAGCTGCTGGCACGGGAACTGGAAGTACCGATTCTGTTGTTGTCCCAGTTATCCAGGGGTGTGGAACAGCGTCAGGACAAGCGGCCGGTGATGTCCGATTTGCGTGAATCCGGAAGCATTGAACAGGATGCGGATGTAATCGGCTTTTTATACCGGGAGGATTATTATAACTGGAAGACGGAAGATCAGGACCGGGTTGAGTTTCTGTTAAGCAAGCAGCGGAATGGCCCAGTCGGGATGGTAGGACTCAAGTTTATGAAGGCGTACGGGAAGTTTACGGGGGTGTAGGCGGTCATTATTCTATCTCTTTTGAGAGTGATGGAGTATAAAACTCTCGTCTCGTTTCTATAATAATAGAAAACTCTCATTATGGCAGGAGATGGCTAACGTGATAAGAAGATTATGGATTACGCTCCTCCCTTTGATTTACATGGGGATGATCTGGCTGCAATCCAGCTACTCGATACAAACAATTAAGCAATTCCTGGGGCTATTAAAATGAATACAGTTCTTGAAATGATGCATTTCGTTGAATTCGCGATGCTCTATGTTCTACTCATCGCAGCTTTAGGCGTGAATCATAGATTAACGAAGGTAACCAGCTGCTTGGCTGCTGGTTTTTCCATCCTGTATGGGGTGGGGGATGAGGTTCACCAATTATTTGTGGATGGCCGCTCTTTTACTGTCATAGATTTGGTGAAGGACACCATCGGGGTGCTCATCGCATGGGGAAGCTTTCATGTTTTATATTTTAGGCTCTGTTAAAGTTTAATGTTGATACTTATATAAAAAAACAGAACTTCCGAAAAGTTGGAAGTTCTGTTTGGTTTTATAGGACTTTCAACAAAATTGAAACTTATTCATCCCATCTCAAAAGTTCAGCAATAACGTCAGAGCTGCCGGGAAGCAATAATAATGCTAACGACGTTACTATAAACCCAATACCAATTACAAATAGAAAAATTACTATTTTAACTGAACGAGGCACATCCTTTTTAAGGGCTCCAATTACAATTAGTACAATTCCGATAACGAGTAAGAATAAATAATAAAATCCCATCAAGACACTCCTCATAATTTTTTCTTCTTTAAAGAATATGTTCAGTATACTTGAATAAAGAAATAACCTTTATACAGTAAAAGTAGATAATCTAATCAATGGGAAGGATAGTTTGCTAGACTCAGTTTCGAGCCATACTCTTGTAATTGATTTATTTAGATTTTTAGCAAAATACTAGAAGAATTCCAACACCTGATTAGAGTTCATTCTTTTTTGTCCACTTCCTCATAAGGAGCTTTCCTATGAGTTTCTACAGGTTTATGAGTGCTGTAATCTCTGCTTTTTCCGCTATAAACATCACTTGTAGGAGTGTATTCCCTTCCTTTGTGTTTTGAATGATTTCCTTTCATTACAAATTTAATTACGCTAATTGAAATGGCACCTACGATTACTGCAAGGATTATAAATTCCATCGAAACACTCCTTTCTCTGCTTATATTAGATTATCCTAGTATTTTAACATTATTTCGTTAGGATGAAAGTGGAAACTCCACCTATTATTAGAAGTGAAAACTATCTTTTTAAACGGGGACTAACCTTAAAGAGTCTTGACCTTGTTCAAGAAAGTGGTCGGAGAGTACAGGATTTACATTTCATTAGAAACCACACGTTCTATGGTGAATGGAACATCAGTAACATACAATAGTAAAAGGCGTTTTACAGGAGGAATGCAAGTGGGCGAAGATTATTTAAGGAAGCGTGTCAAACTCTTTATTGATCAGGTCACAGGGAAAGTTACACCACCTGTTCCACTCAAGAATATTCCCCGTCACAGCTTTTGGAAGAGATGGTTTAAAAAAAGAGCCTCTAAGGACTCGTACTAATCTAACATCCAGGTCATGCTCTTTTATGCGAGCTGCCTGGAGAAAATCAGCCTACTTTTTAGTGGGTTCTCGTTTCTCTTCTTTGTTCGTGTAAATAGCTTAATAAACTTGAAGTACCATTTGGGCTAGATTTGTTATTTTTAATACGCGCTTGTCGATTCCTTACAAACTCTTTCGCCATTTCTTCTGGGGATCCATTGTTCCTTATAGTCATCGCAGCATCTCCTTTGCTTTCATTTTATGATACACTGATTGGCCTGGCCTTTTATCCATCCTCTAAAACTTCGTCCTTATCCAAGTAATATGTAATCATCAACTCTTCGTACAAAATCTTCGAATAGTTAATAATACTTTGGAGGGCATCGACATCATACTGTTCAAACGGTAAATCAAAACCTGTTTTCATAACCACAATAATATGCTCATCCGTTTCCACTTTGTACTGTCCTTCCGCTTCTCCTTCGAATTCCTTCTCGAAACACGCTAACCCGACTAACGTATTCTCTCCATTAATTAACCGGTTGGAATAGACGGCTTGTTGAGTTTTCTCATTTCTGAGGAGGAACTTATACATACGCATCGTATTTTGGTCCATGTTCTCTGTGGTACCTAAAATAAACAATTCTGACTGTAAATCTGGATAAAAAACTCGTATGTATTCCCGGTAGTCAGACGCTAAATAACTGATGATTTCCTGCTGTATTGTGTGTTCCTCCATTCTCCTTTTGAACGACTTCTTGTTTTCGTAAATATCAGACAGGATTTCGATATTCTGTTCCAGCATGGAAGAAATGAACGTGAATCGCTGCTGAATTCTCGATTCTTCAAGGGAGCTGTCACTAATATCAAACTCCATTTTATTAATTTTTACTTTTTTAATCATCGATAAAGACATCCATATGACCATTGATCCACCGGCCAGAATTAAAACCATAGCCAACATCCCTATAATAAAAGGGATATTCGCCATATGTTCAATGATCGTACTTGGGTTAGTGAACATAGGGTTATTCCAATATTTCCATAAAGTATATCCTCCTACTCCTGCTGCTATCAGAAAGAAGACAGTTAAGGAAATGGAGTAGATGCTTTTTTGGTGATTCTCAAGCCAGTCAATAAAGCGATCCATCCGCCGGAAAAACCAATTTTTATACATAGGAACGCCTTCCTTCTCCGTGCTTATTTTTCCTTACCTTTTATTGTATTGAACATGACTGTTTAACATGAAAGGAGTTGTATATTGGGGAGCTCAGGGAAAGGCTTTATTAAAGTGCCGTGCTGGTCTTACCATAAAAAAAGAACTTCCAATCTTATGGAAGTTTTTGAGGGGGAAAAAATGGATCGGAATCGTCCCGCTGAAATATAATGTTCGTGGCCTCACAAGTTGGAAGTTAACAAGTACTTAGACAAAATTCCGCTGGCGTTTTGCTGTCAAGATCTACATTATTTTTTATTTTGGATCAAACAAGAAGCGAAAATCTTTTAAGTAACGTGCTATATGCTATAAGAACCAACATAAGTAATGCTGATACTAAAGCAGCCCTTAACTACTTGTATAGGCAGCGTATCGAAGTTCTATAAAGTGAAAAAGTAATGGTACACCAATGGTAGTTATAGCTAAAAGAAAATGAGACTATTCACACGCCGTTAAAGCGCTGTATCCATCCTATCAGCCTATACAATGGTTAAGTATATTCTCGAGGTGTACATATGAAAGATAACTATCGGTAAAAAATCGATCCAAACAAACACCATTCCCCCGACTATCATGGGGAAGTTTAGCAGTGAGCAAATGTCATAACTGGACTCCTTTGTGTATGCAGCAAAGTGTTTTATATGGATTTAGTGGGACTTAACTTTAATTTTAATGATAAAATCAACAGTGTAAATTTAAGATGAGTGTAATTTATCCTTAAATAAGATATACTTATTTTGTAAATAATTTTAGAAGGTGAGGGGAATATTATTTATTGTAGTGCTTGCGGAGCAAAAAATAATCAAGAAGCTAATTTCTGTGTTTCATGTGGAAAATCATTAAATCAAGCCACAGAAGTTGAAAAAGATAACAAACCAACTTCATCTGCTAATGATATTTCTAGCAATAACGTAAGCAAGGAAAGTTCTAACCTGTATTTAATTTTAGGTTGGGTTTTCTCTGTTATTTCTCTACTGTTTATTCCGATATTGTTCGCAGCAGGTGGGGTTATTTTTGGTTACTTACATAGGAAGAATGATCAAACTCATGGTACTATTATAATGATTGCGGCAGTTGCTTGCGGTATATTCGGTACGATTTTTGGAATGGCTACTGTTGGATACTAATAATCTATTAAAGTTAATTATTCGTATAAAAGAGTTAACAAAATCAAAGTTAAATCTAGAACATGGATAGTTTAAAAAAATATCTATGCTGCCAGAAGATGACCGCGGTATTGTGCCGAGGTCATTTTCATTAATTGCTATCAAATTTTCTCTAAGCTGAGATTTAAAGAATCGGGCCAATTCAGCAATATAGTACATTCGTTTTTTAAAAAAACTGACCAGCATAATACTATAAGAACAATCCGAGACAGGAAAGTATCCCAAGCATTACACCGAGTCCGGCATTTATATATCCATCTACTTTCGAACCTTCCATAAAATAGGAAATTCTTGAAGCGATTACTACTAAAGCCATAAATAATAAGGCAAGAAAACTGATACCCCAGTCTTTTATCCAAGCTATCAGGAAATAAATGAACAGAAATATTTAAGATATTGTTATAAATATTTTAAGAACTTTTTTCATAAAATCATCCTTTACATAGCTGGCATTATTTAATAATTCTCAACCATCTGGTAAAGCGCCGTTATGATCCCGAGTGGAACGCTGCAAATTATGTACATGACGAGAACCGGAAGAACTCCTTCGATGGTTGTTTCTTATTCAAATGCTCCCTCCTATGGAAAACCGTATTCGATTCCAATTATTTCAAAGGAGCGGGTGGAACTCAACTTCTGTTATGATCCGATAAAAAAATGAGCTTAGGGATTTCCCTAAGCTCATTTCCTATTGAAATTCATTATTTACGCTTTCACTAGAGCTTCCTTACCATAGTAAGATGCTTTAAAGAGCTCTTTCATTTGCTCTAGGGAAGTTTCACGAGGGTTGGTGCCGGTGCATGGATCTTCCATAGCATTTTCAGCCATTGTATCTAGATGCTTGTTGAACTCTTCTTCGGATACGCCATAATCCTGAAGGGTAGTAGCGAGACCGAGATCTTTGTTCAATTGATAGATATACTCAACAAGAGAATCAGTCAATTCGGCATCATTATTTCCTTGCAGGTTCAAACGACGCGCGATTTCAGCAAAACGGTCTTCTACAACGGCGCGGTTGAATTGTATCACGTAAGGCAGGTAGATCGCGTTGGCATAGCCATGCGGAATGCCGAACGTTGGACCACTTTTATGAGCAAGACTGTGGACGTTACCAAGCACGGCGTTCGCAAAGGCCATACCAGCCATCGCTTGAATGGTGTGCATCTTCTTGCCAGCTTCATGATCGCCTTGATAAGAAGCAACCAGGTTATCTTTAATGACTTCAGCACCACCAAGGGACAGGATATCTGTATACATCGTACGTGGTTTCGCCACGTAGGCTTCGATGGTGTGTGTGAACGCGTCCATACCGGTATAAGCAGCGATGTGCTTCGGCAAGTCTTCGATCATAACCGGATCGATAATCGCAACATCCGGTGTCAGTTCAAAGTCAGCTAATGGATATTTTACATTGGTCGTTTCATCAGCTACGACAGAAAGGTTGGATACTTCAGAACCACTTCCGCTTGTCGTTGGAATACCGGCGTATTTCGCTTTCGTGCGAAGACGCGGTAGTTCAAATGGCTTAATTGCATCTTCAAAAGCAAGTTCTGGGTGCTCATAGTAGAGCCAGATCGCTTTAGCAGAGTCCATAGCGGATCCTCCGCCGATGCCGATAATCCAATCAGGCTGGAAGTCCTCAAGAGCTTTCGCGCCTTCTTTAACGACTTCAAAAGTCGGCTCGGTATCATAGCCTTCAAATACTTCCGTTTCTATATTGGCAGCTGCCAGATGTTCTTGTACTTTGGTTAGGTTTCCGTTTCGTTTAACAGAACCTCCACCAATAACGAGTGCGGCCTTTTTCCCTTCAAATGATTCTAATATTTCAAGGGCATTGTCTTCGAAATAAATATCTCTTGGAATTGTAAAACGATTCATAGTAAAAATAGCCTCCTTAAGTTGGCATTATTGATTATCGTTTCTTTGTGAAAAAACTGCCCCTGTCGTTCAACGGAGGGCAATGGAAAGTTATATTCCCATTCCTTGATTTTATAAACCTCTTCGATTGTTCGCAGGATATATCGGAAGTTTTTCCAATAAATAAAATAACTTCCACAAGTGAGGGATTCCCGTTCAGATTTCATTTAAACACTTGGATGTATTCATCGGTAAGGGGCTTGTTTCTTTGGCTATGTTAAAGTTCGTTGTAGGCGATATCACATTCAGAATTTCGACAACTACCACTAGCGCTTTAATGGTGTGGCAACTAAGTATCTCAACCATTATCTGACCTGGGTTCAGGTGTTAGAGAGCATCCATCATCAGCGAAATGAAGTTATAATGAATGAAAGGGGATAAAAGTAATTTGTTTCCAATGACAAAAGCCTTTACCCCTCCTAGATTATCTACTTTTACGATGTAATGATTGAAGCTTATGTCCCTAAAGGGGGTACTTATCTCGAAACTGAGTCTTCAAGTAAAGGGCAGGTTAGTTGAAGACTCGAATTCGAGATAAAACCAAATATAAGAAGATTTAAGGGAATAGTTCTTGGAAATATATGTTAAACAATGATGTGAAAGCGCTTATTTTTATATTCCATATTTTATGCTACGATAAATGTATTCTTTATAAGAGGTGAGTATAGATGAGTAGAGCTGAGACGAGAACAAAATTAGATTTGGAAAAGGTTATTTTTATTGGTAGAACATTTGAAGAATACATGGACATGTTTTTACTGGCAGAAGAAGATTTGAAAGGAAAAAAAGTATTAGATTGCCCGTCTGGAGCATGTTCTTTTACGGCGGTTGGTCAATCAAGAGGGATTAATATTACCGCATCTGATATTGCTTATGACCATTCTGTAGAGAACCTTGAAGCTAAAGGACAAGAAGATATTCAACATGCCATCGCTCACATGGAGAAAGCTAGAAGTAATTATGTATGGGATTATTTTGAAGGTATCAATCAGTTAAAAGAGCATCGGAAAAAGGCTTTATTTGATTGGACTCAAGATATGAAAAAGAATAGCGAACGGTATATACCAGTTAATTTACCTTCATTGTCATTTAATGATAATGAGTTTGATATCCTTTTATCTGCGCATTTCTTATTTACTTATGCAGACCGTTTAGATCTACAATTTCATATAGACACTCTTAAGGAGTTGCTTAGAGTAACAAAAGAAGAAGTTAGAATATTCCCTTTGGTTGATTTAAAAGGAAATAGATACGAATATTTAGAGCGTATTATTCAATATTTAAAGGATAACGGATATTCAGTCAATGAAGTGCGGGTTCCATACGAGTTTCAAAAGGGCGCCAATTCTATGTTAAAGGTGAGTAAAAGTCATTAAGCTGCAAGGACAACGTTGTACGTTGTCCTCTTGATTTTGCATTAAAAGTTAAATACCTTTGGAAAATATCTTGATTTGGAGCCTTCCGTATAAGGGAGCTTTATTGAAACAAGGTGTTCTACGATTTGCTTAAAAGGAGGGTTCAGATGGTGGTTGGAAAAGAATATTTGAGGGTGGTATTAGAAAGATTTAATAGTTTAAAAAGCCTTGGAGATAAAACATTAAATCAATTATCTGAAAACGAAATCCATTGGAAATATAATGGTGAGTCCAACAGTGTAGCAATCATAGTAAAACATTTGAGTGGCAATATGGTTTCTAGATGGAGTGGTTTTTTAACTTCAGATGGAGAGAAAGAATATAGAAATCGTGAGGAAGAATTTATTGATGATATAAGGATGAAAGCTGACTTAATTGCTGTTTGGGAAAAGGGCTGGAAAGTACTATTTGAAACAATAAACGATTTGAGTGAGCAGGATTTATTGAAAACAATATATATTCGTGGAGAAAGTCATTTGGTTTTAGAAGCTATTGAAAGGCAAATGGCACATTACGCATATCATGTCGGACAAGTTGTCTACGTAGGCAAACAACTAAAGGGTTGCGATTGGTATAGTCTCAGCATTCCAAAAGGAAAGTCTAAAGAATATTTAGAAGAAATGCTTAATAAACACCAGGATAAATAGGTGGAGATTGTTAAAAGTGACCAAACGTTAGTGAAAAATCTTCTTCAATATATCTCGAAATCGATTCTTACTGAATAGGGGCTTAAGTTAAATAAGTAAGATATAGATCAAGCCTTTGTTGCTGGCTTTTATAGCCTAGAGGAAACGTCCATTCTTAGGGGGGATAAGTTGTTTGATCTTTTCGAGGGAATGAAAAGAGGTAATAAAAAGCAAAGAGATGCTTATACCACTATTAAAGAACTCTGTATATTTGACGAATTGAGTATTTATAATCCTATGCTCTGTGGAACTATTCCTATTGGTATTGACTTGGATAATTCAGATCTAGACATAGTTATGGATGTAAAAGATTTAAGGCTCTTTGAAAAAAAGCTAGACGATCTCTACGGTAATAAGTCAGGCTTTACCATGAGAAGAACAATTATAAGAAGTCGTGAGGTTGTTAAGGCAAAATTTTTGTCTAACAACTTTGAGTTAGAGTTATTTGGCCAAGACCAATCCATTTATTTTCAAAATGCGTATTTGCATATGATTATTGAATATGAACTTTTAAAAAATAACCCAACGCTTAAAGATAAAGTTATTGAACTCAAAAAACAGGGATATAAGACTGAACCAGCGTTCTGTAAGCTATTAGGTATTGCTGGGGATCCTTATATAGGTTTAGTTCAATATGGGATTAAAGAAAGAATTATAAATCTGTAATGCTGAAATTGTTATAGATTAAATAATTACTGAAAGTGAAATTCATCTCGATTTCAAACCTGAATGATAAGTGGCATTTAGATAATTGAGATTTAAAAGGGGAGTCCATGGAAAAGTGAGATTTGAGACCCAAAGGTTAAAGTTTCGTAAGTACAATGATGGGGATTTCGATTACTTATTCTCTTTATTATCAGATCCAGAAATGGTTAGGTATATAGGTGATGGAAATACAAAAGACGCCAAAAGCACCAACAACTTTTTAAATTGGATTTATAGTACATATGATGTTGGCCCTGATATGGGTTTAATGGTACTCGCAAATAAGGAAGATAATACTCGAATAGGGCATGCAGGTCTGGTACCACAAACAGTTGATGGAGTTGAAGAACTTGAAATAGGGTATTGGGTTTCTCGAAAACATTGGGGAAAGGGTTACGCTACAGAAGCAGCCAAAGCTTTAAAAAATTACGGACTTATTGTTCTAGGTGAAAATAGACTGGTTTCTTTAATTCAACCTAATAATATGGCTTCGAAAAAGGTGGCTAATAAAATAGGGATGGATTTTGATAAGGAAATTGTACTTGGAGACCAGAAAGTTCATATTCACTCAACCTGAATGGAGAATTATCTTGATATCGAGTCTAAACGTGAGTAAATCGAAAACATTTAAGAAGAAGATATTCATTTGGAGGGTTTTACTTGGTACAAATTAAAGGTAATAAGGTTATTTTAAAGGAAGCAACAGATACAGATATTGATGAGTTATATTTCTGGAAATATGAGGACAAGGAGCAGGAAGCTAAAAAATGGAATGGACCATACATAACAGAAGAAAAAATCTCGAAGGCAGAGTATAGAAGTCATTGGGCCCAAGAAATTCATCCTGGTATGCCTGCTTCTTTAGCTATATTAGTAGACGGTAAAACGATTGGTTATGTCGGTTCTTATTGGGTAGATAAAAATACGGATTGGTTAGATACAGGTATCGTTATTTATGATAAAAATTATTGGAATGGTGGCTATGGCAGTGAGGCTTATAAGCTTTGGGTTGAACATATCTTCCAAAACACGAAATTACATCGCCTGGGAATGTCTACTTGGTCAGGAAATAGAAGAATGATTAAAGTTGCCGAAAAGTTAGGGATGAAAGAAGAGGCAAGAATCAGAGAAGCTAGGAAAGTAAATGGCAATTATTTCGATGCTGTTAAAATGGGAATATTACGCAGAGAATGGGATTTAGTAAAAAACTAATAACTTCTTCTTAATACAAAAATGTCTCGATTTCGAGTCTCCACCTAAAGGGGGCGATACTTGAAAAGCGCTTTAAAGGTAGAAAGTTACCTGGGAGGTGGGGACATCATGTTGAAAAAATCTTTGGTTGCCTTAATTATATTTGTTGCTATAGCGTTTCCTGCTTTTTACTTAATATCAGGTAAAATAACTTGGGAGATGGTATTGAGGACAGTAATAGGCTACATAGCAGCGATTATTGTCATGTATTTTTTTGCTAAAAAAAGAAAAAAGCATACATGAAATATCGTAACGGTTATAACATCTATAAATAAGGATGGATACAACGTTTTTAAAGAACTAAATCCTTGATTGTACCTCGAATTCGAGACTTCAAGAAAAGTGGGCTTTACTGGAATAAGATTAAGATGCATAAAGAAAAAATAGGGAGCAAAAAGCTCCCTACTAATTAGATATGTAAATGCAAGACATGTTGAGGACCTTTAGCACCGTCATAAATATGTTTTTCATCTACAAAACCGGTCTTTAAGTACAGGTTTATTGCTGCATGATTTCTTTTGTTAACACCAAGAACGACTTCATCTATGTTAGGAAGGGATTCTCTTACAAAATTGGGTAGTAACCTCAAGCCCTCTTTAGCGAGTCCATTTCCTTGATACTTCGAGTTAATTGAGAAAGACGTTAATACTCTAGCTTTTGGGTTATCACTATATCGCTTAACTTTCTCACCGTCTTCCAGTGCAAAATATCCTACCGGTGCATTATTATCCAATATTAAAACATGAGTAGAATTCTTTGTAACACTTGGATTATGAATTTTTTCTAATGGTAGACTTGTGAAATTTAATTGTTCTTCGGGTAAGTAATAGTTGGACAATTGATTCTTATATGTATCGTTATACTCAACTAACGATATTGATGAATTTAGTGTTTTGGACTCCATAAATATTCCTCCAGTTTATGTAATTTAGTTTTATTATAAACTACTTAGAAAATTCAAACAAAAGATATACTGTTAGCGAGAATTAAGTTTTTTACGATACATATCTTGAATTCAAGTCTTTCTGTAACGGGGGCGCGCGACAAGTTCTGCTATAAGCGCATTTTTGCGTGAAAGGCAGGAAGTTTATTTGTTTAAATTTCAACTGTACAACGGAGGATGGGAATGAAGGATCCATGTTTCCCGAAACCATCCCGTCAACACTCCTGCATGCGTTAAGACGGACAGGTCTTAAGGTGTGAAGCACAGGTAGATTAGGCAGAACGAAGGCTGAAGCCATAAACAAGGTATGCCGACGGATATGCCTCACGGCTGAAAAGCTAGATAGGATGAGAATCGTTCTTTGAGATAGGAACTGACGAACTTCCGAAGGTAAGGGTCTAAATTTACAAACGTAAGGAAACTTATGTGTCATCTTACGATGATGTGAGTGGTGTGGAGTAAAACTGCCCCCTCTGAAAGACGCTATACCGAACGACGGCGGTATCCAGCTCACAGGCTTAAAGGAAGCATCTACGTTTAGTACGGATAGCTATGTTGTATGGTACTTGGAAAGCAAGGAACGTTGAATCAAGGGCTGTTACCCAAAACGGTTGCTATAAAGTTATGCTGAAAAGCATTTATCCTTGTAAGGGTAGGGGAATGACTGATGAAACTTCTGTAATGGAAGTGGAGGAATAGCCCCAAGTCTAGAGTATGAAACGATTATTTTCCTAACGTGAATGGCACCGATCGGGTAGGAACGTGGGAACATCACTCCAAAGGAGGGATGCCACAGTGTCAACGCTGCGAAACTGGGATTATTATAATATGACGGAAACCTTTACGGATCTTCATGAAAAAGCGAGTCAGGGAAATATGTTCTCTCATTTATATGAAACCATCATATCGAGAGAAAACATCCTGCTCGCTTTTCGCATGATCAAAACCAATAAAGGTTCTAAAACACCAGGAACCGATGGGAAAACCATCGATAACATGAAAGAGCTCTCAGAAAATGACCTGGTAAATGAAGTCAGAAATAAACTTCAAAACTATCACCCGAAGAAAGTTCGAAGAGAATGGATAGAAAAAGAGAACGGAAAATGGAGACCTCTTGGAATTCCATGCATGTTGGATCGAGTGATCCAACAATGTTTCAAGCAAGTTCTCGAACCGATTGTAGAATCTCAATTCTTCAAACATAGCTACGGTTTCAGACCTCTACGGTCTGCTCATCATGCTATGGCAAGGATACAATCTTTGATTAATCACGGTCAACTTCATTACGTGGTTGATGTAGATATTAAGAGTTTCTTTGATAACGTAAATCATCGTCTATTAAAGAAGCAACTCTGGAATATCGGTATTCAAGACCGTAAGGTACTGGCTTGTATTTCTAAAATGGTAAAGTCAGAAATTGATGGTGAAGGTGTCCCGAAAAAAGGGTCGCCTCAGGGTGGCATTCTGTCCCCGTTACTTTCGAACGTCGTCCTAAATGATCTAGACCAATGGGTTGCGGACCAGTGGGAAGTCTTTCCCCTGACGAAATCCTACAGTTCAGATGATGCTAGAAGGCGAGCGAGAAAACAAACGGGCTTAAAACAGGGATATCTGGTCAGGTATGCTGATGATTTTAAAATTCTATGTCGGGATGGAAAGACAGCGCAAAGGTGGTACCATGCGGTACGTCTGTACCTCAAAGAGCGCTTGAAACTGGACATTTCACCTGAGAAATCTCAAATTGTAAACTTAAGAAAACGGGAATCTGAGTTCTTAGGGTTCACCATTCGTGCGAACAAGAAGGGTAAGAAACGAGTGGCCCATACTGGGGTCATTTCTTCAAAAAGAAAGAAAATTAAACAGGAAGCGAAAAAGCTCATTCGAAGAATGAAAAGTTCACCTTCTGCTGAGAATATTCATCGTTACAATAGTTTTGTATTAGGACTTCACCAATACTTTAAGCGAGCGACTCATGTAAATCTTGTGTTCTCACGTCTTTCTTACGATCTTAAACCATTTCTAGTGAACCGTCTTCGACCGGTTGGAAAGCTAGAACATCCTTTTAAACCACCGCCTTTTTATAAGAAAACCTTTAGCTTAGGAACGAAAACGTTCTATATCAATGGTACGTATCTGTTCCCCATAGGTAATGTTAAAACATTCCATGCAAGGAACTTCAATCCAAAGCTTTCGCTTTATACAAAGACAGGGCGAGAACAAATGTACAAAAGTCTCCGCCCTGATATCCAGAAAGAAATCAGTCTCTTATTGAAGTCTTCTCTACCTAATCGAAGTGTCGAGTACTTGGATAATCGTATTAGTCGCTATAGTATGAAGATGGGGAAATGCGAAATTACAGGCGAATATCTTCACGTTTCAGAGGTTCACTGTCACCACTATTTGCCAAAGAATCTTGGAGGAAGTGATCAATTTAAAAACCTGCGTATTCTTCATAAGAATATTCATCGACTGATTCATGTAAAAGATATAGAGAAGATAAAGGTTTATCTTAAACAATTACCACAGAATCGATTGATCTTAGATAAAATCAATCAATACCGAAAGGTATGTGGGGTGGAAGGGATCGTTACATCTAGTCTCGAAGAGTAACATAGGAACTTATGATGTAGTACATACCTTTAGATGGAGTGCCGAATGCTGGGAAACTAGCACGTTTGGTATGGAGCAGGGGGTGCGACAAGAAGCAACTTCTTCCGCACAGAGTCAGTGTCTTAAAGAGACTATCCAGATGCACAGGATATTCCCTTCCGAAACTGCATTTTAAGTAATTATAATGTAGGTTGCATGAGGTTGGCCCAACCAACAATTGAGTGTCTAAGCTGTTGGGGGTCAGGGAAAGAGTAGCATGGTTAACGATAAGTGAATCTCTATAAGCATCGTCACCACAGTCGCTAGATAAGACACGTTTAAACTAGCGTTTCAATAGGTAGGAAAGTAGTTTCCCCTGAATACTTTAATTGCATCCCATAAACCTATCGGTGTATTGGAGGAACCTAACCTACTCGTGTCTGACAGAAGTTGAACTTGTTAAGTCCAATGGGGTCCTTACTTAGGTAAGCTAAGCGTAAGCACAGCTCAATTCCCCAGTGGGTAAAGGAAATTGGAAAAAGCGAAAGCCACTATGCTGAAAAGCAACAGGAATCGGAAATAACTGGGTGGATAATATCTTTGATGTAACCCGAAAGGGTGCTGAATTCCAATTGGTGTGCAACATGGGATAAAGCGTTGACGAACAATTCAAAAGGATGGTAACAGACGATGAATACTTCGATAAAGAAGTCCGCATTACCAGACATTACTGATTGGAACAGTATCAATTGGTTAAAGATTAGTCAGTATGTAGAAAAGTTACAGCAACGAATATATCATGCCGAACGTCTAGGAATGGTCCGTAAGGTAAGAGATCTGCAAAGGCTACTAATGAAAAGTCGAGCTGCACTACTACTCTCAATTCGTAGAGTTACCCAAATTAATAAGGGGAAACGAACGGCTGGAGTTGACGGGCATAAAGCATTAACTCCTTATGAGAGAAGTAAACTCTATAATAAAATGAAGGACATGAACATTAAGTGTCATAAACCAAAGCCGGCTTATCGAACTTATATCAAAAAGAAAAACGGGAAGCTTAGACCTCTAGGAATACCGACAATAAAAGATAGAGTTTACCAAAACATTGCTAAATTAGCCCTTGAGCCACAATGGGAAGCTAAATTTGAACCAACTTCTTATGGGTTTAGACCTAAAAGAAATTGTCATGATGCAATTGAGAGAATTCACACTACTGTTGGTAACAAGAAGGTGTGGATATTTGAAGGTGACTTTAAAGGTTGTTTCGATAATTTAAATCATGACTATATTCTGGAACAAATTAAAGGATTTCCAGCTTTCAATATAATAGCAAAGTGGTTAAAAGCAGGTTTTGTTGATAACGATGTATTCCACGAAGCAGAAGATGGAACTCCTCAAGGTGGTATTATTTCACCACTTCTAGCTAATATCGCACTACATGGTCTAGAAAATTTACTTAACATAGAATATCAAAAGGACCAGAGGAAATCTAAAACATCATACAGAAATCGGACTAAATATGCCGTTACAAAATATGCTGATGACTTCGTCATCATGTGTGAATCCGAGGAAGATGCTAATGATTTATATAATAAACTGAAGCCGTACCTGGAAACTAGGGGGCTTGAGTTAGCAATGGACAAAACGAAAATAACACATATTGAAGAAGGGTTTGATTTTTTAGGCTTCAATATAAGAAAATACAAAACTCATAATGGTAGTAAAGTCCTCACCAAACCTTCCAAGGATAGCATTAAAAATGCGAAGAGGAAAATCAGTGAGAAAGCCAGGCAATTATACGGGGGAAACGTACAAAAACTAATTGGCACGCTTAACCCTATTACATTAGGGACAGCGAATTATTGGAGTCCGACTGTCGCCAAAGAAGTCTTTTCTAAAATGGATGCACATATTTGGAAAGTTCAATACAAATTTCTGCGAAGGCTTCACCCGAAAAAGAGTTGGCAATGGATCAGTCAAAAGTATTTTAAACCAGATAAAACAGGTCAAAGTAAAAATAATTGGATACTAACTGACCCAATAACCAATAATCAATTGAAAAAGGTGTCTTGGATACCAATTGTACGACACGTGCAAATCAAACATGATTATAGTCCTTTTAATAAAAATCTCAAAGATTATTTTGAGAAACGTGATATTAAAGAGTTTGATAGGAACAATGTAGCATATAGACAAAAGTTAGCGAAAAAGCAGAAATACAGATGCTCTTTATGTAGTAAATCAATTGCAGATAGAACCGAAGGTTTAGAAATGCATCATAAAATTCCTAGAGTCCAAGGTGGAAGTAATGAATATAAGAACATAGAATTAGTTCACAATTCTTGCCATCTGGAATACCACAAGGTATTCCCTGCAAGGGAGAACATTCCAAATAATGCTCAACTTCGTAGTGTTATGAACTACATAAAGAGAAAGAAGATAACAGGACTAATTTAATCTAGACACGGATAAATGCATGCTTGAGCCGTATGTGCTGAAAGGCACACGTGCGGTTCTTAGGGGGGAAGGGGATAGTAATATCCCTGACCTACCCGACAAAAGCTGGAGATAACGTCAAACGCTTACCTATTGCTAACAAAAGTTGAAGAATGAAGTTAGGTAGGAGGGGGGCTGTTTTTGAACGTAGATACTGATTCATTGGTTACTTTCCTTATTATGTGGGGAATACCAACTTTTATGGTTGTTAGAACTTATTTAAAAATGGATTCAGATGATAGGAACTCTGCAAAAAAAGATTTTAAGTCGGCACATTTTGTTTTCACAATCGGCTCACTTGTAATAGGTTATTTTTTCGCTTCTATTGGAAATCTACTGACACTAAATATCATAAAGTTACCTGGGATTTTCTTAATGATCATAGCAGGTATTACAATTACGGTGGATATGTGGAGAAAAAATAAAGTTAAAAGTATGTTTACACCAATACTTATTGGAGTGGCAATCTTCTTCTTGATTAAGCCATAGTGACACAGTATTCATTTTTGTGCTAACGGAAGCGTTAGTTGAGTTTTTGCTTAATGTATATCGAATTAAAGACTTAATGAAACGGGGACTTATCTTTAATAGAGAATCACCTCTAGTAAGTAGAAATTTTATGGAAATCGAGTAATTTAGCGGAGGATAGTATGTCTGAAGAGAATGAGAGAGAAATATTAAACGAATTAAAGAAAATGAATGAAAAGCTTGATAAATTAAATGAACCTAGTCCATTCACAATGCCAATCATAATTGTAATTGGCGTGGCCGGTTATTTGCTTTTGGCACCATTTTTAGTCGATGTGTTCGTATCTATACTATAGAATTGGAAACTTCGTAGCAATATCATCTCGAATTCAAGTCTTCTTGAATAGGGGCCTATCGTGATTAAGAGTAAGCATATATTTTTATAGTTTCCAGCTAATTTTCGAAAAGAAAATCATTATGAGGGGAGCTGAAGAGTGAAAAGGATATGGTTAAGTATATGCTACGTTTTAGCACCAGGCTTTGGAATGATTTTAGCTCATATCACAATTTCCTTCTTTAATGGTGCGGATGTTACTAGACAAAATACTTTTAAATTCTTTGTTTATGGAATTATTGCTGGCATAATCCTTCTGATTCTTCGTCTTTTGATTAAGGGTAAAACATTAGAAGGGTAAATTAGGAAGTTACATAATGCGTAATATCTTGAATTCGAGTCTTATGGAATCGGGGGCGATAGCTGTACATGCTATCGCTTATTGAACTAGATGAAGAGGATTGTTTAACTACAAGAAGATCAAATACCAAAAAAATGGAGGGATGAACATGAAAAAGGCACTTTTAATATTGACGTGCAAAATGGAATGTTTCAAGAAAATAATGTGGTACATAAAGGAAACAAATTATTAGGAAACTTGAGAGATTTAATAAACCAAGCACGAAATACGAATACACCGGTTTTTTATATCCAACATAATGCACCAGCTGGTAGATCTTTAGAATTTCAAACAAAGGGGTGGGAGATCCATAAAGATGTTGCCCCGAAAAGCAAAGATATTATTGTTCAGAAAACAACCCCTGATAGCTTTTATAAGACCTCTTTAGATGATGGATTAAAAAAACAAGAGATAAAACATCTAATAATAGCAGGGATTCAAACAGAAGCATGCATTGATACAACTTGCAGAAGAGCTTTTAGTAAGGAGTATAAAGTTACTCTTGTATCAGATACTCATAGCACTTGGGACTCGCAGGAGATTACTGCACAACAAATTATTAACCACCACAATGGTGTATTGCGCTGGTTTGCTGATGTTTATCCAAGCAAAGAAATAACTTTTTAATTAATGTGAAGAGATGTTGCTGAAGTAAAAAAACTTTAAGAGATATCTTGAATTCGAGTCTTCGTGAAAAGGAGGGTTATCTGATTTACCGACTCCTTAAGTCAGCATCTCCAGCTGGCTTCTTTGCGTTTTACGCATAATTAATGCGGTCATCCTATTACTACCAAATTATTAAAAATTATAATTATATCTAACAAAGAGGGAGGTTAAGAATGAAGAATTTAATTTTCATTATGCTGGTTACAATTGCTTTAGGAGCATGTTCTCCACTAGAGACTTCTAATAAGGATGAGTCTAAAAATTCAAGTAAAGCTACTATGAATCAAATAGCAGACAAAATAGATTTAGAGCAACTTGATAAAGTGCAATTTATTTATAACAATAAAGCTTATGATGCGAAATATAAACTAAAGTGTAAGACTTCTTCTGAATGTTCAGAGGGTAATGACGATTTGCGATTAGATAAAATAAAGAAAGAAATAAAACCAAAGAAAATTAATGCTAACATAGGCGATCAAATAGAAATTAGAATTCCAAATACTTTCCCTGCGCCAGATCAAATTTTGTATGAACAGCAACAAGGCGCTACTGGAATTCAAGAAACAGTAGATAAGAAAGTTATTGAAGTCACTGGTGATAAGGGAGAGGAAATCACTTATATAGTGAATTTTAATTGGAGAAGCAATGACAACGATAATACAAAAATCATCTATTCAGTAGCTTACTATTTTGAGGTTCCCGATCCAACATAAAAGACGATACTCAGGATGCCAGTAAGGGAAAAAGTTAAGCTGGGTATGTTTGAATTTGAGGTTGGGGAAGTCATATATAATTACATTAACTTGAAATCATGTCTTACTGTATTGGGGGCGTTTACTTAGTAGTAAGTTAGTAAGAAGGAAACGAAATACAAAACCAAAAATTAGGAGTGCTCTAGAATGGAACGAGTTGATGTAGCTTATGTCTTTGTCTTTAATGAGATGGAAGAGAAGGTTTTGATGGTGAAGAATAAAGGTAGTGGTTGGTCTCTTCCTGGAGGTTCTGTTGAGAAAGGTGAAACCTTTGAACAAGCAGCAGTGCGAGAAAGTAAGGAAGAAACGAATTTAACTATAGAAACTGAAAACATAGTTGCGGTAAATGAAGCTTTCTTTAAAGATAAGGGTCATCATGCTCTGTTCATTACTTATAAAGCAAAGATTTTAGAAGGTGCTATAAAAATATTACATAAAGATGAAATAGATGAAATTAAATGGCTAGATATAAATACCGCAAATAAACTAATGCCTTACCATGCTGGTGGGATAGAAAGTCTGCTTAAATCATCTGCTCCATATACATTTCAAGGTTAAGAGTTGATTGATATTTTGGATATAATCTTGAAGTCGAGAATTAAACAAACGGGGAGGCAATACTTGAAAAGCACTTTAAAGTGAAAAAGTTGGGAGGTGGGGATATCATGGTGAAAAAATCTTTGGTTGCCTTAATTATATTTGTTGCTATAGCATTACCTGCTTTTTACTTAATATCAGGTAAAATAACTTGGGAAATGGTATTGAGGACAGGAATAGGTTACATAGCAGCTATTATTGTCATGTATGTTCTTGCTAAAAAAAGAAAAAAACATACGTGAAATTTCGTTACGGTTATAATATCTATAAACAAGATGGCATAAAACGTTTTAATACTCAATCCTTCATTATATCTCGAATTCGAGACTTGGAGAGAAAGAGACGATTACTCAATAAGAGTGGCGATACTTTAAAAAACGACTTCCTATTACGGTGGTATTTTCTGTTACATTAAATTGGGATTCTATTGAGTGAGGAGGGCATATGCAAAAGATAGTAAAGTACATAAGTAAAAGTTTGTTATTAATAGCAGGTGTAATATTTCTGGCGGGGTTATTTACTGATATTTCCTTTTCATGGATGTTCGTATGGCTGTTTTTAGCTCCATCTTTGATAATTAAAGAATTCATAGAAATGCCTGCAAAAGGAAAAAGTAGGACATACTCAATTGTTTACATCGCTTCTCTTTCTCTTATATGGGTGGCAGCGTTAGAATTAATCATTACCTGAGGACGGTTGTGTTAGTTAAAAATATTAGATCCAAGGTATTCGTATTCGATTTTTCACGAAACGGGGACAATTGTTCAATATGAGCAATTGCTTATTAGTCGAAAACTCTGTTTCGATCATAAACAGTTCGAAGTTAAAGTGAGGGGGGTTCATATGTTTATTGCTGTTGAAAGCTCAGACGGATTTGTCTGAGCTTTTTAAATATTGATAGACTTATTTAATTAGGAGCAACTGTAAAAGCGTAAATGTCATATTGAACTTTTTCATCCTCAGTATTGTGGTGTTTATAATAAATATACTTTGAGGATTCTCCTTTATTGCCTGTTACGGGTAGTGAATAATCATCACTCAAGTTTACTTGTTTTGTTGTGGAAGTATAGTGGACAATAACTCCAGAACTATTAACATCTATATCCCCTTGATTAATATGTAATTTTTCAGGAGTGTCTATTTGAGGAACTCCATAACTATTAAAGTTCTCATGTACCATCTCAAGATCATCTTTTAAAGTGCAGTTTTCGTTACATGTATATACTGGCTTAAGTTCGTAATCCTCACCCCCAGTATTGATAGTTATTTCTTTATTCAATTCCTTATCCTCATTGTTAGTATTTGCAGCCTCTTCATCTTGATCAGTTGATGAGCAACCTATTAAACTAATTGAAATTAAAAGAAAAAGTAGAGATTTATTCATTTTTCATCCCCCTTTGAAATATTTTTTAAATGTTAATATTGAAATTGTAAAGCCCTAGTTGGGAATTTTCAATATAAGAGGATTTATATAACTATATAATAAAGTGGTGAAAAACAATCCTAAAAAATAAGCACATAAAAGCGAAATGATGATTCCAGCGCTTACGACAACAGTTATAAGAACTACCACCTTACTTAGATTATCTTGATTTCGAGTCTTTATCTAATGGTCGCTTTTTTATTGAAGAGTTGAAAAGGATTGTGGAGGTATCAGCTACAAAATGATAAGTATGAAACGAGATAGGGACTTCTTTCGTAGAGATATATTAGAAACGAAATGAAAATATCGAAGTAGCAATGATAACGCACCTTTATGTGAAGATGAGAGGTGGTCAAAGTGATAAGTTATATTAAATTTTTCTTCTGCATGATTGTCGGCCTTTTATTATGGAATGTGTTGTTCTCATCTAATAACCAGACACTCGTTGACATTGTTGGGATCTCTTTTTTTACTACATTTTTTAAATGGTTATATGAGGTCGCTTTCGAAGGATCAGAGAGTACTGAAAAAAATTAAATTAAGGTCATAAATGGAGATGGAAACAATATGAGATGTCTATGTAACCAAAAGAAACAAATGAATTAAAAGTTGAGGGAGACGTGGGGGCAGCCCCTATCTGGTGTAATCGTTGTAATTGTAATCTGTACATAGAAGAGGTTTCAATTGAACTCAATATGAAGTTGGAGTTAATGAAATGGATTGGAGATCACCTTCGACATTTGCGAATGTATATAAATAGAGAATAGTTATCCTTATTTTAGGGATGGGTACTAATGTACAAGGTTCACCAACGTATATCCCGAACTCGAGTCTTACATCAACGGGGCATTAGTTTAATAAGTCAAAATATCCAAAAATGACTTCCACAAAAACTGGAAGTCATTTTTTATGGGTAATATCATCACAAAACTTTAACATAGCCAAAAGAACGACGATCTCATTAAGAGACGGTGGGTTTTGGGGTTTTCTTATGCTTAATTATTCTTTTTAGTCAATCGTTTTCCGATGGTTACGGCAAGCTCTGCTAGTAAAAGAATTAATCCATTGCCTACGATAACAAGACCTACAAATGCTCCATACACCCCTCCAAATGCGCCAAACGTCGGTACTAAAATGGCACCTGTTAAAAAACCAAGTATAACCCCCGCTATTGTTAGTAGAAGACCGGAACCCCATAAATGTAAACGTCCATTTCTATACCACTTAATGATATAAACGTTCACCAGGATTAAAAATAGAAATAGAAGTATAGTAAGCGCTCCATCCAGATCCTTCATTCAGTCCCTCCTAAAAAAAATCGTATGTTTAATATATGGCATGTTGGAATATTTTAAAAAAAATATAGTGCTGTCTTAAATGATTAGATACGCATGCCGCATAAGAACATTCTTTAGATTATCTTGATTTCAAGTCTTAAACAATCAGGGACTATTGTTCAATATGAACAATAGCTTTTTGGTTAACATGTATGGAATTATTTGGATTTTTAATGATATAGTTAAATTACTTCCCGAATTTGAAGGTGCTGATTACCCTCTTAGCTTTACAAATTGGATAGGGGGCATTACTGATTTGGAACCGTTGATAATAACGTTAATTCTATGGCCAACCCTAATTACTTGTCTTATCGGGTACTTCTTATATAAATACAGTAAACCTATAAGTATAATTGCCATGTTATTAATTCCGCTCATTATTATGTATTTGCTTATAAGTTATAAAGTTTTATTGAGCATACCTTTATCTATAATTATTGTCCTAACCATTCACGGGTTTAAAAAGCCTGAAGTATCTTGAATGCAAGTATTCTTGTATTGGGGGCAATATTCAATAAGAGCAATCGCTGGTTGGAGGGAAAAGTCGTGCGTCGAATATTTCTAAATATAATTAGTATCATTTCATTTGCACCATTCATTTCGGAGGTCAGTGAGGAAGAAGTAGTAGAGAACGTGAGGAAATTAAAGCAATTTGATTGGTTTCAAGTATATTTGAGAGATGAACGGTACAAAAATCTAATTATTTCTAATAAGAAGGTTCGCTATACCATAGGTATATTAAAAAATAAGAAGCTTGATGATCCTTCTTATAATAATACAGTGAGAACGAAAGTTTCTAATCGTATTGAGAAGGAATTTAGCAAAGTGAATGCTAAATGATAATGCACTTTATTTCTATTTTAGGGGAGGGTACTCGTTTGATTAATGTTTTAGAAAACGTATATGGATTATCCATAGCAATACTCCTTTTATGTTCATTCTTTTATGTTAAGCAGTTAAAAAAAATAAAGCGGAAAGAAAACTCACAACCTTTGAATATGCAATGTATTTGATAACACGAATTGCGATTGTATTATGGGTAGGTAGTTTTCTTCTTCTAAGATATGGAATTTAAATATTAAAACTTATTTTCGCTAATGGGTACTAAAGCAAATGGCCAGGAAGAGATATTATTTGTAGCGTTTTAGAAGACCTTGTTTATGCACGAAGGAGTGATAGTTTGAATAAATTGGTGTCATCCATTTACATATCCGTTTCATTTCTTTTGTTTGCATTAATAGGGATTGCTCAAACTTTTCCTAATGTTAACCTTAATTATTCTCATAGTATAGTTCCTCGGTTACCGTGGCTAGCTCTTGGGCTTGGTGTATTTAATAGCTTTAACTATGAGAATCGCAAAAAGTAACAGTTAGTAAATTATTAAAACTTTAATTTATCTTGAAGCTGAGTATTATTGAAACGAGGACTATAGTTGTAAAAGAACTATGTAAACGGGCATACGAAAGGAGGGGAGATATGGAAGTTACTTATCCAGCTGGTTTTAGGAACAGGTTTTTGGCAAGTGTGTTAGATTTTATTATTATATTTTTAATAACAGGAATTATCTCTTACTTTCTATATGGAGTATTTTATGATGGTGAAAACTCCTACCCTACGGATATTTTAGGATTATTCTATACCGTATTATTACCTGTTTTATGGTCCGGGTACACATTAGGGAGAAGAATGGCAGGCAATCGTATCGTAAGAATTGATGGGAGAAAAGTTGGGGTTGGTACAATGATATTAAGGGTTTTAGTAGCGGGAGTCGCCTATGCTCTCACGTTAGGAATTGGATTGATTATAAGTGCCTTTATGATAGGGATAAGAGAAGATAAACGTTCGATTCATGACTTTATTGCACAAACGTATGTGACAACAAATCCACCAACCCGGGACTAAATTATGGAAGAGGAACCTAAACTAAAGGGGGCTGAAGTAAGAGAACAGTGAAAGATATTTTGAATCCAAGTCACACATAAACAGAGGCAAATTTTTAACTTTTAGGTATTCTAATGAGAGTATATGAGATATCCGAAATTGCTACAGAACTCTTAATAAATGCCAATCTGAACTACATATTATAAAAATAAAAGAGGGTGATTTATAATTTCACAAGAAAAAGAAAGAAATTCTAATAGGGTTTATCTCTTTGCATTATTATTTATTTGTACACTTTCAACTGTTGACACTTTCTTTATAAAAGCAGAATGGTTTGATTACGTGTTTTATACCATAACTTTAACTGGGGTTACATTATATGCTCTGGTCAATTTCAAGAAGCGTAAAGTTTTAGTGACAGCTATTTCAGTTCTATTGTTCTTTGCATATGCCTATGAATTATTCCAATTTCCTCTTCCTTAGTTTAAGTTCCAAAGAAGTGAAAATTTTTGAAAGGCGAGATATCTTGAAATCAAGTCTTCCTATATTAGGGGCGATTGTTCAATCGCTTTTTCGCTAATGGGGATGATGAGGTCGCTTCTAGATAATAGTGTGAAATTGCATATTTTAAAACTTCACATCAGTCTGTTCGTAATTCAAACAAAATAAAAGATGAATCTAACAAAGGGGCGAACTATGGGGAAACAATATAATCTATGGTCGTTTTATCTAATACTTGTTTGTTTAGGTTTAGCGGCTTACTCCTTGTATTCCAATATAAATAACACTTGGTTAATTGCTCCACCAAATTATATATTGCTACTAATTAGTATTATAGCCTTAATTTTAGGAGTTCTTGGGTTCAAAGATAAAAGAAACTGGTGGGTAGAAACGAGAAGTTGGATAACAGTAATTATATCATTGTTATCATCTATCGGATTATTTTGGATAGTAGCATTCACACTCTTCTTTTCATCAATGAAGGCGGATGAGCACATACAGACGGTTAGTTCACCTGGGGGCAAGTACACTATTGAGTTCTATAGTTATGATGCTGGTGCAGCAGGTTCATTTGGTGTAAGGGGAGAAATAAACGGGCCTCTTTGGTTTAAAAAAAGAATTTATTTACAACACAATGTAGAACAAGTCGAAGTGGAATGGGAGAGTAATGATAAATTATCTATAAATAGTCATATATTAAAATTAGATGAAGGTGACACTTACGGGTATCAATAAAAGGGAACGCGAAATAATTTAGTTTAAGTAAGGGGTACATTAGTCAAATAAAAATAAGATATCTCGAATTAGAGATTTGCGTAAATGGGGGCGATTGTTCAATATGAGCAATCGCTTTTTTGATAAGGGGCAGGTTAGTCGAAGACTCAGCTTCGAGATAATTTGCTGGTTTGTATAAAGTATTGTGGTTATTAAAGAAATTTGAAAAGATTGAACTAACAATTATGGAGCTACACTGGAAGGACGATATTCGTATGCTTAAACGATTGCTCTTAATGTCTGCTTTAATTGCGTTTATAACTGGATGCGAAAGTCAAGAGGATACACTATACTCCTTATCCTCAATGGTAGAAGAGAAGAAACCTATAGGGACTATAGATATACGGGAAGGTCAAATTATTCATGCTAATGAAGAAGCCAAAACTAGCAAAAAGAAAAAAATAGACGACTTTAAATCGCTAATTGCTGGAATTAAATTAAAACAAGTAAAAAAATCCAGTATAAGCGAACTGAGCAACAAATATGCAAATGAAGATAAAATGTTTTCCATTGCTTTGGCTAATAAAAAGAATAGAAAGGATGTATTAATTATTGAATTAACAAGTGATGGTAAAGGTCTAGTAGTCAGCTTTGAGAACGGCGGATCAACAGATGAGATGTACGAAATTCAAAATGGGAACCCTAATTTATATGAAGAAGTTCACGAATTCTATAAGTCCATTTATAAAGAGATAACTATAGAGCAAAATTGAATTTAAATATCTCGAAATCAAGTCTTCACAGCGTTAGCTGAATAAGCCCAATACAAAAAAGAGGGACTTCCATGAAATTGGAAGATCTTTTTGTTAGTAATATCAATAATAAACTTTAATAGAGATATTTCTTTAAATCTTGTTTTCCAGTCATATAGTGCATCACTTTTTCTTTCGTTTAATATTTTATATAATTGATGAACTGCAAACACCATCGCTATGGCTGCTGTAATGGTTAGCCATACCACACGGCCTTTTATACCGTTACCTTTTATGAACACGAAAAGTACTGCTGCCCAACTAATAACTAAGGATATTAATCCTTTGTGAATAATGAGGTTAAGTGTGAATAGAGCAGCTAAATTAACAGTTAGGTAAAAGAATGACAGGAGTGGGAGGGAGGGACGAGGAGTTATGGTAACGGCATTGAAAATTATAGTAATACCCCTCTATGTCTTAGGGATGAGCTTATTAATAAATCCACTGTTTAATGTAGATTTAGACTTATTCGGGCATATAGTAGTGGTAATTCCTCTTACATTGATGACCTATTGGCAAGTTTTCTATTTCAATAAACGTAAAAAATAGTGCGTACAGTCCAGGGTTTTAGAAGGCATAAATTTAAGAAGTAAAAAGGCGAATCTTTATGCGATTCGCCTTTTTACATGATCTATCGTTTTCATTGACCTGCGTTAGGCTGTACGTAAAAACGACCCTAAGATAGAGATGGCTCCAAAAACAGCGAACGTTACACCGTAACCAATCCCCTCAATCATACTACCTGCAAGGATAGACCCAATAACTTGACCAATGGACAGCATAAGGAAAGGTACACCTATACCTAAAGAAGCATTACTCTCGAATACACGGATTCCCCAGACAATGAGCAAGCCGCACATAAACAGGTTAGAAGTGCCAAATAACGCAGCTGCTCCTATTACAACAGGGATGCTGTCAGGTGCCCATGTAAGCAGAATCGAAGCCCCTCCCATCATCACAGCGAATAGGGTATAACTGGATTGAAGTCCAATTCGTTCAATAACGGTGCCACCTAACCCACTGGTTATCCCGAAGAGTCCGATCGTTACCCAGAACAGAGATAATACGAGCGTACTAAAGTCACCACTGTTTTCTATAAAACTCCTGGAGAAAGTCCAAAAACATGCACTGGAAATTCCCATTAGAATAGCCCCGGTGATCATGGATTTAGCTCCCTGTAAGCCTTTTGCCGATAAAAGGCCGCGTTGAACTTTTAAGGAATCGTCAGGTTTTGGGATAATCCGGTAATTCCACCATAATACAATTAGTGCAATAATGGCATACAGGAAGTACGTGTATCGCCAATGAGGAGTCAGTAAAATGGCTGCAACTCCTGTAGCGACTATACCTAGACTAGTACCGGAGTTTATCCACGTGTTGGCTTTTCCTTGTAAGGGTTCTTTGATCCAAAAGGCAATAACTGCTCCGTACGGCGGAGACACGAGTCCTGTACTTCCCCCTGCCAGGAGAACCCCTGCCGCGAGCATCCATTCGTTTACCGAAGCACTAATCATAAACATTCCGCTTACAGCAAAACCACCTGCCAGCATGATCATAGGTTTAGGTCCTTTATTAGTTGTCATGACGATAGAATAAATAATAGTAAAACAATAGGCCAGGTAAAATAGAGAAGAAATGATACCGGAAACTGTATCAGACATTTGAAACGAGCTGGAAATGTTAGGGAGTAATAATCCGAAACTATACCTTGCTAATCCATATGTGACAGCAATCATGGTTACGCCAGGAAAGACGAGTCTCGTAAAATTCATAAACGACGATACTCCTTTTTCTTGAAAATTAGATAGAACGTTCTTTCTACCTGCTTTAAAAATTTTTAATTCACACAAGCTGTATGAATGCGTACCATGAACTCTTCTATATGGGGCAAAGATTTACTTATAGAAAAAACGGTATCCGAATGGATGCCGTTTACGTTTGGAAATGGGATTGAAGAGCTTTTGTCATGGTAACTGCATGTTCGGTAGCTTGTGTTGGATCTGTAATCTGGGTCATGGATGTAGCTCCTTCGATAATGAGAAGAAACTCATAAGCAAAGTTCTTATAATCTTTGATGTTGTTACGAATCGCAAGTTCCTCGAAATACTGCAGCACCTTCGATTTATGGTTTTGGGCAATATCTACAATGTTACGGTCTGTATCCTGATAGACTTCGATGGCACGCAGGAACATACACCCTTGAGGGGATACTTCTTTTAAGAATGCTCCGTGTAATTGTGCAATCCGTACAAATGGTTCGTTAGAATAGGCTTCGGATGTAGAGCAAATGTATGCCCAGTATCGCTCTTCCCGGTGTTTAATGGTCTCTTCTACCAGTGTGTTCTTAGAGGAAAAGTGGTTATATAACGTCATCGTCGCAACATTTGCTTCTTTAACAATTTGTTTTAAACCTACTCCATGAAATCCATAATCATAGAATAGTTGTTCGGCAACATTTAATACTTGTTTACGTTTTTCACTCAATGGTTAAGCAAACCTCCTTTAGATAGAACGTTCATTCTATTTTCAAGTTAGCATCTATTAAAGTGGAAGTCAAAGTAGATAGGAGAAGGCTATATCACAAGGCGTAAGTGGATTGAAAAACCTATAAGAAAATAGGGCTAAAGTTTTAATCTGACAAAATAGGGTAAATTAAAAAAGATACGTACATATAAACATAAGCATCCAAGAAGGGTATCGTTTTTTATACACCATAGACCCTGCAGCATGGTAATGATGAACAATCAATTATCGTGAAAGGATGATGGTAACGTGCCCGAAAAATTATTTAAGGTGGATTTGAACAAGACGATGGATAAGCAGGATGTTCCTGGTCATAATCGGTGGCATCCAGATATTCCGGCTGCTTTTTCCGTGAATCCTGGAGAAACGTTCCGTATGGAGTGTCTCGACTGGACGGATGGACAAATCAAGAACAATGACGACCCTTCCGATATTCGAGATGTGAATCTGGAGCGTGTTCACGTGTTGAGCGGACCGGTTCATGTGAACGGAGTCGAGCCTGGTGATTTGCTGGTGGTGGATATCCTTGATATTGGTACATTTAGTGCGCATGAATGGGGATTTAACGGCATTTTTTCAAAAGAGAATGGAGGGAGCTTCCTGACTGAGCATTACCCGGAAGCGGCGAAATCGATCTGGGATTTTCATGGGATTTATGCTACTTCCCGTCATGTTCCTAACGTGAAGTTTGCTGGAATCATTCATCCTGGTTTAATTGGCGTTGCGCCTTCTCAGGAGATGCTTGATGAGTGGAATCGGAGAGAAGAAGAACTTGTTGAACAGAATCCGAATCGTGTGCCTCCACTTGCCAATCTTCCTACTAGAGAAAGTGCTGTACTCGGAAGTTTACAAGGAGAAGAGTTTGAAAGGGTAGCTAAAGAAGGCGCTCGTACGGTGCCGCCGCGAGAGAATGGAGGAAATTGTGACATCAAGAACCTTTCACGTGGCTCAAAAGTCTATTTCCCGGTTTTTGTAGACGGCGCGAAGCTGTCAGTCGGCGATCTTCACTTTTCACAAGGAGATGGAGAGATTACCTTTTGCGGCGGTATCGAAATGCCGGGGTGGATTGATTTACACGTAGAGGTTATCAAAGGCGGAATGGATAAATATGCAATTAAAAAGAATCCGGCTTTCCGTCCCGGTCCAATGGATCCTCATTATAATGAATATATTGTGTTTGAAGGCGTTTCTGTGAACGAATTTAACGGAAAGCAGACGTACTTAGATGCTAATACAGCTTATCGCAACGCCTGTTTGAACGCTATTGAATTCTTGAAAACACAAGGGTTCAGCGGTGAACAAGCGTATATGCTGTTAGGTTCTGCACCTGTCCAGGGGCATTTGGCAGGCGTTGTCGACATCCCGAATTCGTGTTGTACCATTGCTTTACCAAAAGATATATTCACAAAAAATATCCTTCCTGAATAAATGGAGGTTCAATGATGCCTAATTACTCATTCGCATGCGATACATGCGGAGAATTTACATTATGGTTTGCACATATGGACGGTGCCCAGGCAGCTCGCTGCCCTGATTGTGAAGGGAAGGCGAAGCGGATTTATCGCGCACCTATGGTCCAGCGAATGGATTCAAAGGTGAAAAAGCGTGTAGAACGAGGAATGGAGCCACGTGTTGTTACACGTGACCAGATGCCGAGAACCAAGCAGAAGCTTCCTACTGCAGCAAGGCCTTGGCAGGCGGGACATTGAAAGAGCAACTGTCTTGAAAGTCTATAGCTTTCAAGACAGTTTTTTTATAGGGATTGCTTGGCTTGACAGCGATATGATCTTAGAGGAAAATCTTCGAAAATAAGTTTAAAGAACGGGCAGGACTGTGCTAGATAGTTTATGTGGTTATAATTTCCATATGGGTATTAATTTGATACGATTGATTTACATAATGGATTGGTCAATTAGTCATGAGTTGAATCTTAATTAATTATTTTCCGTTTTTTAATAATCTCTATATTAATAATGTCGCAAATGGCATGATTCAAAAATATAGAAGACCTTTTTAGGAGGGTTACAATCAATAGTATGGTTGCAGGGCAGTTGGTATCGCTGTTTTTATTTGTAGTTATTCCGATTTTGTTTCTTACGATCATCGCACTTTTGGTAAATGTAAAAAAACGTATAGAGAAAATAGAAAAGAGACTCAATAACATGCCTCCGAATGAAGAAGGAAGAAATAAGGGGAATACCTCATTATATTCAAAGGAGGAGTAGTTCTTTGAAAAGAAAGACAGTAGCACAACTATTAGTTTTTATGATAGGTGGTTTTTCTATAAAGGAACCTGAAGTATTTTTGTTTTTATCTCTTATTATATCCTGGGGTTCGATCCCCCTTGGAATTAAGTTGGGGGATTTCTTTGTTGTATGAAAACATAGATGACTTAAGCAGTCTGGGGCGATAGCTACGCCTTGATCAACGGTTGGTTTTAATGCGGAAGTAGCAATGTTCAATTGAAAATCTTTGGAGACTACATATCAGGAGGCTGCCATGACAACAAACATTTACTTGGTGCGTCACGCTCATTCTACATATACACCAGACGAATTAAATAGGCCGTTATCAGCAGAAGGAATAAAAGATGCGGCTAAAGTTAACGAGGTGCTCATAAATGAGAATATCGAGCACGTGATCTCGAGTCCTTATTTAAGAGCCATACAGACGGTAGAAGGATTAGCTTCTGCTCTCGGGCAAGACATTCACATAATGGATGATTTCAAAGAAAGGAAGTTAATAGAGGGAGGAGCAGAGAACTTTGAGGAAGCCATTCATAAAGTATGGGCCCACCCGAGTTTTTCTTGGGAAGGCGGAGAATCAAATATAAACGCCCAGCAAAGAGGCGTAAGAGCCTTGAACAACGTATTAGAACAATATAAAAATAAGAATGTCGCCATAGGGACGCATGGCAATATTATGGTGCTCACCATGAATTATTTTGATAAACAACACGATTTTGACTTTTGGAAAAAGCTTGCGATGCCAGATATCTATAGACTTTCTTTCGAGGCTAATCAGTTCGTTGATTGTAAGAGAATATGGAAGGGTTCTAATTGATTTAGCAGGGCAGTAAGTGTAAGAACATCAAGAAATATTTCGAATTCAATTCTTCCTAAAACGGGGGATTGATAGAGTGTAGAGTTAAACAGCGATTTAAAGCTGCTAAAGTAATCGTCCAAAAATATGGTCGATTTTTTAGGCTCTGTTAATGTTTGTTGTTGATAATTGAACAACTGGAACACGATTACTGTTATGGAGTTTTCAAATACAAGTGGGTGACGACTGTGAAAGTAACCGATATCCTTAAAAGCTACGTATGAGTTTGATATCGAGATGAGTATTTATCAGTTCAAATCTGACTCTAACATCCTCAGTAAGGAGCTTAATCATATTCAGAACGTCAATAACTACCACCGAAGGCTGAAATGGGGGGGGGTTAGCGTTTTAAATAGTGTAGCAACTAAGTATCTCAACCATTATCTGACCTGGTTTGAGGTATTAGAGAGCATCCATCATCAGCGAAATGAAGTTATGTTGAATGATAGGGGGGGGGGGAAGTAATTTGTTTCCAATAGCAAAAGCTTTTGACCCTCTTAGATTATCTACTTTTACGATGTAACCATTGAAGCTTATGCCCCTAAAGGAAATAAATACATGGAATGAGTATTTCATTTCTTTCCTGGTATTATTTGGATAAATGATGCTATAGTAAAAATACTTACAAAATATGAAGGAGGTGGCGTTTGTTGAAAAAATATTGGGCACCAATCTCTTTATTATTAATGACCACTTTTATAGTTATGTATTTTTTTGCTCCACAAGCAATGGATGCATTATCTAGTCCTTATAACACGTTACTATTGTTGATTCTCTTATTGGGTGCTTTTATTACTGCACTATTTAGCGAGAGAGGGCGTCTGAAAGTAATTGCTTTATCGCTTTCTTCTCTTGGGATTTTAGGTTTGGGGGTTGCACTGATTTATATTATTGGAATGATGCTGTTCGGTAATTTTGGGACATAAAACTTCGATCATCTACGTTATACTTATAAAGGCAGGTGTCTTTGAAAATGAAGCGAACACTCCTTGTATCTATAACCCTTTTCGTTTTTATATTATCAGGGTGTATTGCTGAAGATTATGACTTTACCCCTCCTACTGTTTCATTTGGGAGCCAGCATTTCAGTGAGCCAGTAGAATTAGAAGCAGCAAATATAGATTGGAATTCGGATAAACAGTACACTAAAGAGACAGAAGATATTTTTTCATTGGCAAAAGAACAAAAACCACTGTACTTCAGTTCTGGTGAGCAAGCCCCAATAATTTTTGAGACTCAAGATTTTCGAATCGAGGAACTAAGCGCTTATGTCTGGCAGAAGGATAAAAAGACTACATTACAGGTAAATGACCAAGAGTTCTCTTTCCCGCAAGAAAAAGGTGAGTATGTATTGGTTGTAGACCTTATTTCAGATAATGGAAGTGTTCAATACGTGGGGAATCTCGTCATTGAATAATATGAAAAGCGAGAGTTACTGCTGATTTAAATACCTATGTATTCAAAGAGCTTCTAACATAAATTGTTATTAAAGAAACGGGGGCGATTGTTCAATATGAGCAATCGCTTTTTTGATAAGGGGCAGGTTAGTTGAAGAGTCGGATTCGAGATATTCTCTTTAGATGTCTTTTGTATAGACTTGAGCTAACAATAACATTTTGAAATAATTGGAATTGGTTTATAGGTTTCTCAATCTCTACATAGGGGGAGGTAGAAGAAATTGTTAAAATCTGAGTTTGCCCATAGATTAATAAATTTAATAGCTCACTGGGGGTTAGTAACTTTTGTGTTATTAAATGATAACGGTATTTCAGTGGAAGAGGATTAACTTTGTAAGCTTACACTAATTGAAATAGCCCCCATGATTACAACTAAAATTATCAGTTCCATAAAATTTATACCTTTTTATATTTATAAAAGAGTTTCCTTCTATTTTTTTAATGTCAGTTGGTGTGCTTAATTCCCTATCCACATTCACAGAAGCTAGTTATCAATAAGGGGGAAAGAGGGATTTACGTATGAAGTCAACAGAAGACGACAATAAGAGATCATCTTTTCAAGGTAGTAACCGCGAGTTTTTTTATGTCGGTTATCTCATATTCATCTCTTTTCTTTCCGTGCAGTTTCCCTTGAATGGTAAATATCTTTTAATCCCGCTGGTAATTGTTTTGGGATTTGATTTTTACTTTAATCATAATCAATTTAAAACGTTAAAAATCAGTGTGGTTATTTTTTTCATTCTGCTGTTTGTCTTTACTTAATTTATAAGTATCACAAATGATAATGGCTGGCTCCGGCTCCATTAATTGCTGACGAAGAATAACATCACGGATAGGATAGTGCTTGTTATAAAGCGTTCTTTTTTAACGGGGAAGCCAGGAAAGACAAGAAAAATAAACTCCAAAATCAAAAAATCAATACAAAAGTCTATCATAATCGGATTAAGAATGTATTTGTGATAGAAGGTTTGTACAGCATATATACCTTTTTTACAGTTGAAAAAAAACTTGATTTTAGATTTAATTTCAATAAATAAATTGACGAACCAGCGGGATATGATAGAATGGAGTCTAATTAACATTCGAATATTTAGAATTTTCTTATCTAGAGAGGCAGAGGGACTGACCCTGTGAAGCCTCGGCAACCGGCTTATTCATGCACGGTGCCAATTTCAGAGGAAAGCGAAAGCTATTCCGGAGATGAGAGAGCAAGTGGTATCCATCATATGGTTACACAAAGCCCTTCTCTCTTCGTGAGTGAAGGGTTTTTTATTTTTTCAAGAGGAGGGCAGGTAAAAAGGGTAATACAAAACAATCGAAAAAAGGAGGATGGCCATGTTCTTAGCGATGATGGTTTGGGTGGGGACGATGATTTTTTCCTTCCTATTAGGAACTTTTCTCTGTTTCAAAGTGGAGAAATCAGGTGTGAAACGATGGGGAGCCACCGGACGAATATTTAAGTATAAATAAGCTGCAGGAAGGAAGTTACTGACAAATGATATGGTATATTCTCGTATTTAGTTTTTATGTTTTATTTCTTATATGGGCAAATGTAAAGAGTCTTAAAAAGGCAGAATCGATCGATGATTATACAACGGGTGGACATCGAATGGGGCTTCTCCTTGGAATCGGTACCACAGCAGCGACATGGGTAAGTGTAGCTTCTGTCATCGGGGTGCCCGGTTATTTGTATAGTTCAGGTGTAGCGGCAGTCATAGGCTGGGTAGCCGGCTGGTGTTTTGGCGGCGCTTTAATCCCTATTGTCGCTTACAAAATCAGAAGACCGGAAAAGCCCGCCAGAACCTTCCCGGAGTTTATTCGACATAGGTTTGAACCATTTCAAAAGAAGAGTACATTGCAGGCGATTGTTGGTATTTTAATGTTTATCGGTTATTTGCTTCTCGTCAATATTCAGGTGACTGGGTTTGGTATTGTTTTTTCAAGTATTACGGGCATCGATTATAAAATTGCGATTTTCGGATTCTTATTATTTATATTAATAACAAGTGTGGGCGGTTTTTGGTCTGTAGCCGCTACGGATACATTAAATACGATTCTAATTATGATTGGAGTATTGCTTGCGAGCGGTGTGGTTTGGTCGTTAACGGGAGGAATCGGCAATATATTAGACACACTCGCGACGACTACAGCGCCGACAAATGTAGGAGGACCGGAGCTTGAAGAGGGGATTTTACTGTCTCCTTTTGGGACATTTGGTATTGGGGCATTGGCTTCCATTTTTATATCGAATTCGTTAGGAACCCCTTCGTCCCCTCACTGGGTCACGAGGATGCTGGCTCCTCAAAACGTAAAAGTGGCGATATTACAGGTCATGGGTACAATCCTTGTGTTGATTTTCATTATGACTCCACTGATCGTTATTGGCCTCGGGGCAAAAGTTCTTGTACCGAGCATACCTGTAGATAAAACGACGGACTACATCATTCCTTTAGTCATCCAGCAGTACACACCGCCTATTATCGGAGGCATTACGCTGGTAGCTATTTGCGCAGCCGCTATTTCCACGGCGAATTCGATGCTGCTTCACTGTGCCACTTCTCTTTATTATGATGTGTACTTGAACATCGCTCCAAAGAGAATCAGTGAGAAGAAGTTTAAAAACTGGCTCCGCTTAAGTATATTTGGAATTGCAACCGCAGCCGTTCTTCTAGCTATTAATCCGCCATGGTTCTTGGCTATGGGCTTTGTATATGTGTATGGCGGGTTTGGTGCAGCCTTCTTCCTCGTTGTGTTCTTAGGGTTGTACTGGAAGAGGATGAACCGTGCTGGAGCCTATGCCGGGATTATCATCGGGGCCGTGGTTTATGTGGCAGCGAAGGCAATGGGGTATGGATTGCCTTTCGTCATCGCGGTTACGGCATCACTGATTGGAGTGTTGCTTGCCGTTTACTTTACGAAGAGACCACCGCTTGAGGCCTATGAACCTTATTTTGAGGCGGAAGTCAGTGATTCTACTAGGGATGTGCTGGCAAAGATGAGATCCACTACTCAGGAAGAACCTGAAGCGAAAAATGATCGTTCCCATATAGGTTAGAGCGATTGAGATAAACCGGAGAAGCTGCCTTTTGCAGGCAGCTTCTCCGGTTTTTTTATTCTGGGGAACTAAAATCCACTGAATGAAAAGTCTTACTGCGCCGTATAGCCGCCATCCACCAGCATATTGGCTCCGACCATAAAGGATGCGTCATCACTCGCAAGGAAACTGACCGCTTTGGCAATTTCCTCTGGGCGGCCGAGTCGTCCAATCGGGTGAGCTCCCGCAAGACCCTGGCGCATCTCCTCATCTGCATTTTCCAAGATCGCCGTTTCAACGTAGCCGGGACATACCGCGTTTACGCGTATGTTATTTTTCGCATAGGTCACACCTAATGTACGGGTGAGATTAACGACTCCACCTTTGGCTGTCGCGTAAGAGGTCACCGAATCCTGGCCAACGTGTCCGAGGATCGAAGCGTTGTTGACGATCGCTCCGCCGTTTTCCTGTTCGAGCATTTGCGTGATCGCATATTTGTTGGATAGAAACACGCCGTTGATATTTACATCCATGAGTTTCTTCCATTCTTCATAGGAAAGCTCGTGCGCAGGTGTAGCGTCGCCAATGCCGGCATTCGCAAATAGAATATCCAGCGAACCGAATGTGTCGACGGCCGTCTGAACCATGTTTATAATATCTTCCTCAGATGTGACGTCGGTTTTTTGGAACACGGTTTCATATCCCTGGTCATTTAACTGACTGGATAATTCACTTCCCTGTTCGTTCAAATCGGCAATCAACACTTTCGCGCCCTGCTTGCAGAAATCCTTCACGGCTGCTTCGCCAATACCACTAGAACCACCTGTAACGACAGCAACTTTACCTTGTAATTTCATGCTACCCCTCCTATTTTTAAAAAGATATCAGTCTATATTTTCCACTATTGGAAAAGGACGAAACCGGAGGGGCAGGAGGAGCGAATGATCTTTTGACCATCTTTTTATAGGTAGTATAAGAGCTGGATGCTTGTGTTCACGAGGTTAAGGTAAAAAGTAGTAAGTATTACGTTTATTTCATTTATGTGAAATAAACTCATAAATACTCTAATTATGTTAATATGTGGAATATGTTTCTAATGTAAGATGTAGAAGATACATAGAGTTGTAGATCCTAAGAAATTTTTATACAAGGAAGTGAGTATCGTGAAAAAAGGAAGCCTGCTTTTCTCTGCTATCCTTCTGCTCTTTATCCTAATCGCTTGTACAGAGAGTTCTTCGACAGGTACGGATCAGAATGAAAAAGAGGAATCTTCATCTGAGGAAGCTTCCTCAGACGAGCAGAAAAAAGAAGAAACGAAGCCGCCACAGCCCTACCAGCCGATCGAGCCGGCTGAAGATGCCAAGCCTCTGAAAGAGAGTATGTCAGAAGAACAACTTGCGAAGATGCCGAAAGTGGAGGCTCACGGAGGCGAGCGCGAGCGGATGATTCCAGTGGGAGAAACCCTTGTCAAAGGAGCCGAAGATCAAACCGATGGACCGTTAAAGGATCATCGACTGGTCGCTTACTATGGACACCCGAACTCGACCAATATGGGTATTCTCGGGGAGATGGAACCCGACGCTCTTATGGAAAAGTTAAAAGAACAGACGCAGGCGTATTCAAATGCTGACCCTGAGCGTCCCGCTATTCCAACCATTGAACTGATTTCAACCGTGGCTCAACGGGATCCGGGTTCGAATGGAAAGCACTATACCCGGACACCGCCTGAGCAGATTGATAAGTATGCTAAGCTCGCAAAAGAGAACGATGCTTTACTGATGCTTGATGTCCAGCTGGGAACAGACTCTGTCATTCACCAGGTGAAATTACTTGAGAAATGGCTGAAGCTTCCGCATGTTCACCTCGCCATTGATACCGAATTCCACGTCGAGGAAGGGGAAACCCCGGGTATCGATCTTGGCCAGGTGAATGGAGCAGAAGTGCAGGAAGCGGTAGACTACCTCTCGAAGCTGGTGGAAGAAAACAACCTGCCGGATAAGATTATTCTCGTGCATCAGTTTATGGATGAAGCCCTGACGAACAAAGAAGCGATCCAGCCGACAGAAAATATTGAGGTCGCCTTGAACTATGATGGATGGGGTCCTGCCGCAACGAAGATGTCGCTCTATCGTAAATTCGTGAGAAATGAAGCGGTACAATATGGCGGGTTTAAAATTTTCTATAATAAAGATGAACCTGTTTTAACTCCGGAAGAGGTACTGACGCTTGATCCTAATCCGGCGATTATTAATTATCAGTAATGGTATAACAACGAGAAGAAGCCATGGAGTCAAGTGCTCCATGGCTTCTTTCACTTTTCCTCGGCTAGAAAGATAAGAGGGACGTAAAATTGTATAATCCCGCAGAATAGATTGAATAAACTCAGGAGGCTTAAAAATAAGCAAATAACTACAGGTCAATAGGGCAAGTGGTACAGCCATTTCCCATTTTATAGTTTCACTCATGAAAGTACTGTAATAGATTAAACCTGCCATACTTAAAATAAACACGATATCGGAAAAGGTATTTAAAATTCGAAAGGTTCGATTGGATAACATTTTCACTCCTAAGACCTCCTCATCGATCCTCACACTTCTAGAAAACATTATAAATTAGGGAGTTTTATATGAAAAGGTAATTCCCAATACATAATATAACAAAAGATTGCAAAATTACAGAATGTTTACCGGGGTTTTATTTTTCCTTAATTAAGGGTCGATACAATGAAGACGACCAAAATTAAGGAGGTTTTCAAGTGAAACACCAGAAAAAAGTCGCGTACTCCGTTTTAACAACTGCAGCTCTGTTCACATCCATCCTGCTTCCATCTCAGGCCCAAGCCGATGCACCTTCCAAAGAGTCAACCACCCCAGTTTCCTCCATCATGAGTTATGAAAAAGGGAAAGAAACATTGAAGGTTGAAAAAGTGGCAAACTTCTCCAGCGGAGCGGAATTCGCAGAAGGCGGAACGGAGATTGTGACGTATGACCCTGCAACCAAGCGGTTATTTTCGGTGAACGGAGCTGAAAGTGCCGTGGATATTATTGACTTATCCAGCTTGAAGCAAGGACAGTCCGAAACGAAAAAGTTGCCTTTGATGAAACGAGTTCAGCTTGAAGACTTGAGCGGAGATTTATCAAACGTATCCGGCATTACCAGTGTCAGCCTTCATCCAAATGGTGATTATGCAGCCGTTGCGGTACCAGCTGAGCCTGCCCAGGATGCTGGATATGTGGTGTTTATGGACATCGATGGGAATTACATTTCTCATGTTTCTGTCGGAGCCCTGCCGGACATGGTGACATTTACACCAGATGGAAAGAAGCTGCTGGTGGCCAATGAAGGAGAACCTAGTGAAGATTATGAAACGAATCCTGAAGGCTCGGTATCGATCATTGATGTAACGGGCAATATAGACGAACTAACCGAAGAGTCTGTAAAGGAAGTTACGTTTAAAGACGCTCCGATTGATGAGGATATTCGTAAAATGAATCAGGATAATACGTATGAAGAGGATCTAGAGCCAGAGTATATTGTCGTAGAGGAAGATGGAAAGACCGCCTATGTCGTGCTTCAGGAAAGCAACGCTGTGGCTACACTGGATATCGAAGCAGGATCGTTCACGGAGGTGAAGTCTCTTGGCTACAAGGATCATTCCCTCAAGGAAAACGGATTTGATGCTTCCAATGAAGACGGTGAAATTAATATCGAGCCCCATCCTGTCCTCGGTATGTACCAGCCGGATGGAATCGCGCTGTTCGAGAAGGACGGCAAGTCTTATCTGCTGACTCCGAATGAAGGAGATGCTCAGGATTATGATGGTTATTCAGAAGAGACGCGGGTAGGTGACATCGCCGATCAGTACGATCTGAAATCAGAAAACTTTGAAGGATACACACAGAAAGAATTGGATCGTCTAGTGGAGAATGGTTTATTTGAGGAAGATCAGCTCGGCCGCCTGAAGACCACGATTTCGGCTCCTAAGAACGAAGACGGAAAATACGAAGCGGTTTATGGCTATGGAGCTCGTTCATTTACCATCCGTGATACGGCGTCCATGGATGTCGTCTATGACAGTGCGGATGAGTTTGAACAGGTTGCCGCAAAAGCTCTGCCGGATTTCTTCAATACAGATGATGAAGAGAATGCCTTCGACAATCGCAGTGATGATAAAGGTCCTGAACCAGAAGCGGTGGTAACGGGCAGCGTTGGGGACAAGGACTACGCCTTTGTCGGCCTTGAACGCCAAAGCGGCATTATGGTGTATGATATTACGAACCCTGAAGAAGCTTCCTTCGTTAAATACTTCACTAGCCGTGACTTTTCTAAGGATATGCCTGCAGGAGACGTTGCTCCGGAAGGCCTTCAGTTTTTAGAAGCGGATCACAGCCCGACAGGGGAACCGCTCCTAATTGCCGGCCATGAAATTTCCGGTACCATTGCTGCCTACTCTCTTACAGATTTGAATGATGGGGAAAATAAGAACGATGATAGGAGTAATGAGGATGTACATGAAGTAGAGAATGGGGACACTCTTTCTGAAATTGCTTTAAGCTACGGTATGCACTGGCATGAACTGCAAGAGATTAATCAACTGGACAACCCGCATTTGATTTACCCGGATCAGAAAATTGTGCTTGAGGAAGATAAAGATAAATCTTCTAAGTAAAAGAAGAACCCTCTCCAGCCCTCTCAAGCTGGAGAGGGTTTTTTAGTGTTAAGACTTAACCTCATCTGAAGCCGCGGGAACGAATACGTGGAAGTCACCAACGCCGATCATGATAACAGCAGGACTCCATTTTATCGATGGAGTCCTGCTGTTTTGTATGGGTTTTTTTACAAAAATACGCTCTCAGCTTCCATGAACAGCTAAGATCACCAGATTACCAGAAGGGTCTGATACAACGGTCTGACCGCCCTGCATGTCGGCACCATATCCCAATTGCTGTAAGCGCTGGATAGCCTGATCCCTTTTAGCTTGATTAGGAAACAGCAAGGTATATTGCTTCAGCCCGGCATTTTCCTCAGAAGCAGGTGGGGCATTTGTGCCCTGCCAGGTGTTTAAACCGATGTGATGATGATATCCATTCGAAGATAGGAACAAAGCCTGGTTCAATTGATCGGAAGTGATCTCGAAGCCTAAACCATCACAGTAGAAGTGCCGGGCCTGGTCTAAGTCGTGAACGTGAAGGTGGATATGTCCCATAATGGTTTCAGTGGGCAGACCTTGCCAATCTTGGCCGCTCAACTCTTTATGAAGGCCTTTGGAGTCGAGTGGATCTACGGTCATAGTAACTTTTCCATTATGCCAAGTCCACGTTTTGGAAGGACGATCCCGATAGATTTCAATTCCATTACCGTCTGGATCATTCAAATACAGCGCTTCACTAACTAGATGATCGGCAGCACCAAGGCGTATCCCGCGATCAGCGAGGTGCTTGAATACTTTGGCTAAAGAGAGTCGGTCCGGTAAGAGAAGGGCAAAGTGGTACAGTCCAGTGGTTGCTTTGGCTTTTGGCTGAATAAAAGAAGGCTGTTCGATCGTGAGTAGAGCCCGTGTGCCATCAGCCGACAAAACAGCTTTATATTCAGATTGCTCGATGACCTGGAGTCCGATGACATCCGTGTAAAACTGAATCGATTTTGTTAATTCCTGTACTTTTAACTCTACGGTTCCTACATAAGTAGATGGAGCTTGGAAAAATACTGATTCCATAAGGTTCTGCCTCCTTCGGTTAAACTCAGTCCATGTTTTCAAGTTAAATAAAGAGGACCTTGCTTTAGAAGTATTATGTCTCCATAGCCCCGATGTGGCAAGGGATACGCTTTAGTGGAATTATACGAAGCCCTCGAGTATAAAAGCATAATATCTCCCTAATAAACCATTTAATAGCAATTCATCATATATAATTACCTAAGAGTAAAGATGTGATTCTTAATCGTAAAAATTTTGTCGATTTTTTTTAGATTTTCTGTGATTACCAAATATTTCTCAAGGGTATGTATGATTCATGGAGATGGGGGTGTTTCCTTGGATGATAGGGAAGAATTAAAAAATCGAATTGAAATTCTTAGAGAGCAGTTATATGCTGCCTATGTAAAAGGAATGGAATATAAAGAACTTCTAAAAATCTCACAGGAATTAGATCGATTATTAAATTCCCTTAGAGAGTTAGAATAGAAATGGTGTATACAAGTTTAATTCATTATTAAAAAAGCCCCGGCACGTCATGCCAGAGCTTCACCATCGTTATATCTTCAGTCGTCTCTTACGTCTATTTTGATGGTTACTAAACCATAACAGGTAAATGGTTTATATGATAGCTAATTAGTAAATATTTAACTTAATTGTAATAATTTGTATTATATAATAAACATAAAAATCCCGCTCAATAGGAGCGGGGTAAACAAAGAAAAGCCCGTGAAAAATTTGTAAGGTCCAAAGTGTATGGAGTTCGTTTTACGAATCTTATGAGTTTTTTAGTTTCTGGAAAAGTTTCTTATCTTTAAGAGCAATCTCCCGCTCACTCCACTCCCATAAATTCTCCGCCAGAGTCTTATCCTGCGCTAACTTTGAACGCTCAGCTATCTTCCGTTTATAAAAATATTCTCCACTGACTTCAAGTTCTGGAAACGTGGCTAAATAGACAGCCGTATCCGCCCCTTGCTCGGGAGTTTGGAAAAAGGGTCTCAAAACAGAATGGATCGTTTTGCCGAAGCCCGTATCCCGGTTGATGCCAAGACTAGTACTGACAGCTCCAGGGTGGACACTGTTCGCCTGGATAGAAGTATCTTGGAGAAGCTCGTCTAATTGTATGGTGAACAGGATGTTGGAGAGTTTCGATTGGCCATAGCCCTTAATGACACTGAAGTTATTCTTTAGATGGGGATCGTCAAAATGGATTTTCCCGGCTTTATGAGCACCGGAAGATATGGTGACAATGCGTCCCTGCTCCGAACGCTTTATTTTTTCAAGAAGAAGATTCGTCAATAAGAAGTGACCGAGATGATTGATTCCGATCATACTCTCAAAACCATCGGACGTGGTTGTACGCTTCGTGGTGACGATGCCTGCGTTATTGATAAGAGCATCGAGCTTGGAGAACCGCTCGTAAAATGCTTCAGCAAATTGTCGGATACTATGGAGGGAACACAGGTCGCAAAGCATCAGTTCCACATGATCACGATTACTTTGCTCCTTCGCTTTTTTCAATGCTTCTTCCCCGCGCTGCTCGCTGCGGCAGAGCATTACGACGTAGTAATCTTTTTTCAGAAGTTCGACAGTGGCGGCGAGTCCCATCCCGGAATTGGCTCCGGTAACAAGAGCTGTTTTGCTTGGTGATTCGTTGATGGAAGTTGTGCTGTTGTGGTTTGTCATTAGCATACACCCATTCTATTGGTTATTTTTTAACTACCTTGAAATTGGTGATGATCGTAAGCTGAGGACTAAGTAAGAGACCCAGAGGATAAGTATCGCCGGATCTTTGTGATGAATGTCAGAAAACGCCGAATGCTATGCTTCTGAGCTTTTAACTTTCTTCCATTGAGAATAAATTTCAAACAGAGAAAACAATAAAATGACCCATAAGAAACGATTATCAAAGGCTATTCCGGACGATGATTGACCTCCTAGAAGTGTAAGTATTCCCACTAACAACAGGATATAGGTGGTCGAATAAATTTGCCATTGTAATACCTTTTTATCGTCAGTGTCTCTGTATTTCTTGAAAATCAAACTAAAGAAGAAGACCCCTAAAAAGAGCGCGATAGGAACCCTTTTTGGAATTGTCTCCCCAAGTGGAAGATCAGGGAAATAATCATAAACGAATAAGAGTGTAAAAGCCACTATAATAATGAAGTCCAGTGGCTTTAGAAATCTAATAGGATCACCCTCTTTTTCTAAATTGTACCATATTACAAAAGAAATATTTCTCTCATTCTGGAAACGGAATTTCCTGAGAACAATTATGTAAGCATAAAAACCCTCCCTTCCTAAGGTAAGGAAAGGAGGGATTTAGTGTTAAGCTGCATCCGTATCTTCTTTGTTTTCATTGGCTTTAGTTTTCGTGCCGATGAAGAACAGAATAGCGAGCAGCGCAAGAATGGATACCATCACGACGACGTTTGACTGGACTAGATTGATCAGATTACCAAGTACAATTCCTACTACTCCAAAGTCTGCATCTCCGAACGTCGTTCCCTGGAATCCTAGGGAGCCGAGTACCGGAAGCAATAGGGCTGGCAGGAAGCTGATCATCACACCGTTCGCCATCGAGCCGAAGATGGCACCCTTACGTCCACCGGTGGCATTACCGAAGACTCCGGCGGCTGCACCTGTGAAGAAGTGAGGGACAAGCCCTGGCACGATTACTTTTAATCCTAATAAAGGCAAGAACAGCATGCTTACAAGTCCAGCAGCGAAGCTGAATAGGAAACCAATGATTACAGCGTTTCCGGCAAATGGGAAGATGGCCGGAGCATCAAGAGCTGGTTTCGCATTCGGGACGATTTTATCGGCAATCCCTTTGAAGGCTGGGACAATTTCTCCAAGTAGCATACGTACACCAGCTAAGATGATATAGACGCCGGCAGCAAAGGTAAGACCTTGCATAAACGCGAAGACCATGAAATTCTGTCCGCCGCTTAGTTCTGTTTCAACAAAAGCTGGGCCGGCTGCGCCTGCGACGACAAAGAACAGGATGACCATGGTTAAGGATACAGAAACGGATGTGTCTCTAAGAAAACCAAGAGATTTTGGTACTTTGATATCTTCTGTTGATTTTGATCCTTTTCCGACTGCCTTACCAACTAGAGAGGAAACTAAATAACCAATGGAACCAAAGTGGCCGACGGCAAAGTCATCGGAACCGGTAACCTTGCGTGTGAAAGGCTGAAGCATGGCCGGAGATAGTACCATTAGTGAACCGAGAATTACTGATCCGAAGATAATAAGAGTGGCACCGGAAAAACCGCCGGTATTTAGAATGACAGCGATTAAGCAGGCCATAAACATGGTATGGTGTCCGGTCAAGAAGATATATTTAAAAGGGCTGAATCTGGCAAGCAGAATATTAACAATCATACCGAACAACATAATCATCGCAGTCTCTGTACCGAAGCTTTCCTGGGCAAGCGCTACGATCGCTTCATTGTTCGGGATGACCCCGTCCACAGCGAAGGCTTTGTCGAACATACTGCTGAATTGCCCCAGGGACTGGACGAGGACATTCGCCCCGGCCCCGAGGATCACAAAGCCCATCACCGTTTTAAGAGTTCCGGAAACGACATCTCCCGAGTTTTTACGTTGCACAAGGAGTCCGACTAAGGCGAATAGACCGACCAGAATGGCTGGCGTACCTAAGATATCCTTCATTATTAAATCAATCATGTTATCGCTCCTTCATTTGGTGTAGTAGACTTACAAATTCTGTTCTAAGGCTTCACGGAGCTCATTTTTATCCATCAGGTTTTTCAGTTTCACGACGTTTTTGCTGCCATCCTCAAGGCTCCCAACGATATCTTCTGAACCTAGGAACAAATCGGCTTGTTCCGTCTTGGCGGTGGTTAAATCCGTGTGGGAAACGTCTGCTTCTTTACCTAGTTCTTTCAGTGCTGCTTTCACGTTCATTTCTACAATCATGCTGCTGCCTAGTCCATTTCCACATACTACTAATACTTTTTTCATTTTGAATTCCTCCTCAAATTTTTTAAACTTCTACAGATTGGTTGATGATTTCAATTATGGTTTCCTGATCATCCGCTGCAATTAACTTCTCCACATTGTCTTCATTCGATAACATTTCCGTTAGCTGCGCTAAGGCTTTCAGATGGGTCTGGTTATCAATCGCTGCCAGTACAATGACTAACTGCGCACGGTGCTTTTCTTTTTCTGAAAAATAAACCGGTTCTTTCAGCCGAAGGAAGCTCATCCCGAGTCGTTCGACGCCTGCTTCCGGGCGTGCATGAGGGATAGCAATTCCCGGTGCGATGACGACATACGGACCTAATTCATGGACGGTATTAATCATCGCCTGCACATATTCTTCTTGAATGGATTCTTGATCGACCAGTGGCTGAGCGGCCGTCTTAATGGCTTCCTCCCAGCTTGGTACCTGGTCTTTTAATTGAATGGTTTTTTTGGTTAATAAATCATTGAGCATAGGCTTTTTGATCTCCTTTGTACCGGGAGTATTTTGTTCTAAAAGTTGAACCAACTCCTGCTTTAATTCATTTTTCTGATGAATCGTCGCATGGCGTTCGATGACTTCCATCATATGGTCAATGGGGTCCTTTTCAGATGGTTTGGAGTCGAATAGTTCATTGACCCTTTGCATGACCTGTTCTTTTTCGATGTTCGTTAAGATAGCTGGAACATGAATAACGGGAATATCTTTCGGTTTAATATAATTTGTTGAAAAAATCACATCTGCCTGATATTCGTTGTTTTGGAACTCCCTCGTTGACAGGGTGGTAATGACATTAAGTCCGGCAATTAAGTTCTCCAACTGGGTGCGCAGCATATGGGAAGTTCCAATCCCATTTTCACAAACGATAATCGCGCTGAGCCTGGTTTCGACCTGCTTTTTCTCTTTGGTGAGCCATCCTCCGAAGTGTAAGGTAATATAAGCCACTTCTTCATTAGGAATCGGTTTGCCGATATAAACCTCTAAGTGTCTCATCACCCGTTTCGTTAAATGGAAAATATCCGGGTAGTTTTCCTGAATGGTCTCCGCTAAGTCATTAGCGATATGCACCCCGTACTTGAGGCGGTAATAAGTGGGCTTAATATGAGAGATCATATTCTCTTCAAGCCCTTCCTTATCATCAAACACGACGCAGGAATACAGTTGGAAATCGGCAATCATCTGCTGCACAACCTCTTTCAGTCCGGCTAATTCCTGCTCGGTATAGCGGCTGAAGTCATCGTGCTGAACTTTCGATCCCAGGAGGTTCATTGTAATGAAGCAAACCTCGTCTTCCGGAAAAGAAACCCCTCGTAGAGCTTCGAGTTTATTCGCTATCAGCAGGGAAGCCTGATAAGCTTCCGTCTGCTGCAGGACTTCTTTCTCTGCTGACTGAACATGAATATACTTCTGTGAATCAATTCGCTTCATGATCATTAAGATCTGTAAGGAAAGGATCTCCATCATTTCATCGGTCAGCGTTAAACCTAATTCCTGTTCAGCTTCCATAAGCAATTGTCTTACGGAACGCCACTGATCCGTTTCCTTTTCCCACGTATCGCTGCCAGGCAGGATCATCTTTTGAATTTCATTTCTGACATTCTGCCAGTCCTGCTGCGATAGAACGGTAGCAAGAATATTGGAAAGTATGGTTCTTTTCGCATCCTCAGGGCCGCTTAGACGGTACCCTGACTGTTTTTCGTAATACAACCGCAAACCGGCTTCCTTGAATTCCTGTTTGATCGTTTTGATCACTTTGGCAACCGTCCCGCGGCTCATGCTCGTCAGATCTATAAACGTCTGCATCGAGGCATCTTGCTCTTCGAGTAATATTTTTGCTTTAATCAGAACTTCACGTTCCTGTTTAGATAACTGATACTGCCAATCTTCAAAACTCTGATCCTGTTCACCCATGAGTTCATCTTTAGAAGAAGGAGGCAAAAACAGCCCCTCGCCATGTTTACTTTCAATCGGTTCTAGTTTCTGAGTCCGCAACCAGCTATTAATCTGGTCAAGATCGTAATAAATGGTACGCTGCGAAACTTTCATTTTGGCAACTAGATCTTTCGTTGGAACCGGATCAGAGGATTGTTTAATGATGGATAATAAGTGTGCACGTCTTTTATCCAGTACCATGAGGATCCTCCTTGCGTTAAATCTTAAGGTGGTAATTTTTGCATAATTATACTTTTGTTTCTTTAGATGATCATCTTATAAACCTAGTATAACGGTATTCTCGCAATAATGTAAGGGTTTTCAGTGTATAGAGTTTGTATATTCAATTTTTGCAAAAATGAACGGTGGTGGACGGGTGATAGAAGAAACGGGTCTTTTAGCGGGGGCTATTGAAACGAATCTCCACTCTATCCGTACAAGAATTAGAAGATCATGGCGTTGAATTCGAGCTATGGTCGTGGAACCCTATCGTCAATTATCTGCCATACAGGGAATACCACCCCCATCTTCCTATTCATACGGAGAAAGATGAGGAAGGGGTGCCGATTACGTTTAATGATGGGTTCTTGAAGCGGAATAGTCTCGTGATTAATTAAAATCTATCGTTAATAATGGAAGGTTAAGGTGAAAACAAGGGCAGTGGATAAAGTCTTCGTTCTCCGATGGAATTGTACTTGCCAGTAGGGATATATAACGTAAGTAAGGAGGGCGGTCATGAAGAAGTTTATGGGAGTGATTAGCGTGATTGTAATCGTAGCGGTCCTGTTTTTCATCTTGAATAAAACGACCATGAGAACATTAGGAGAATTAATACATAATGAATTACCTTCGTCTCAAGTGATCAGCGAAATCTATATTTCCAGCGTTGGGGACGAATTTACAATTATGTTAAATAGACTATCGCTCTTCATCCTTAGCTCCTAGCATTTGGTGAACAAATTGCAACAATTAGAATCCCCTCCGTAATCATATTGAATATGGAGGGGATTCTAATTGTTTATGAACCGATTTTTCTATACTCTTCAGCCATCGGCATTTCTTTCACTTGGGTAAAGGCACTGATAATGATGACGAGGACTACGTTACAAATCAGTCCCAAGATTCCTGGGTTAATGTCCAACGGTTGGCTTTCAGCAACTAATTGATAGTAGTAGTTTACTACAGTACCAGCGATAAGGCCGGTGATAACTGCCGGTGCAGTGACGCGCTTTGAATACAATGCGGCGTAAACCCCCGGGGCAAACTGTACGATCGAACCGTAAGCTCCAAGTAAAAGGGCTATGAGCCCCTGGCCGCCGAACACAGTTATGAAATAAGCAAGACCTCCGATAACAAAGACACCGATACGCATAATCAAAAGTGTTTTCTTAGACGATAGATCCCTTTTTACATTCCGGACAAAGCCGTCCGTGAATTCAAGGGATGCGCTGTGAGTTATGGCATCGGCTGTACTCATAGCAGCCGCAAGGGCGCCGGCTCCCACGAGTCCATAAACCCAACCGGGAAGACTGAGAACAGTTGTAATTAAGAAAGGCAAGATTTCATCGGGCGAGCCAATTTGTGATGAGTCGATAACGTTCACTGCAGAAAAACCGACAAATAGTAATGGAATCAGGAAAAGGGCGAAAACTGGATAAACTAGTACCGTTTTCTTAATTGTACGAGCTTTGGTGGCATAAGATTTGGAGAATAAATGCGGCCACATCAGAAACCCGATTGTGGAAACCAAAATTGTTGTTGTGTAGGCCATTGCTGACATGGTCGATCCTTCGGCCCCAATCTGCAGGAATCCTGGGTTCGTTTCCGTTAAATTAGAAAACATTTTCGGTACACTATCATGAAGCTGATTTACGATAGTCAGACCGACGGTCCAGGATATGACGATCATGAGGATTCCTTGGAAAACATCCGACCAGGCTGCAGCTCGTAAGCCGCCAGTTGCTACATAAACGACTACAATTCCGTAAGATAAAAGGGCCCCAAGCCAAAATGGGATTCGCCCTTCTGTCATGATGTTAAATATGTAAGCCATCCCTTTCATTTGTGTAGCTAAGTATTGAATTGAAGCGAGTAACGTGATAACACCGATCAGCATAGCCAGCACTCGGCTAGTGTACCGCTTTTGTAAGAATCCAGAAACGGTGTAGATGTTATGTTTACGTCCGATCTTCCCGATCTTAGGTCCGATGATATACCAGGGCAGGATGGCGAAAGCGGTATAGGTGATGATATATAATGCAGGAGCTCCGCGCGAGAAAGCCCATCCCGGCGCACCTAAGAAAGAGAAGGCACTGAATACAGCGCCACCCATTAAGAACCACATGACGAATAGTCCGAGGTTCCCTCCTGCGACGGTAAATTCTTCTAACGATTCTTTATCTTGCTTGCGACCGGCCATAACCCCAATGACAAGGGCGACAACGAGATAGCCAATCATCATGATCATTGCAATTTGCCACTGTGCCATTTACTTGACCCCCTCTTCATCTTTATCTGGATCTATTCGGTATAAAAATAATACGATAATAAAAGTGATGATGATCCAGAAAATAACCCAAAAAACAGAGAAAGGAAGACCTATAATGAATGGAGTTTCTCTGTTTCCAAGTGAAAACAAAGGAAAGACCATCAGCAAAAACGGCGCAAGCAACGATGAAAAGTAAATTTTTACAAACTTTGCTTTTGTCAATGGACATCCTCCTTTTGTTTGTGATAGGCGATTTCACCATTAAGCACAGTCATAACAACGCCTGCGTCCAGAAGTTCTTCTGTGTTACGGCTTAAAATAGGACGGTCGAGCACAACAAGGTCGGCAAGCTTTCCGGTTTCAAGACTACCTTTTTGATCTTCTTCAAAACTTGCATGAGCGCCCGCCCGAGTGTAGGCTCTAATCGCTTCTTCAATGGAGATACTTTGTTCCATCCCTACAGGTTCTCCGCTTTTACTTTTACGAGTCACTGCCGCATACATTCCGAGAAATGGATTCACACTCGTGATCGGACTATCTGAACCAAGGGCGAAAGGCACTTGGTGATCTACAAAACTTCTTAATGGGAACATGTTACGGACTCGATCGCCATAATCGTTCAAATATCCATCGCCAAATTCATAAAGGAAAGCTGGATTTGGAATAGGTATGGAACGGGTGGCTTTTATTTTTTGTAAAAGGTCGTCCGGAGTGAACCCGGAATGTTCCAGACGGTGTCGGTGGTCATCCCTTGGATGAGAGGTGAGAGCTTCCTCAATTGTATGGAGAAGCATCTCGACTGCTTCATCACCCATCGCATGGGCCGTAATTTGCCAACCTAGACGATGGGCCGCCCCCAGGCTGTCGGTCAAGGCTTGTTGATCCATGTATAAAACACCGGAATCAGCCGGGTTGCTGGTGTACGCTTCTCGCATTTTACAAGTTGGCCCGCTGCTGCTTCCGTCTATAAAAACTTTGGCAGGACCGATTTTGAAGCGGTGATTGCCAAGACCTGTAACTATTCCGCTCTGGATTCCTGCTTCCACCATCGCTGTTGACTCATACAAGGAGCCGTACAAAGCGTACACACTCTGTTTAATCTTGTTTTCTTTTACTGCTTTTTGTAGATAACGGATATGTTTTGTGCCATAGCCACCGGCATCATGGACGCTGGTAATTCCGTGTTTGAGAAAATCAACGGAGGCTATTTCCAGTCCCTGCATAACTTCTTCCTCGGAATAATCGGCAATTTGGAAGGTGTTCATGTGAGCGGCTTCTAGTAAGAGACCTGATAATTCTCCGTTTTCCTTATGAAATGTACCTCCCGGTGGATCAGGAGTTTCATTGGTTATCTCCGCAAGTTCGAGCGCTTTACTATTTACACAAGAGATGTGGCCGCACGTCCTCACGACAATGATGGGATGAGATTTGGACACATTGTCCAAATCGTACTTTGTCAGGTGTCTTTTTTCCGACAAATGATTTTGATTATAGCCCCATCCACGAACCCATTCTCCTTCCGGGGTTTGTTCAGCGGCATCACGTAATTTAGCCTGAAGTTCTTCGATACTTTCCGTCGTTTTGCAGTTCACCCCGAGCTGGTTGGTTCCATATAATTCAAGGTGGGCATGTGCGTCGATGAATCCTGGTAAAAGAGAACAGCCTTCTAAATCGAATGTTTTCGTCTGTTCATCGGCCATATTCATAACTTCGGTGGTACTACCGACGTGAATGATATGAGTATCTTTAATAGCGATCGCTTCAGCGATGCTGCCGTCTGAATCCGAAGTGAAGACTTCTCCATTTACAAAAATTTTGGTCGCTTTCATCGTTCTCCCTCCGTTTATGATTGAGCGATTTTTGCTGCCGTATGGTATAGCAATTCGACCCCTTTTTGGAGATCTTCCATTTCCGCGTATTCGAGAGGGTTATGGCTGATCCCTTTTTCACAACGAACGAAAATCATGCCATAGTCACTGATGTAGGACATGAACAGGGCGTCGTGAAAAGGGCCGCTCATCAGTACAGGAGAATCGAACCCGAGTTTTTCATCTTCTTGTTTCATCATATCCTTGATCCAGTCCGCACAGTAACGCGGTTCACTTTTCGTATCTTCGGTCACCGTGTATTCCAAGTTTAGTTCGGACGCTGTGTTTTCAATAATTTGATAAAGTTTCTTTTCCAAATTGGTGCGTGCTTCTATATCGATATCTCTTAGATCAATCGTGAACTCTACTTTTTCAGAGATTATGTTACGGGAGTTGGGGAAGTTCTGGATGCTGCCGACGGTTCCAACTGTGTTAGGTGTACCTTCGTTCCGGACAAGTTCATTGAATTCCTTGGTAATCGTTGCGGCTCCGAGGAAGGCATCTTGTCTTAAGTGCATGGGTACAGATCCCGCATGACCTGCAAACCCTTCGAGAGTGACGGTTAACCAGATCGGACCGGAAATAGCGGAGACGATGCCTACCGGTTTGTTGTCGGCTTCGAGGACAGGTCCTTGTTCAATATGCAATTCAAGGAAGGCTTCTATATCGCCAGACTGATAGACAGGGCTTTGGCTTACATCTGGCTCCACGCCGAACTCGCGCAAAGCTTCTAATCTCGTGACTCCATTTTTATCTTTACGCTCGAGCTCGCCTTCTTCCAATTGGCCGATCAAGCCGCGCACACCGAAGACTCCTTTATTGAACCTTGAGCCCTCTTCATCAGAAAAACATACCACTTCGATCGTGCGATTCGGGACAATCCCCTTATCTTTCAGCGTATGTACAACTTCAATGCCGCCAAGCGCACCGGCGGTACCGTCAAAACGGCCTCCATAGGGCTGGGAGTCGATATGAGAACCGAGCATGAGAATCGGTTTGTCTTTATCTTTTCCATCTAATCGACCAATCAGGTTACCAAAACAATCGATGCGGGTTTCTAATCCGGCTTCTTCCATCCAGCCTTTCACCACATCGACCGCCTGACGGTCTTCTTTCGAGTGGGCCAATCGACAAACGCCTGTTTCTCCAATTTTCCCGATTTCAGCTAACGTATTGATGTGCTCTGCAAACCTGCTTCCATTAATCTGCAAAATTTTCCCCTCCTCTTATTTTTTACACTATACCAAGCCTGTAATTGTCTGACAATTGACATAATGTTAAAAGGTTCTTGATCATTCTGTAAATCATAAAGAAGAAGGAGTTAAATATCTGCCGTGTTAAAGGTAAGGGTGAAAAAGGGGAAGTGAATTTGAAAAAGTATTTATTGATAGTAATACTTCTTATCGGTCTTACTACTCTATTTAGTTGTTCATAAGGTAGATTATCTGGAGAAAATGAAGTGAACAAAGGAAGAAGCAGTGGTTGAAGAGGTCCATATGAAATTATTATAAGGAATAAGAACAATAAAAAATGAACTAATCTCTATTATGCCTAGTCAAAGTAAAGATGAAAGCCGGACCTTCGTTTCTAATCCAGCCGTCATCTTTCAAGATCGACTTAGCCTGCGATGCCTTTCTCCAGAATCCGAACGGAGACATTCACTTTCACAGGAATGTTGGGGTACTTCTCTTTCCATTTCTCTGGATCAAAGTTTCCGTGACGGTTTTTAATAACTTCGCCTAAACCGAGTGGGTCGATGTTATTCTCCTGAAATTCTTGTATTAGCTGCGTTGTGTGTTCTGTAAAATAGTCTTTAAATGCTTTTTCTAATTCTTTAGTGGCTATCTTTCTGTTTGCAGGAACGATTTCCCCAACCATGCCGTTCACTTTAAGATTAATATGAAATTCAGGGTTATTTTTGTCACCTTTAATTCTGTATTTCACTTTTGACCCAATGTTTTCGAGAGCGACTTGATGGTCCTTATACTCAATGGGCTGCAGGCCATTTTTAAAATCCTGACTTAACAATTTCAGGACAAACGCCTCTGAAAAAGGGATCGAATAAACCATTTTATTCTTATCAAAAAATACGTAGCCTGCTAACTTCATTTCTTTCCCTTCTTTTTGAAAATAAGGAAGAGAAGGGTCCATGCCATCTGAGTAATAGGCGTACAAAAATTTTTGCAGGTTCTGTGTAGGAATGTATTTAGTCGTATTCTGTTCCATGAGTTGCTCTATATATTCACCTGTTGGTTCTGTCTTACTATACTTCCCTTTAATAAGATCCTCAGCGTTTCCGGCTACCACGCCTAAGTACACTTCTCTGCCGATGTCAGGATCTCGCTGGAGGAAGTCGATATATCTTGAGATATCCTTCTTTGCAAGTTCATCTCCAAAGAAAATCATCGACACTTTACCCATCCTTAAAGGTTTGGATGATTTACTTTCTACATTCCGGTAGATTTCCTGGACACTTTCTCCAACAGAACTGATATGTTTTTCTTCTACTCCTCCCGTCTCATCCTGGATAAATTGTGGGATGAGCATGGTACCTTTGATCTTTTCTTCATCAATCAGGTCAAAAGCAGCGACATCTACTAGTGCTGCATCTTCAATACTTTTATGAGGGAGACACCCTGTAAGGAAAAAGGTCAGTACTAGCAAGCTGTGAAATAAAGGATTATGCTTCATGACGATTCCTCACTTTTTTTATAATAACGACCAGTAGATACAACACGGGAATATACATAAGAAAGTAAAGACCAACTTCACTCGTGAAATTATTTAATCGGTCAATAGCTCTGCGGTCTTCCAGGAAAAAGATCGCAACATAAAGGATGATGCTATAAATCCACAGAACATAACGCTGCTTTATGTGAAATATTCTTTTAGTAACTCTGCTCGCTGCCCACAAACAGAGGCAAAGATTAGGAATAACGACGAACACCCATAAGGATATCCCAATGTATTCGAATCTCTCGATAAAACTAACGTTAATAATTTTCCAAAGGGAAATGGTTGCCCAGATAATTTGGTGGATCTGTTCTTCGCTATAATATATGAACGCAACGATGGCGGTTACTAAATAGGTTATTATGGTATAAAACACCCCGAAATGAGCCCACTTTTTAGAGTCATTTTTATTTTTTATAAAAGGATAATAAACAAATAACAACCCTATACCCAGAAAGCCGAAAATGCTGCCCTTAGCAGAGGCTAATAGTTCTAGAATAGAATGGTCAACTATCGGATAGACGTTGCTCACATTTCCATACTGGATTGGATAAAGTTTAAATAACAGCAGAGGCAATCCAAGAATGACGCCTGCCACACAGGCCCCTGTTATCACCCGAAAGCCACCTTCCACATAATAGTAGATGAGCAAAATGAAAATAAGCCCAAACAGCCATACAGGGAGCTGTGGAAAAATCCACGTCTGGATTACTTCTATAAACGTTCTTAAAATCGTGACACAGAGGAGCAAGTAATACAGGCTGAATAGAAAATTCATTCCCCCGCCGATATATTTTCCATAGACGAACGTATGAACGGAGACGATATCTCCATCAACAGCTTCCAGGATACGATAGATGATCCAAAGGATAAGGTGAAGGCCTGCTCCCGTAATGATAATTGAAATCCAAGCGTTGTATCCTGCTTCTGATGCAATATATTTTTCAAAACCGAGGATGCCAACTCCCACTTGCATGGAGTGAATTAAGAAAAATACCATAGTCGAGCTGATTAATAAATTCTCGGGTATTTGAGTAGAAGAGTTATTCATCGATATCCCTTCTTTCGGTGGCTCTTTCTGAATTGAAACGGAGCGGATCATTCGTACGTGTCTGCATAGGCCTCTTGGTTTGTCTGTTAAATGACAAGCGAATATATGCATCCTTCAAGTCCCTAAGTCTTAATGGATACAATGGGGCTAAGAACGGGCGTCCAATGGAAGTGAGTTTAATTAAATGCCCGATAAAGAAAACCATGACCATGGAGATCCCTACAAGGCCCCACATTTGTGCTCCCAATAAAAAGGGAAAGCGAATAAGACGAATCGTATTACTAATTTGGTAAATAGGAGTCGTAAACGAGGCAAGGGCAGAGATAGCGACCACGATTAAAAGGACATTACTGGTTAAGCCTGCATCTACCGCTGCTGTCCCAATAACGATACCTCCAACAATACCAATCGTTTGTCCAACCTTAGTTGGCAGACGGGCTCCTGCTTCCCGAAGCAGCTCAATCGCTAATTCCAGGAGAATCACTTCAATGATAGGTGGAAAAGGGATATCGGCTCTTGAAGAAATGATCGTCGGTAATAAATCATCTGGGATCATCTCATGGTGATAGGTTAAGATGGCGACATAAAGCGGAGTGCTAAGAACCGAAAAGAAAACCGCAAATAGACGAATTAACCGGAAAATAGAAGCTACCGGCCAAGGGGAAAGATAATCATCGGTTGCTGAGAAGAACTCGACAATCGTAGTCGGGCATGTCAAAGCGTGAGGAGAACCATCTACCATGATGGCCACTTTTCCCTCTACTAAAGAACCGGTGACTCGATCCGGTCTTTCCGTATCTAAAATTTGCGGAAAAGGCGAATGAGAGTTGTCGGCAAGCATTTGACTGATATAAGAACTGTCGTTGATTTGGTCGAATTCTATATCACTGAGTCGCTGAATGACCGTATTTACGTTTTCCTCATTGGCAATCCCATCAATATAGAGAACGGCCACCCTCGTTTTAGTAATTTTACCTACCTTCATTTCTTTAACCGTGAATTGCGGCAAGGGAAGGCGCTTGCGGACGAGGTTGATATTCGTATCCAATGATTCTATAAATGCTTCCTTAGGCCCGACTACACTGAATTCAATTTCGGGAATACCAACTTTCCTCGTCTCTTCGGAAGGTGCAGGTACAAGAAGAATATCTTTATCTGAATCTTCCAGAACTATAGCGACATTGCCGAGCATCACTTTATCTCTTATTGTGGAAATATCCCCCGTTATGGACGTACCTTCGACAGGAATTGTACCTTCTATATCCTCTAATGATCGAAACGAGTGACTCTTTAAGGACTGTAAAATCAGCTTGTTGAGTGTTTTCGGATCAACAAGGGTTTCAAAATAATAGAGCACACCTTTGGTTTTTCCTTTGAGCTCATATTCCTTAAAATCTTTTGACTGCTTCAGTTGATCTACTAGTTCTTTTAGGCTCTGGCTTTGTGTTGGAAGATCCTCATTCCCTTTCTTTTTTTTCTTCACGGCAGCATGCTCCTTATAGTTGTTCCGTAGTCGTCGCTTACTTTTGAATTAGTGTTAGGAAAATGGAATGAAATTATTCCTCACCGGAGAAGCTAACGGAAGATGTACATAAGGAGGGGAAGAAGTGGTTTATGCCTACATGGTCCCTTTGGTCATTCTGGTTTGTTTCTTTATTGCTGTACTTTTATTGGCTGAGTGGTTTGCGGTATTTTTTTTATATACATTTATACTGGTGACATTTGTGCTTCCGTTTATTCTTCTTTATCAGGCAGAAGGAGATAAGATGGATGAAAAGAATAGGAATCCGGAATAATGAAAAAGAAGAGAGAAACAATACATGTCCATATCTTTGTTGTAAATTGTAAAGAGAAGGCGATTATTCTATAAGAATAGTCGCCTTCTCTTTCGTTAAATTTGGATAAAATTAAGTAATTTTGAGTTCGAGATAATTGAAGAGTTCTTAACTATGGCACTAAGTAATCGGAAATAATCAATAAGGTAAAACGTTAAATAATGTATGATGAATAAGATTAGCTTTATAGGGAGTTGATACAATGGATTCAACACAACAAAACAGCCACGCCTGGGATAAAAAGGTGGAGGAAGGTTCAAGATACACGCAATCTGTAAGCGGTGATGTGATTGAAAAAAGTAAAGCTGGGGATTGGGCAATTACGGTCACCACGGAGAAATCGGTGCCAAGAAATTGGTTTCCGGAATCCTTAGAAGGATGGAAGATTCTCTGTCTAGCATCAGGCGGGGGTCAGCAGGCACCGGTACTGGCGGCGGCAGGAGCAGAGGTTACGGTTATAGATTTATCCAAAAAGCAGTTGGAACAAGATGAACAGGTAGCTGAACGAGATGGATTAACTCTTAAAACTGTACAGGGGGACATGTCGGACCTTAGTGATTTTGAGGATGAAAGTTTTGATATGGTCGTTAACCCTGTGTCTAACTTGTTTGTAAAAGATGTTCATGTAGTATGGAGTGAAGTTTCGAGAGTATTGAAGAATAAAGGTATTTTAATTGCCGGCTTTACGAATCCTTTATTATGGATTTTTGATGATAATCAAGAAAGAAAAGGGATCCTGGATGTTAAGCACTCCATTCCTTCCTCCACATTGGATTATCTCCCTGAAGATGAAGTTCATGACTACATAAATTCAGGTCAGACTATAGAATACGCCCACACGCTGGAAGACCAGATTCAGGGGCAGATGGATGCGGGATTTGTGTTAACCGGTTTTTATGAGGACGATTTTGGCGGGACCAGAGTATTAGACAAGCATATTAAAACGTTTATGGCAACTAGAGCAATTAAGATGAATGTGGAGTCTATGTAGAGTCTGTCTAACCTTCTTGTATTCCGAAATGTAAAAGGCTCCGTCGATTTCCGACGGAGCCTTTTATAAAATGATCTGCAGAATAAGAAGCAGCTTCCTATATAAAACATTTGTCGACGTTAGGTAAGCCGTTCTTAACAGCGGTTATTTATTATTTTTTCGTTCCAGTTGACTCCATTCCTCATTGACTACAAACGCCAGGTCATCGTTGCCAAATAAAGACAAGATTTCTAATAAAGTTTCTACAGAGATCTGGTGGGCTTCCGATGGAGGGAGTGTTAATTCGGCGGCATCTTCCAGAGCAGTATTGGCTGGCTGATTTGGATAAGCTTTTCGATAAACTTCGAAAGGATTCAACTCGTTGTTTACACACCATTGAGCAAAAATCAATATCATCTTTTGTTCATCCTGCTTGTATTGGTGAATGACTTGCTCTTCCATTTCCTTCCGGTCCATTGCTCAGGCCCCCTCAGAATAAATTAGATTGGTGTTCTATTTTCTCACTATGAACAAATAAAACAGTAAAATTCTCTTCTTATCTATTTTAGCACTGATCCATATATTCTTGGTACTATGTCGATATTTTTCGTCAGTCTGAATTAAAAAGGATAAGAGAAAAAAGAGTCGCTTAGTTGAAATATGGAATTTTTAGAATAGTGTTGAAAATTTTAGTAGAAAAGGATATGATGGCGTAATATTTATTTTTACTAATCCTAAAGAGGTGATGAGGATGCGTCAGGAAAAAGCTGTGGAAATACTAGTGAACAGTTTAAAAGAAGACCCTGCTGTCCAAAGTATATTTTTAAAAGGATCGATGGGAAGAAATGAGCACGATCAGCATTCCGATATTGATTTATATTGTCTGGTAAAGGAAGAAGAGGAAAAATCATTTCTATCCCGCAGACTGAATCATCTCAGAGCCTATAAGGAGTTCATGTTCTACGACGATATCTTTATCATAGCCCCTCAGATTATAGCGATCTATAACGACTGGCTTCATGTGGACCTATTCACCGTTACAGATAAGACCTTTCAAAATAAGGATTATTTTACAGTTCTGTACGATCCAGAACATCTCATGGATAAGTATCAGGCTGAACATAAATTGACACTTTCAGAAGCTGAATTTAAAGATTACGTTATCGACACAGCCTGGTTTTTGTTTCAATATAAAAAAGCGAAAGAACGAGGGAATGCGGTGTGGGCGCAAGAGATGCTGCGTTACGCGATGAGCAGTCTTTCCAATGTCATGTTGTATGGCTATGCAAGAGATCGCTCGCGCCTCGGACTTAAAGCCATCGATGAAAATTTGCCACAAGAAAAAAGAGAGAGGATGATTGAGATATACGAGTATATAACTCCATCTTCTCACGAAAAAGCGGTGAAACGTATGACGTCCCTATTAAAGGTGGAAGTAAACTGGATCCAAGAGTTTTTTGAGGAAAAAGATCAGACAATCGGATTGTAGAAATTGATGATAGAAAGATTCTCTAACAAAGGGGAGTTAACCCCTTAACCTCACTAGAAAGGATGCTTGCAGATGTTTAAACACGTTATCAATGAACATACGGAACTTCGATTATTAGAAGAAAGACATGCAGAGGAGCTGTTTCAATTAACAGATTCATCGCGAGAGAGTCTAAGGCAATGGCTTCCGTGGATTGATGCTACTAAAACCGTGGAAAATTCCAGGGAGTTTATAAAGGGCACATTAAAGCAGTTTTGCAATAATGATGGTTTCCAGGCTGGGATCTGGTATAAAGGAGAGCTTGCCGGAGTGGCCGGACTACATACGATCAACTGGTCCAACCGATCTACTTCTATTGGATACTGGCTTGGAGAATCCTTTCAGGGGAAAGGGCTCATGACCCAGGCGTGTCAGGCAATCGTAGATTACTGCTTTCAAGAACTAGACTTAAAAAGAATTGAAATTCAAGCGGCCACTGGAAATGAAAAAAGTATAGCTATACCGCATAGACTGGGCTTTAAAAAAGAAGGCTGCCTTGAAAAATCCGAACGTCTTTATGGTGAATATGTCGATCATTATGTGTTTGGGTTGATCAACGATACACATAGTTGATGTTCTCTATCCGTGTGCTCTACATTTTTTTATCCAGCCATTCAGATGAACAGCTGGATAAAAAGATGGCAGGAGAACAGTTAGTACAGTAGTAATGATGTAAATGTATACTCCTGAAATTCGAACTTAAAGTTTATCTTTTATTATGGTGTTCACAAGGGGATTTAGATTCGTGACGACATTGGGAAGTATTGATGACGCATAAACAGAGGACCTTGCAAATCTTTACCTTTCTTTTTACAGTTGAAAAAACATGAATATCTTCAATAAAAGCTTTTACTTCAAAATAAGGAGGTAAGCATTTCTTTTTTTCAAGAATTACTAATTCACAAAAGGGAATATCGAAATGAAAACTATGGAGAGGCTGATCAGGTTTTGCTGCCGTGTACGTTATTTTTTGTCTGACTACACCACTTACTAACAATTTTTTATCGTAAGGAGAGTCTATAACTTTGGGGTCATTAAGGACAACTGACGCGCTAACCTTATTTACTTCCTCAATGTTAGGTTTGGGTTTTGGAACAAATGCGTTTTCAATGATGGTGAACTGTTTAAAAGCAAGCGGGCATTCAGGGAATTCATGTTTGCAAGCAATACCTGCATAGGAGATCATTTCATTTGGATTGAAAGTGGGCATGAGTACACTCCTTTATCATTTTTCTTTTATCAGTATATAGATATAAATAAGACTCGTGATGAATAAAAGCAAAATAGGCTCCCCCGATTGAAGGGGGAGCCTATGGGTTTATGCTAAGAAAGGTACCAGAGCATCATTAATTGTGGTGTATGCGAAAATAATTACGCACTTACTAATGGTACGAGGATCCAGAAGGCTGATTTCGACGTCTTCAATTAATACAATTACAGGTCCTGCTAATACATCGTTCAAGGATAGGCCCAAGCTGGCTAAGAAGCTTGGAACGGTTTCACCTTGTGGAATGTTTAGTGGGATATCAATAAAGGTACAAAATGGATGTTCGAAGTGAGCCGAGTGCACAGACTGGTCTTCTACAAGAGCAGTGTAGATCACTTTTTGCCTTAGAAAACCATCAATAACTACTTTGACACCAGTTGGGGTGAAGATTGTTCGTGTACCGGTCACCACAGCTTCAATCAAAAGCGTATTGATTTGTTCAACATCAGGTTTTACATCTGGAATCGTTAGTCTTTCTTGTATAGCCATTTGCATGCTTGGGTTATTTGCGTCGATTACCGGAAATTCATTGGGGTCTGCAATCCCGATAATTTGTACGAAATCTCTTAAAATTCCACCTGCCATATTAATCTTCCTTTCAATTTTAATTTTATGGGCAATCAGTGATGGTGTTTCCAAGTAATCCAACAATCGGAACTGTCAAGATAGGTACAGCACCGGAGGATAAGACTAGTGTGGCGGTGTCAGCAGTTGTGTCAACGGTTAAAGATAGATTCAGGTCTGCACCTAGTACTCCTGCATCCACCCCTTCGGCCAGAACTGTGAGTGTAGTGTTATCGGCACTGCAGGTAATGTCTGTAATTAACTCAGAACCAACCGCAACGGTTAGAAGATCGACTCCTAATGCTGATAAAGTGAGGTCGATAAAGCTCGCATTTGCATCGCAGTTCGGACAGATTCCTACGTCAAGTGTTGCTGTTACGTCACCTAGGACTGGAGCCGTGATATCAGCTGTAAGTCCTGCAGCGCTAAATGAGCAATCACATGTTAGAGGAAATAAATCTGGATTCAAATCTGCATATACAAACAAGATGACACATTTACTTACTGTTCTAGGGTCGAGGAGGCTAATTTCAACATCCTCTATTAAAATGTTCACATCTGATGCCAAAATATCATTAATCGAAAGTCCTAAAGAAGCTAGATAAGCAGGTACCGTTTGACCAGCTGGTACATTTAGAGGGATATCAATAAATGTACAGAAAGGATGCTCAAAGTGAGCCGAGTGCACGGATTGTTCTTCCACTAAAGCAGTGTAAATCACTTTTTGTCGAAGAATCCCTTCCACCACAACTTTAACCCCTACTGGAGTAAAAATGTTACGTGTACTTGTAACTTCAGCTTCGATAAGAAGCGTATTAATTTGTTCCACATCCGGTTTAACTTCGGGGATCTCCAACCTCTCTAAAACTGAAAACTGGGTGTACCTTGTGTCTTCGCCTATTACTGGAAATTCTGATGGGTCAGCAATTCCAATAATTTGAACAAAATCTCTCAAAAATCCACTTGCCATTTCTTCATCTCCTTAATTTGTTATTCTTTACATAGTATTAAAGAGAATGAAAACGGTTTGTGCTAATTTCAAAAGGTAACAAAAATAATTAATCAGTCTAGCAATCTTATTTGAAGTATAAATAAATCTTGAGGGGAACCAGTGGATTGAGGATAGGTTGATTGGAGCATAGTTAAAAAATTTGGTGGAATACAGTCAAGTTATCATAAAGATTATACGGCTGCTTATCAAAGTCTTGCGAGAAGGAAGACGGTATTAAGACAAAAGTTCGCTCCAATGAAGTAAGGGGATAGGATTCAAATGAACAAGGCTCGATTTAATCTAGTAACGTTAATAGTAAATGCAGGACGCAATTCCTTAGTGAGGAAATGCGTCCTTTTTTAATGTGCCCGGCATGCTTGCATGCAGTAATCGCTCCTTGAGGAATTGCTGAATCACCAGAAGTTATCGGAAGCTTAATTTCCCTCCTTCCAGAAGGTAATTGAGGGGCTGAAACAAAAATATTATCTTGACAAACAAACTACTTAGCAATACTATATACTAGTAATAAGTAATACTAAATACCGGAATCCCAGAATACTCGTATTTTAGAGCAGATGGAGGCAAACATGGAAAATTTCAGAGAAATGATGAAAGGGGTTCTTGAGGGCTGTGTGCTTGAGATCATCAGCCGCGGCGAAACGTACGGCTACGAAATCACTCAGCAGCTGCGGGAACTTGGATTCACGGATGTGGTGGAAGGCACCGTTTATACCATTACGATGCGGCTTGAGAAAAACAATTTGGTGGACATTGAGAAGAAGCCATCCACTAAAGGACCACCGAGAAAATTTTATACCCTTAATGAAGTCGGTCACGAACATCTTAAGACCTTTTGGAATAAATGGGAATTCGTCTCAAGCAAAATTAACGAACTCAAAACCAAAACCGAAAAGGAGAAGAGAATATGAGCATTTTTGAAAAAATTACTGGAAGTCTGGCTGATAAGCGGGAATGGAGAGCGATGGAGGCGCGCGCAAAGGCACTTCCAAGTGATTATTATAATGCTTATAAAGCGATCCAAAAGTATATGTGGACCACGGGAGGTCCATCAAATTGGCAGGATACCAGGAGGATCTTTGGCGGTATTCTCGATCTCTTTGAAGAAGGTGTTGCGGAAGGCAAACAAGTCACGGAACTCACCGGTGAGGACGTAGCTGAATTCTGCGACGAGTTAGTGAAGGATGAGGAGACTTGGAAGGATAAGTATCGCAACAAACTGAACGATACGATTGGTCGTGGGTGACGAGGGAATCCTAGTGGTTTTTCTAGCATCGATACTATTTTAGCAAACATTGATACCCTAGTTTGAGGCTTGCTCCGCACAAATATTATTATAGATTAAATCAAGAAAAAATTTTATACTCTCGATTGAATAGCTTATTACTAAAAGGTGAAGGTTGGTAAGACAAATCAGAGTAAATCATATGGGGCGGATCCTACTACGAGGATCCGCCCTAAGTTTTACTCGTTTTTATGAGGTATGATTATCATCTTTTAGATGAATATTATCTTTCGCCATACCAAATTCTTTGACTATATCCGTAAACTTACAGGTATTCCCTTTAATATACAGCTTTAAGAAGGATTATTAGTTTTGAAATTGAAAGAGTTAGAGGAAGGTTTCTCACTAATTAAATTTAGAGTAGTTGTAGCATGACTTTTATAAATCACGGAGGTGAGAACGATCCAACCAAAAATCATTTTTATAGAAGAAAAGAAGCTGTTAGGAAAATCTAAACGGATGTCTTTAGATGAGGATTATTCGCAAGAACTTTGGAAAAGTTTTATGCCATACCGTAATTCTATTCCCAATCGTGTTGATGATCTGTTTTACAATTTAAAAGTTTTTGATCAACCTTTCGATCCCGAAGAATTTGATTCTGCCACAACTTTTGTGAAGTGGGCTGCTGTTGAGGTCGCTCAGCATGAGTTTCAAGAAGTGACGGATATGGAAACTTATTTATTCAGTGGAGGCTTGTATGCCATGTTCTTGCATCACGGGCCGGCAAGTAGTTTCAACCAAACCTTGCAATACATATTCGAAGAGTGGCTGCCGTCTTCGTCCTATGACTTGGATGATCGGGAGCATTTTAAGCGTCTATCGGAAGACTATCATCCCGCTGATTCTGTAGCCGTAGAAGAAGTATGGATACCGGTAAAATCCATCGGAGCAGATCATTAATAAATGTTGTTTGAAGGGGAGGAACATGTCAGTGCTATTACCCGGCGACCCTTCCATTCCGTGGTCTACATTTGCAAAGAAAGTGGATAGGAAAGTGGTGATCATCCAGGACAATAATAATAGAAAATCAGTTGGTTTTACGACTGAAAATGTAACGGAAGAAGTTTATGAATCTGAGAAGATTTTAAAACGAACTCAAATTTTAAAGTCTGACTTGTTAGATATAGAAGCCATATCCATGATTTCAAAAGATACATTTAAACCTTATAAACATAAAATTTCCACCAACAGTACTACCAAAACAGTAGAGTATCTTGGTTCATATATCCAACTAATTAAAGGGGATTCAGAAAAAAAGATAAAAATAGAAAATGACCTATTTGAAAACCATTCGGTTGAAATGGTGATCCGATTACTCCCCCTGCAGCATGGTTATTCAACTCATCTATTCGTTTTTCATGCAGGTAAAGAGAAAATAATAAAAGTTTCCATTAGCGTTGTGGCAAAAGAATTTGTGAAAAAGAACGGACCGAATATGGTTGAATCTTGGAAAACAGAAGTGAATTTTGAAGGTACTATACAAATTTATTGGATAAGCATCAAAGAAAAAGAGTTATTAAAACAAGAAAATGTCTTATCTGGAAATGAGAAATTGATATTTGAAAGGGAATGAGCTGCTCGAAGATATCTTGCTCTCTATTCTTCAAGTATCGTGTGATTCTTAATGGGAGGGAAAAGAAGGTCCATATGATACATATTATGAAAGCTAATCCTACTCATGTTAAAGGAATTTCAAACGTTTGTACGAATGCATATTGGGCTACATACGGGGAAACTCACTCAGAGGAATATATATAAAGAGTTATTAACGATTATTATAATTACGAGAGAATAACAGGAGAAGTAACAGAATTTAATCGGAATTGGGGTGGTTATTTTGTTGCTGTAGAGAACGGAAATGTAATTGGTGCAGGAGGCGGAGGAATGATCGATGATGGAATCGGAGAATTATTCGTTTTGTATCTTGATCCTGATAGAAGAAATGAAGGAATTGGCACAAAATTACTGGAGACTATTACTCAGCAGCAAAAAGTGGAGTATGGAGCAAAAGAGCAGTGGGTCTCTGTTCAAAAAGGAAATCGGAAGGCGATTCCTTTTTATGAAGCCAAAGGTTTTAAATTCAGGCATGAAAAAATTCCACCTCAAAACCCTGAGTATATCAAATTAAGATACTCCAGGCTGATTTAAATAGCCTTTGACGTAATTCCACCTTTAGGATTACGTCTTTTTACAAACTATTGCAGGTGAGTCTGCACAAAAGGGAGGGGAACTTTTGTTAGAGAAAGAAATGGTAAAGATTATTAAAGCCAGTTATCCGAATCTGCCTGTACAAGAAGTGAACCTAAACACTAAAGGATGGGACAATGATGTTCTGATCGTAAACAAAGATGTTGTATTTCGATTTCCTAAAACATTGGAAATTAGAAAGAAAGTCTTAAAGGAAGCTTCGATATTAAAGCTATTAAAAACCAAAGATCCGCTGGTACGGATTCCTAATTATGAATTAGTGTATAGGGACGGGGAATTTGTGGGAGTCACCTATTCCTATCTCAAAGGCTCTTCATTAAGTGAATGTAAAGAGGATAATATACACGACAATCTAGACAATGCGGTGTTAATAGGAGATTTTCTGACTAAATTACATACGATAGACTTATCAGAAATTGGAGATATAGGACGTATTCACACCGATGCCTACTGGGATAATCTCTATAAGTCAGTTAAAGACCATATATTACCAAATATCAATCGATCCATTCAAAAAGAAGTGGAGGATTTATTCGAACAGTTCTTGTGTGCTGATCAAGTTCCTATTAATACAATTATTCATGGGGACTTAACCACATCAAACATCATTTACAACCATGAGGAAAATGTCATCAATGGGGTTATAGATTTTACTGATACCCAATGGGGAGATCCTGCTTTTGATTTTGCAGGGCTCTATTGGTCATACGGACCCGGCTTTACAAAGGAAGTACTAGCTTCTTACAGAACTGAAGAAGACAAAGAGTCATTATTTGAAAGAGTACAATCTTTTTATGGACTACAACCTATCTTTCATAATGTATTGTTTGCTATCGAAAATAATCAAACTATAAATTGGGACACTGCTTTTGAAAGATTTACTTACCTTCATTCTTTCAGGTCTAGCTAAACGTGGCTCGGAATTGTAATGAGTTTAACTCAACAGGGGAACAAACATACAAGGTGAAAATTCTTAGAGAAATACATCCTTTGGTTTATTTATGAACTTTCTCATAGCATTGCGATCATAATGCTTTGAATTACTGACAAGGAGGAATTCAAGATGATAAGTGTTGAAAAAAAGGACCTTGTTGAAAAATGGTTCAAAGAATATTTTACAAAAGGGAATCTGGAAATCTTAAATGAGCTTACAACTGAAGATTTTTTGTTTTTCACTCCCATAATGGCGATCACACAAAAGAAAAAATGAAGGAATTCATGGAATGGTATCGATCCGTTTTTCAAGAGGATGAGTGGGAGATTAACGATTTAATCGAGCAAGAACAAAAATTAGCCGTTCGTTATACCGGCTGGATGACCTATAAAGGCGGGTGGTTTAACATCCCATCAGAGAATCAGCGTGTTAAAGAGACAGGTCTTATGATTTTCTATTTTAGAGGCGGCAAGGTTAAGGAGCTCTGGTGTGAAAATAGTGACGCGGCTATTCTATTTGATTTAGGTGCATTACAGCAAAATACTCACAAAACTTTTTAATTACTTAGCAAATGGATCGTTAAACTAAGATGCTATATATCTTAAACTCTAGTCTTATATAAAAAAGGTAACCTAATTAATCTAAGGGAGGGGAGTTTTTTGGGTTCCACTATCAAATTACAGCTAACAAAAGAGGAAAAATCGCTCCTTAGAAAATCAAAAGTTAAAATAAGCGAAATACATACGCTTACTACGGAACAAATAGCTGCTATGTTGAACATTCCAAATGAAAAAGCAAAGGTTTTAAAAGGGTTGGCTGAATTTCAAACGGTCCCTTCTATTGGTTATCAGTTAGCTGAAAAATTGGTTTATAAATTGAACTTTTTTTCATTATCGGAAATTAAAAACAAGAATGCTGCTGAGCTTTTTGACCAATTAGAGAGACAGCTAGGTGTATGGACGGATAGTTGTGTGGAAGATCAAGTTCGTTGTGTGGTGAACTATGCAAACAATCCTGAGAGCAGTAAGCAGTGGTTTGATTTTACAGAAGATAGAAAGGAATATCGAGAACTATATGGTTTCCCCGAAGATAGGCCTGTAAAAGGGTGGTATGAGTGAATGCTACTCGGTACGTACTGATGGCAAGTTAATCTGCCGAATGAAATTACATTAAAACATTGAAAGTCTGGAAAGAATTACGGGTTCTGACTATCGATACGCATATTGAAGAAAAGGCTGATCAGCTAATGGTCAGTCTTTTTTATATTTCATCGTTTTGCCACATTTATATTCAATAATTAATTTACATTATACCCCAATGGGTATATAGTGGAAGAGTGAAAAGTTAGAAGAAATAAGGAGGATGAAGTATGTTTCTTAAATATTTCTATGACAAGCATTTAGCACAGGCTTCCTACCTGATCGGATGCCAGGCTACGGGGGAAGCGGCTGTTATCGACCCAGCTCGTAATATCGAACCTTACCTTTTGGTTGCCCAAGAAGAAGGTTTTTCGATCACGAGGGCGTTGGAGACTCATATTCACGCCGATTTCGTATCAGGGGTGACAGAATTGGCGCGGAGAACCGGGGCGGTGATTTATCATTCTTCCGAAGGTGCAGAGAATGGTGGATACACGTTGGATCCTTACTTGCCCCAGCAGGGTCTTAACCACGGCGACGTAGTCTCTGTCGGAAATGTGAAGTTGAGAACGCTTCATACTCCTGGACATACTCCAGAGCATATTTCTTTTGAATTAACAGACGGTGCTCAAGCGGAACAACCAATGGGGGTATTTACGGGGGATTTCGTGTTTGTTGGAGATGTCGGGCGACCTGATTTACTAGAAAAAGCGGCAGGGGTGAAAGATTCCGCGGACAAAGGTGCGCGGCAGATGTTCCACTCGCTGCAGCAGTTCAAAGCATATGAGGATTACGTCCAAATATGGCCAGGGCATGGAGCGGGCAGTGCATGCGGGAAGGCACTGGGAGCTGTTCCGACGAGTACAGTCGGGTACGAAAGAAGGTATAATCCTGCTTTTCAGCTGACAGAGGAAGAAGAATTCGTCCGCTTCCTGCTTGATGGTCAACCGGAGCCACCAGCGTATTTTGCTACCATGAAGAGGGTCAATCCATCGGGGATGACACCGCTTGCGGAAGTACCTGGCGGGGTGTTAATGGATCTCAAAGGAGATTCGGTTGCGGCATTAGCAGCTTCCGCCTCTGCTATGGTGATCGATACCCGGAGCGCCCGCGATTTTGCTGGTGGAAGCATTCCCGGCACGATCAACCTTCCTTATCCAGGCCCCTTCGCCGAATGGATGGGACGCCTGGCCGATGGTGCTGTCGACTTGTACATGATTGCTGAACTCAATCATGTTGATGAGATTCGGACGATCCTTACCTCTATGGGTATGGACCGAATCAAAGGGTTCTTTGCGCCAGGTGTTGTGAAGACAGCAACTTCGCTTCGTTCCTATACAAATAGCACTCCAAAAGAAGTGGAGTACGAGAAGAAAGTAAAGGATCTGCAGATTTTGGATGTCCGTTACCAGGATGAATGGGAGGCGGGGCATATCTCGGATGCGATTCATATCCCACTTCCTGAATTGATGGAAGAAGCGGGGCGTTTATCTAATGATCAGCCGGTCGCCGTTCACTGTGCCTCCGGAATCCGCTCTGCCATCGCTGCAAGTATTCTGTTGAAGCACGGGTATGAAGTGATTAATATGGTTGGTGGATTTAATCGCTGGCAGCAAGAACAGCTGCTGACCACAAGCGGAAGCGGAAAAGGTGTGACTGAAGTTTCTTAAATAAAAGAAAAGAGGGAAAGGATATGCATGTACATCAAATCGTAGTGATAGGCGGAGGCACAGCAGGAATTTCGGTAGCTGCTCAATTGAAGCGGCTATCCCGCCATTTGGATATCGCCATTATCGATCCAGCGAAAAAACATTACTATCAGCCATTATGGACGCTGGTCGGAGCGGGCGTATTCGACAAGCAAGTTTCCGAGCGGCCGGAAGCCCAGCTGATTCCTGAAGGAGTCCATTGGTACCAGGAACATGCCGAAGAATTCCGCCCAGAAGAGAATGTAGTCGTTACGGCAGAAGGAACTACCATTCACTATAACTATCTGGTCGTAAGTCCAGGCTTGCAATTAGACTGGAGTAAAATCGAAGGACTGGAAGGCAATGTCGGTAAATATGGGATTTGCAGCAACTATTCCTTCGACCATGTCGATTACACTTGGGAAACCATCCGTAACTTCAAAGGCGGACGCGCGATCTTTACGTACCCCCATTCACCGGTCAAATGCGGGGGTGCACCGCAGAAAATTATGTATCTAGCGGAAGAGGCCTTTCGAAAGCAAGGCGTCCGCGATCAGACAGAGGTGATGTTCCAGTCTGCGAACCCATCTATTTTCTCGGTCGATAAGTATGCAAAGACATTGAATAAAATTATTAATGATCGTGATATTAAGACGAACTTTAAGAAGGACTTAATCAAGATTGATGGTCCAAACAAGCAGGCGACCTTCCGGGATCTACAGACGAATGAGGAAGAGACGCTGGATTATGATATGATCCACGCTGTTCCCCACATGAGCGCTCCCGATTTCATTAAGCACAGCCCTTTGGCGAACGAAGACGGCTGGGTAGATGTCGATCGCTACACTTTACAGCATCGGAATTACGAGAACGTCTTCAGTCTTGGAGATGCTTCCAGTGTTCCAACGTCCAAAACGGGAGCGGCCATCCGGAAACAGGCCCCGGTTGTCGTATCGAACATTTACGCCATGTTAAGAAACAAACAACCTTGGAGGAAGTACGACGGGTACACTTCCTGTCCGCTTGTGACAGGATACGATCGTCTCGTTATGGCAGAGTTCAAGTATAACAACGTACCATCCGAGACCTTCCCGGTCGACCAAAGTAAAGAACGTAAAAGTATGTATCTCCTCAAAAAATATGGTCTTCCAGCCATGTATTGGCATGGCATGATGAAAGGCCGGATGTAATCCAATGATCTCCCTGACAATGTTCAGGGGGATTTTTTTGAGCTAGGGCGAAAAGGGGGGAGCTTTATTGTTGAAGTAAATGAATGAAATTAAACGGTGATATTCAATGAGAAGAGATTGGCAGCTTATGCGGAATCATTTATCAATGCATTAAATACATAGAAAAAAGCCGGGGAATTCCTCCCCAGCTTGTTGGATCATTCTTCTTCTATTCCTAACATTCCTTTAAAGCTTTTCGCATATTGATCGGTAGCAATAATCGCATCAGCCACTTCTTCAGCTGTTACGGAGAAGGCTTGATGAATCGTTTCTCCTTCAGCGGTTGCAGCTTCAGCTACTTTTAGGATGTCTTCTCTGGAGACATTTTTTAGCTTGATATCTTCTAGCGTAATTGGCAGATTGAGGCTCATATATAAAGCCATATATTTTTCGATTTCTTCTTGAGAATGTTCTTCCATCGTTAATTGCACAAGGGTACCGAACGCGACTTTTTCTCCATGCGTAAGGTGATGGATCTCACCTTCTAAGGCAGTGAAACCGTTATGGATAGCGTGAGCAGCACCTAATCCGCCACTTTCAAATCCAAGGCCGCTGAGAAGAGTATTCGCTTCAATTACATGTTCCAGAGCAGGGGTTACCACCTGGCGTTCATTTGATTCATAAGCGAGTAAGGCATAATCAAATAGGATTTCTTCACACTTTTCTGCTATAGCCTGAGCGGCGAGCGTGGTTTGTCCTCCTGCCATCGTATTCCCTTTGTTGTTCACGACACTTCTCACTTCCACGTAAGTAGCCAGTGCATCTGCGATACCGGAGGCTAAGAAACGAGGGGGAGCCTCCGCAATGATTTTGGAATCCAGCAATACGAGGTCTGGATTTTTATTATAGAAACGATAGGATTCAAACACGCCTTCATCTGAGTAAACCACGGAAAGCGCGCTCGTAGGAGCGTCTGTAGAAGCTGTGGTAGGAACGATCACTGTAAAAGCTTGAACCTCATCTGAAACGGCTTTTGACGTATCGAGAGTTTTGCCTCCACCAATACCAATGACAATGGCCGCTTCTGCCTCTTTTGCAATACCTGCAATGCGATCCATTTCTGCTGTAGAAGCTTCGCCGTTAAATACGACGTTCTCTGTGTTGATGTTCGCTTCTTTCAAGTAGGCTACGACATCATTGCCTGCAATTTCCCAAACCGTCTCGTCTGCAATCACAACAGCAGTCTTACCAACACCTTCTAGATGTTGTCCAATCTTCTGAACAGCGTTTCTGCCTTGCACATATTTTGATGGGCTAATGAACACACGTTCCTTCATCCTTAATCCCTTCCTTTCTTAATGTAATACAGTGGTTATCTACCCATTTATTCAGGAGTGATAAACAGAAGGAACGAAAGAAAAGTAAATTCAGTGGTTGTTCCTACGATGATTATCTATCTACTAAGTAATTTAGAAAGGTTATACTTAAAATAAGTGATCAAACTAACCGGTCATTAGAAGTATCTTAAGTATTGAAAGACAGCACGTAGCTACATAAAAGACAAAGTGATCTTTAGCATTCTAACAAAAATATGGAGCAATACGGGGGAGAACAATATGAAAGAATTGAACCACCTTATTACTGATTTGAGTAATGAAATGAACTTTTCAGGAGTCGTATATGTGAAACAAGGTGAGCATATATTATCGGATTCAGCCTTTGGTTATGCGGACCGAGCGGAAAAGCGATTGAACACTTCCAGCACTCGTTTCGGGATAGCCTCTGGCTGCAAATTATTTACGGCTATCGGAATTAGTCAATTAGTAGAAGAAGGATTAGTAGAGTACAATACTCGTCTAGCTGATTGTTTGAATATACACTTGCCTGATTTTGATGAAGAGATTACGATTCACCATTTGTTAACTCATACTTCCGGCATCCCCGATTACTTTGATGAAGAGGTCATGAAGGATTATGAAGACTTGTGGAAGACCTACCCGGTTTATCAAATCAATTCTCTTAAAGATTTTCTACCTTTATTTCAGGAAGAGCCAATGAAATTCACACCTGGAGAAAGATTTCATTATAACAATGCCGGATATATTCTTTTAGGTCTGATCATTGAAGAGCAAACTGGAAGATCTTTTACAGAATATATAGAATCGGAAGTTTTTCATAGGTGCAATATGAAAGAGTCAGGATATTTTTCATTAGATCAACTTCCGGGAAATACAGCGTCAGGATATATTGATAACCATAAAAAGAACACGTGGAGAACGAATATTTACTCTATTCCTAAAAAGGGAGGTTCGGATGGAGGTGCTTTTGTTACAGCTCCTGACATGATGAAGTTATGGGAGGCTTTATTTGACTATAAGCTTTTAAATGAAGAGACTACCTTAAAATTACTCTGTCCTCATGTTCAGGTGAACGGAGAAGTTCATTATGGTTACGGGATCTGGGTGAATCAAAAGGATGAGCATGTGCACAAATACCATGTAATGGGCTATGATCCCGGAGTCAGTTTCAGATCTTCTATTTATCCAGGTTCAAATATTAAGATCGTTATACCTTCCAATATAGAAACGGATCCATTCGAAATCACGAAAGCCATTGAGGATTTTTTATTGAAGTGAAGTGGTAGTGGAAGCGAGCGTTTTGATTTTAATAAGTACATAAGTTGTTTATTAGAGTCATGTGAAATGATCTGAAATTCTTTTGAAAGGCTGGGATTAATAATGGATTCTGTAACTGTGAAAGAGCTTAGCTCTAGAGAAGAAATACGGCAAGGATTTCCTGTGATGAGCCAATTGCGAACTCATTTAGATGAAAATACATACCTGGAATTAGTGTTAGAGGCGAAAGAAGTAGATAGGTATAGGATGTTTGCTTTAATGGAAGATGGGAAGATCGTTGCCGTCACGGGCTTTAAGCCAATGACTACTCTTTATTACGGAAGGTTTGTCTGGGTTTGTGACTTAGTTACAGATCAAAATTATCGATCGAGAGGTTATGGAGACAAGCTGCTTTCTTATGTACATACGTGGGGAGAAGAACATGGTTTCGAGAGTGTGGCTTTATCATCAGGATTAAAGCGCCCTGATGCTCACCGGTTTTATATGGATAACATGGAATATGACAGAGTAAGTTATGTTTTCAAGAAATCATTAACATAATATAAAAAGTAAGCTTAAATGCGGAGCCGCTACCTTTGCTAAGACCCATGAGGAATACAACTCAGGATTAATTTAGTTTTGAGAGACTTGTCCTTATTTTAGGTCTATGTTCTAATAATAGTAACAACTGTATAACGAATCTTCACTAGGGGAGCCATGTAGGTTGGCTGAGAAAAGCACAAAGCTTTGACCCTTATTACCTGATCTGGATCATACCAGCGGAGGGAAGTGAAGCGGACCGATAATTTTTTTAATGATGCTTATGACGCCCGCTCCTTCTCTGAAGGGGCGGGCTTTTTATGTTCAGAAAGGAGATGGAAGCAAGGATTGATTTGACTCAGCTGTAAAAAACAATGGTCGCTTTTTTATATGATTGGTCTCAACAAACAAACAGAGAGGAAGAGAAGTAATGTTTACTGATCGTCTTTATAGAAGTGCACAACCTATCTGGGAGTCTTATCTGCATCATCCTTTTGTTAAAGGTATCGGGGATGGGAGCCTGGAGCTTGATAAATTCAAATTTTTTATGAGACAGGATTATTTGTATTTGATTGATTACTGCCGGGTGTTTGCCTTAGGGGCTGTAAAAGCGAAACGTCTGGACACCATGACCATGTTTTCTGAACTGCTTCATTCCACGTTGTCAGAAGAAATGAACCTTCACCGTAACTATGCAGAAAAGATTGGAATCAGCCGGGAGGAGCTTGAAAATACCGAACCTTCAGCTACACTTCTCGCCTATACAAGCTACATGCTGAGTAAAGCCAACCAGGGTTCAGAAGCAGAAGTGACCGCTTGTGTTCTTGCCTGTACATGGAGTTATCATGTGATCGGTACGGAATTAAACAAGCTCGAACGGAATGAAGGCCATGAGTTTTATGGGGACTGGATCGATATGTACGCTTCAGACGAGTTTGCGGAACTGGCAGCCTCTCTTAAAGAACTGATGAACGATTTGGCAGATGATCTTCCTGAAAGAGAAAAAGCTCACCTTGAAGATATATTTGTTCATACAAGTAAACTGGAGTACATGTTCTGGGAAATGGCTTACAATAAGACGATGTGGGTGGATAAAGATAGTTTTCTTAATCATTGAATAACATGACTCTCTCCTACTTTAGGGGAGGGTTATTTTTTTGATACGACTGATTATTCAAACGTAATAAGATGGGGGAGAAGCGCAAAAATCAGCCGTTTATCTTATGTGTGTCATTGACACATATATAGCACTGATATACTATGTAGCTATGGATACAAAAAATGACAAATGGCATACGCAATTAAGAAAAGGCACCTTCGAATTAGCTATTCTTTTACTCTTAAAGAATGACGCAATGTATGGATATCAAATAACGAAGAAATTACAAGAGGACAGTAGTTTTCCAATAGCAGACGGGTCCATCTATCCTATTTTACGCCGAATGAGTGCAAATGGGTGGATTAGTTCTTTTAAAGAGGAGCATGAGGGAAGGAGCAGAAAGTATTATTATCTAACCGATGCAGGAAAGGAAATTTCTGAGGATCGATGGAATGAGTTTCTAACGGTTTATTCGTTCTTAAACAACCTGCAAGCTGGAGGGGAGTAGAAACACATGAACAAAAGCGATACTGTTGAAGATTATTTGAGTCAGTTGGAATCTAAATTACGAGAGCTGCCAGCCGATGAACGACGTGCTCATCTAAATGAAATCAGGGATCATCTTATGGAGTTGGTCGCAGAAGAAGGAAAAACAGAACAGCAAATTGTTGCCTCCTTTATGTCTCCTGAACAACTGAGTCAGGAAATTCTTCAAGAGGAACAAAATAGCAGGCAAAAAGAGTTTACTATACCGGATTACTGGTTTGGAGTTACGGTTATATCAGTGATCGCTCCCTTTGGCGCATTAGCTCTCCCGCTGATTTTCGAGAATATAGACATCGGGTTATTTTTACCTTTTTTATTACAATTCATAGCAGGAACCGGGATGCTGTTTGGTTATTATAAAAATAAAATGACCACGAAGAGAGGAAATATTCTTCGGAAAGCAGGCAGAATGATGGTTCCCGTGTTAGCGATCCCTTTTGGATTATTTTCTGTAAATATAATGCAGACTGGCCAACTGGATACATTTAATGTTGCTTATCTTATTTGTTATGTGCTTGTGTGGGCGTTCACTTACTTTTCTATACGATCTCTATATCTGAACAACGTTAAGATAGTAGAATTATCCAGTTATTAGAGGTTATTGAATAACTGGATAAATATAAAACAGGAAAGCGATCATTCAAGATAGGGGGCAATCCTTAATAGGACAGCCTCCTTTTTCCATGGATTCAAATGATTACTCTTCCTTTAAGTCAAAATCATATAAGTAAGCCACTAATTTGTTAAAATCTTTATCAGAGGAACATTCAATCTGCAAATCAATAAAGGTCATCACCACTTCTTCATCATCAAACGGGAAATGGCTGTTATCTACGTTGCTAAGGATGTCCCTATTGGAAAGCCCTTTACCTCGTAATACCTCAACCGCTTGCTGCATGGAAGATACTTCTGCCATTTTAAATGCCTCCTTGTCTAATATTGTTCCTTACCTACTATTTTCCCAGTCAAGTTCGTTAGATAACTAAATTCGTGAGAAAAATTGGGAGGACGACAAGGATCCAGAAATTTAGATCCTTGTTTTTATTAATACTATAATGGATCGCGATTATCCTGCTTTCATCTATAAAATAGTGAATAGCCGGATTAATTATTGGAATTTTACAAATTATATGATAGTGTGTGAGGTCACAATTTCAAGGAGGGATTTTACATGTTTGATTATAATAATCGTCAATTCGTATCCATAGAAAATACGGAGAGTGGTGAAGTTTCTGCTAAAACATATTTTTTCTACTATCAAGATGGTAACATTCTTCATGCCGATTACTCTGGTGGAGAGATCGTTAAAGGAAAATTGATAGGAATCGTACATGAGGATGATACTTTGGAATTCCGGTATAATCATGTCAATACCTCCAATGAAATCAGAGGAGGTAAGTGCATATCTGTCCCAAACTTTAATTCTAAAGGGAAGATAGAGCTACATGAAGAGTGGCAGTGGCTTGACCATGACCAAACGAAAGGAAAATCCATCATCAAGGAAGTTTGATAGAGGTAATTCGAGCTGCTTAGTGAGGCAAGTGGGGGTTGAAAAAGTATAGTTCAATACATATGTAATGCCTTAAAACAGTGGATTTTAGGAGAAAACCACCTGTTTTAAGGCATTCGCGGTTGTTTATACGTATAGGTTAGTCCTCAGTAATAAGATTCTTCTCGAAACGACTGATGTCCTTGTCGGCACCGATAACAATTAAAATGTCACCTTCCACAATTTCTTCAGTGGCCATTGGAGAAACATTGATTTCTTTCCCTCTCTTGATCGCCACGACATTGCATCCATATTGGGCGCGAATATCTAACTCGATGAGAGACTGCCCGCTTAATTTACTCCCTGCTATTACCTCAACGACACTGTGGTCATCGGAAAGCTCAATATAATCAAGAATGTTATTAGAAATGATATTGTGTGCAATCCTTTTCCCCATATCTCTTTCAGGGTGGACAATATGATCGGCCCCGATTTTATTTAAAATCTTTTCATGGTAATCATTTTGAGCTTTCACCGTGATTTTTTTGATGCCCATTTCTTCCAGCATTAGGGTAGTCAGCATACTTGCTTGAATATTATCACCAATCGCAACGATCACGTGATCTATGTTTCTTAATCCTAATTCTCGTAACACATTTTCGTCCGTGGAATCGGCAATTACTGCGTGCGAAGCAATATCCCTGTATTCATTTACTTTATCCTCATCTAAGTCCAGGGCCAGTACATGCATACCTTCTCGAATTAACTCGCGACAAATACTTCCGCCGAATCGTCCTAGACCAATTACGGCAAATTCCTTCTTCATTACAATTCCTCCTCCAACAAGTACATGGAAAATGATAATTTCTTACTAGTTATTTTTTCAATGATTGAAAATAACCAATAATATCTTTCCTTCTGAGGATGCCGATAAATACTTGCTGGTCCTCCACTACAGGAACGAAATTTTGGTTTACCGAAAGTTCCAGCATGTCTTCCATTTCAGACCACTTTCTCTTCAGACAGTAGAAAAAAAGCCTATATTCATAAAATGGAACCCCTAAATATACTATATTAACGATACTTGTCATAAGTAAATTTGTGATAGGTCTTATTAGATTATTGTACGAATCGTGCTAGTAGTTCAGCTTCTTTATTTTGAGTCACAGCTTGGTCAATCATACGTTTTATTTCATTTACTGATTTTCGCATCCGTTTATTAATCTGGTGGGGTTAAATTTTGACATCAAAAAACACAGGGGGAAGCTACCCTGCGGTCATTAAATGGTTGATCACAAGTTACCACCATCCTCTCTCTAGACGCTTACGGAGTTAGCTGTCGGGTTCGGGGATAAAGAGTCGCCCTGCCATTGCTATGGATTCACCCCAAGTGGTTTTGACCACGTAAAAACTGGTTCCTCCGCTTCCATGTCGGAATTAAGCGATTAAGATTTTTGGAAACAATGAATCATATTATGTTGACAAATATTACTCTCCATTAATTCTTTAGTAAAGTATAAAAATAAGCCTAAATATCATGAAAAAAACTGTTTGATAGTAAATAGGGTTTGATACCTTCCATTTTCTTTAATTATCTAGGTTTTTGTGTCAGAGGACCCTTTTGGTGAAAAGGAAAGTATAAATGAACTTGGGTATGATAATAGATAGGTTGTCCATAACAATTCTATAAAAGGGGTTTAGAAGTTAATTAAATCGCTATAGAATATATAAACGTAGTTAATATTCAGTGATAGGTGGAACTGATGATGTATAAATTGGATTTGAATCCTCCGCAGATGATTATATCCATTTTTGTCGTATTGATTTTATCTGGTACTTTCCTTTTGAAGCTTCCGTTTGCCAGTACGGAAGGCGTTTCTTTGATAGATGCTTTATTTACGGCTACTTCCGCTATGACGGTTACCGGATTAATTGTGGTGGATACAGGCACAGCCTACACATTGTTCGGTCAGATTATTATCCTTCTGCTCATTCAACTAGGCGGCCTTGGGATTATGACATTTGCTGTGCTAATTTATATGGCCGTTGGGAAGAAAATAGGGATTAAGGAAAGATTGCTCGTTAAGCAAGCGTTAAATCAGTCAGCTATAGGAGGAGTGGTCCGCTTAGCGAAACAATTACTGGTGTTTTCTCTAGTGGTTGAAGCAATTGCGGTGATTTTTCTCTCGTTCAAATGGATACCTGAAATGGGGTGGGGGCCAGGCTTTTACGCCAGCGTCTTTCATTCGATCTCTGCGTTCAATAATGCTGGTTTTTCGATTTGGTCCGATAGCCTGTCCTCTTATGTAGTCAGCCCGATCGTTAATATTGTGATTACCTTTCTCTTTATCATTGGAGGAATAGGTTTTACTGTCGTGTTTGATATGTGGAAAAGCAAAGAATTTAAGCAGTTGTCCTTACAAACGAAGCTAATGATTGTAGGAACTTTAGCCATTAATACTTTTAGTTTTTTCATGATTTTCTTTCTCGAGTATAATAACCCTAATACATTAGCGGACTTATCCAGTCTTGGTAAAATTCAAGCCGCTTATTTTCAAGCCGTTACACCGAGAACCGCTGGATTTAATACGCTGGACATTGGACAAATGGAAGAAGCCTCTCTCTTTTATATTATTACTCTTATGTTTGTAGGTGGAGGGAGCGCTTCCACAGCTGGCGGTATCAAACTCACGACAGCCCTGGCCATTCTTCTTGCCACTCTCTCTTTCTTCAAAGATAAAGAACATGTGGTGGTCTATGAAAGAAGTCTCACCAGCCATGTGATTAACAAGGCTTTGGCCCTGGCAGTGGGCAGCCTCTGCGTGGTGGTAATAACCATTTTTATTCTAAACCTAACGGAAGAGGCCTCGTTTCTAACGATCATGTTTGAAAGTGTTTCTGCTTTTGGCACTGTAGGGTTATCCATGGGGTTAACGGGGAGCCTGACACTAATCGGAAAAATAACGATTATTTTTACGATGCTTATTGGAAAACTTGGTCCTTTAACCTTTGCTTTTGCCTTTGCCAAACAAACTCCAGATCCTGTGAAGTATCCAAGTGAAGAAATTCTTACTGGTTAAAAGCCCGCGGGTGTAGGCTTTTTTTAAATATCACTGATTCTATTAATAAGGTTGTAGGTAAGGAATATCTGGAAACCAGTCTTTATGATGTGGGGAGATGATTCCATCTGATATGATGGTGGAAAGAAAGCGTTTTAAAGGTGGTGTTTTGATATGACTAGTTGTGAATGTTGCCATACCGAGTTTCAGTGGGGTGAAATCTTAAATAGAAATTTGCTTTATGGTTTAATTTCCTGCAGAAAATGCGGTTGTGAACATACAATGGATTTTCCTTCCAGGTTTAAAGTAACGCTTGTAAGTGTTGTTCCATTCCTTGTATTCGGGTTGTTTTTAACACCTTTCGACAATACGTTTTTCACCATAGTGGCAGGTTTATTTATATTTGTATTAGGTATGCTCATTAGTCCTTTTGTGACTAATTATAAGCAGGTTAAGTTAGGACAATAAACTTATGAACTTGAGGAATTATCGTAAGCACAGGGAAGTTTACCGTAGAGGGTAAGCTTCTTTTTTAATGAGATAGGATAGTTGCCCTTCACAGAATATCTTGAAATAATTGACATGAAAATTAAACGTTAGGAAGTCAGAAAAGGTAAAAAGAACCTCATTTTTGTTTTATACTACATAAAAGTAAACCTCCAAGAGTAATACATAAATCATTCTTCAACTATGACGTTCGTTAATCAAAGTAGAGAGGAGAAGTTTGCTTCATGAAAAATCAAGTTAGTAGCTGTTTTATTCACCTGGTGAACTTTGAAAGCACGAAAGAATGGTATAAGGATGTTTTAGATTTTGAGGTCGAAGTTGAAGGAGAAGGATTCTTGCAATTTAAAATGAACGGCCCTTCGTTCATTCTATTGCAGGCTCAAGTGAAAGAGCTCACTTCTTTACCATATTCGCCTTTCCTTTTTGAAACAGATGATATTGGGTTGACCCAAAAGAAACTGAGAGAAAAGAATGTAAAAGTAGAAGAGATTGAAAACTTTGGTGGTCAATTGTATGGGTGTCATTTTTATGATCCGGAAGGCAATAGACTGCTCGTGTGTACGACCGGATGACTTTACTTACAGGTATAAGAGAAGAAGGAATAGGAGGGGAACGAATGGCTAGTAGTCCAATTAATCAACATGTGAATACTGTATTTATCCCCGTAGAAAATATTAAAAAAGCAAAAGAGTGGTACGAAAATGTGCTGGGAATTAAGGGAGAAGAAGTACAGTTTGGACATCTTTTTGTAGCAGATATGAATGGAACAGATTTAGTTTTTGATGAGATGCCGATGTGGCGAGGGGAAAATGGTGAATTGCCTACCTTGAACGTGCCGGCTATTCAATTCAGTTCGAATGATATTCATGCCTCTTATCAATTATTGAAAGAGCAGGGTGTTGAGCTCGTGACGGAGGTCATGCATGATCACTTTTTTGTTTTCAAAGATCCCGATGGAAATATGTTGATGGTGTGTCAGTGTTAAATGTTAGGAGTCCTGCTTCTCTTAGGATATTATCAAACTATTTCATTACAGCATCATCACCTGCGTCTTCTATAGGGACGCGTGTGTTTAAAAGGATGTTAGCCACTCACTAACATCCTTTTAATTACTTAATCGAAAATACTAATCGGTATCATCATAGATATCTGTTTTACTGATGGATGAAACATAGGTAAGATATGTATTAATGTTTATTGGTTTTAAACCTCTTGAAGCATTTGTGGTCGATAACCTATAATGAATAAAATTATGGATGAGGTGACTGGATTGAACATTGTCGTACTTTATGGAGGAACGCGTGATGGAGGAAACACAGAATTATTAACAGAAACCGTTATAGGAGATTTATCGGTCAACAGAATATTTTTAAAAGATTACCAGATGAACCACATTATCGATCAAAGACATGATAAAAAAGGGTTTGATAACGTAGAAGATGATTATGATAGCGTTGTTTCGAAGATGATCGACGCCGATGTACTGATTTTTGCTACGCCGATTTACTGGTACGGGATGTCCAGTGTCATGAAAACCTTTATTGATCGTTGGTCTCAAACAGCAAGAGATGATAAATTTCCAAATTTTAAAGAGACCATGGCGAACAAGCATGTGTATTTAACAGCCGTGGGAGGAGATGAACCACGAATCAAAGGTCTGCCTCTCGTTCAGCAATTTAAGTATATCTGTGAATTCATGAATTTGAATTTCATTGACTATATCTTAGGAAATGGTGTGAAACCTTTGGATGTCTTGAAGGATGAGAAATCTATAGAGTATGCGAAAGCAATTAATAAGAGTTTGATGAATAGGGGCTGAATTATGTCCAGGGCTTTTGGGCAGAAGGAGACAAATGCATATGGGAAGCGGGAATACCTCATTGTTAGGTCCAGTAAGGAAAAGTCTTTGAAGGGGTAGTGGATTTTCACTGAACGATTTACAAGTGAATCCAAAATTTGAATACGGGGTTAGTTAATTTATTTTGTATTCATAAGGAGGAATGTCATGATTGTTGTGATGTATATGCTCATCAGCTTAGGCGCTGCGTTCTTTCTCGGAATTATTCCGGAAGGGTTTGGAAACACATTATTGCTGGGAGCTATTTTAGGTGTATTATTAGGTATCTTTCATCAACTAACTAAGATCTGTACATATTTGAGCGGTGAAGGGGATTCTGATAAATCCTTAGCCAAATCTAATAAAATCCCGATACGCAGGTAAGTGGTCATGTTCCATAAAAAAATCAAGGACTTCCCTTTTACAGGTGGAGTCCTTGATCGGCATGGTCTTTTTCTACATATTCTCACAAAATTGGTTAGAAACGTGAGAAAGTGTGTTCAATACAAATTGTAATACAATACTGCTCTGGTGTAAACACGCTTTAAAGTATTAAAGATAAATAAGGCATCTTGGTATTCAGCAACCTCTTTTGCCCCAAAATATCCCACCTCAGGTCATCCATAATATGGATGACCTGAGGTGGGATATTTTGGGTATTTAACCTGTTGCTTCTCATAAGATAGATCTTCTATTGGTTATCGACTCGAGTCTCAAAACACCTTTATCCAGCAAATAGATTTAGGATCATTCTCTCTAAGTTCAGGCCGTTATCGGGTGGTAAAAACGTTTCATGCTGCGCATACGGAGATTTCTATACAATTAGCTGTAGAGCTTGAAGTAGAGCAGTCCGATATGAATAGCAGTTGCTCAAGGATTTTAAGTAAAAAAGCCTAAGCATCGAATGCTTAGGCTTTCCTTTACAATTTCCACTCGCCGGTTTCCCTCAATTTGTATAATAAATCTTCTGGCTCCCCGGTGTTTCCGTTGATAACAAAGGTTTTGGATAGGAAGTCTGTATCTACTTCAACTCTCCATAAAGGCAAGTACACAAGTTCTGCTTCTTTAATTTCATACCTTGGCTTTTTTAATATATAGCTTCTATTAATTTGTTTATCCTGGACATCGATCACGTACTTGTCCAGCAATTCCTGTTTGGTTATATCCGCCCTTTGTACATTTGCCTGAGATACTTCTCTGGCTGTTATAGGCGGCACACTTGTGAATAATCCACGATAACCAGAGAGAGCATCTACAAAAGCCATATTCGGTTTCTTCTTAGGAGGAAAAGGTTTTCTGTCTGCGATGACAAGCAGCTTTACCGTCCACATAGGATGATATACCTTTTCTTTTTTGACAATCCCTCGATTCAGGCTCTCTTCATTCAACTGCCGGTTCCATTTCAAGGAAGGTTTCAAACTTCTGTACATATGCTTCGCCAGATCTTCTTCAGGTAAATGATCTTCTCCTATAATGCTGACCTTCATATCGTCACCTACTTATGCGTCTAAATTCATGTGATAATGGTCTACCTCTTGTTGCTTAGCCTCAGAAGGAGGAGCCGTCATTAAACTGACTACCACGGTTAAAATAGCGGAAACGGGTGCAGATACGAGGTGTTCGGAAACTAATGCGAAAGGGAGTAGGGCCATAATGATAAAAGTGACGGTCCCGCCGACCATGCCTGCCAGGGCTCCTGGAGTATTCGCCCGTTTCCACCATAATCCTAGCACAAGCGGGAAGCCGAATGCGGATAACATCGCGCCGCTTACCCACCCTACCATGACGGCAATTAACTGTGGTGGATCGATAGCAAAAATAATCCCTACAATACTAGCGAGAATCATCACGGCAAGACCAAGCCGTGTGACTGTTTTTTCTGAAGCATCTTTATTGATATGTTCTTTGTAAATGTCGTGAGCAATTCCTGCTGCTACCGCTAAGAGCATGGCATCTGCAGAAGACATGATGGCTGCCAGTAAACCTGCTAACATAATCCCGGCTAATAAAGCAGGCATGTAATGCTCAATCACAGAGATAAAAATCATATCCTGGTTGTTTAAAGTGTCTGCGATCCCTAAACTTGCTCCGGCAGAAGCAATGACAAATCCGAAGATAAATACGGTCACATAAAGAAAGCAGGCACCTAACGCAGATCGACGGGCTGTCTTTGCATCGCGGGCTGCAAAGTTCCTCATAACAGCGGAAGGGGAAACGACACCGAACCACAGAAACGCAATAAACAACCCAAAGTAGGACATCCAGGGCTGAGTAATCGAGCCGAATTGTGGATCAACAGCTAATGCATCTTGAATGAGCGATCCAGCGCCACCATGATCCATTAATATAATAATAGCTAACACGAACATTCCAATGACCATAACGGCCCCCTGGATTAAGTCTGTATATGTAATCGCCCACATGCCGCCAAGAGCCGCGTATAAGGTAAAGCCCAATCCTAGAATAATGACCGCTGTCACATAATCAATACCTAGCACATACGAACCAATGAGACCGGAAGCTGTCAGCTGCGGAATCATGTAGAAGGTCATACTAAGTACGACTAGAATTGCCGCAACAATTTGCACGGACTTGCCGTACCGATGCTTGAAAAACTCAGGCAGTGTTTTTACGCCTGTCCTTCTAATCTGTCCGGAAATTAAGAACATCGCAAAGGAAGGAATGGCTACGGCACCAAACCCGTAGGCGAGCAAAAACGGAACACCGAGTGCTACTCCAGAACCTACCGCTCCCATCAAGGAGCTCGAACTTGCGACGGCTGCGAAAAAGGCGAACGAACCTACAAAGCTGTTAATTTTACCGCCAGCCGTCCAGTAATCTCCTTCAGAGGAATGAGCCTGCTTAGCAAACCAAATTCCTATACCTGTCATGATAATTAAATAGATCGCTAATATAATTGTTTCCATTATCTGCATAAATGCTCACTCCTTTACTCAACTTCTTTCTTTTCTAATTTTTCCATCCATACGACGTAAGCGACGGTTAAAGCTAACCATATGAAAAAGCAAACAAACATGGCCCATCCTGCTAAAGATATACCAGCCAAATACGTATCGGTCGGCCACCAAATCCAGACGATCAACGCGATCAAGGATAGAAGGATAACCATAACAATTCCAGGATCCTTCCATTTTTTACGGGTAAGTTTCCTCATTATATCCCTCCATTCTTACTTATAAAGCCGTTCATAAATAGATTGGACAACCACCAAGTCAAAAATCGCAGCTCCGACAGATTTATAGACGATCGTTTTATTCTCCAAATCTTCTGGATGGTGATTGTTTGTTATAATTTCTTCAAGATCCCAGGCTGCTTCTGTATCGGTTCGTAACTTCTCTGCACGAATCATATCTCCTGACTCACGGAGGGCAGATTCCTTATCTACATACACTTCATCAGCTTCACTCAATACTTGATCAGATATTTCCTGCATCGAAGGTCGGAAGGAGCCCACACCTACGACCAGTTTGCCTTTCCAATCGGAAACGCTTAGTTCAGGGAGAACAGGGGTGGTAGAGGTCGTAGTCGTTACAACAATATCTGAGTGTTCAACTAGTTCGTTTATAGAAGAAACTGTAAAACTTACGTCAGGGAACTCTTTTTCAGCGTTGGACTTAAATTGGTACGCTTTCTCTTCTGTTCGGTTAAAAATATGTACATGCTTTATATCCCTGGCCACAAGGGCCGAATGCAAATGACTCCAGCCTTGCGTTCCTGTCCCTATGATACCTAAGGTTTTAGCATCTTCCCTGGCTAGATACTTCATTCCAAGACCACCCAGGGCACCTGTCCTTAAAGAGGTAATGGCCATAGCGTCACACATAAATAAAGGCACCATCGTTTTTCGGTCATACAGAACCATTAACCCGTGGATCGTATCCTTTCCTAGACGTGAGTTGTTAGGAGCGACGCCGACCAATTTCGTCGCATAATAACCTCCGTAAAAGGCCGGCATGAGTAATGCGGTATTATCTCCGTCCTCAATGTGCATACGGTCTGGTGAAATGTAGGCTTTTTCTTTTTCTAAATAAAAGGTTTCAATGCTGTCCATGGTTTCTTTCATGGAGAATTTCTTTGTAATTTCATCAGCCGAAATAACTTCCATATTTCCCCCTCCTTTGATTAATTACCACATATATTAACAAATTTTTCAGAAAAGTGAAAACGTTTTTAAGTTGTGAGTTTTGTTTATAAAACAGTCATCTTATGTCTGGGCAGCGGTGGTCAATCAGGAAGCGTCGATACCTGCATTTCCAATCCTTAGTCCCACTGTTAAGTAGGTTTCCATTGAAAAATAAGAATGGATATTTGAAATTACCATCCCGTGTTTCCCTTAAAAGCAGTTGACAATCCTTCCTGAAGTTTGTCATACTATCTTCAACAACATACTGGTACCTTTAATTCAGTCCCGTGAGGCTGACAAGGACAGCGTTTAAAGAAAGATCGGTGGAAAACGTGCGCGCTCATCGCAAGAGTGCCATGCCTTTTTCATGCAGAATCTTAAGGCTTCTTGTCGGATGAAAACGGCAGGAAGCCTTTTTGTCTGCGATCTTTTTCGCTCCCGGTACCGGTGTCTTACTAAAAGATACTGGAGGAATGAAATATGAAAACGACACATGGTGATTTTGCATTAACGGCTGTGCCTCAGTCTGAGCGACAAGGATTTTGGAAGATGTTGATGGTGATGATGGGCCTTACTTTCTTCTCCGCCAGCATGTGGTCAGGAGGTACGCTTGGTGCAGGGTTAACTTTCGTTCAATTCATGGCGGTGGTCTTAGCTGGGAACCTTATTCTCGGGGCGTACACGGGCGGACTTGCTTATGTATCTGCGAAAACCGGTTTATCCACTCACTTGCTGAGCCGCTATGCTTTTGGTGAAAAAGGCTCTTACCTTGCTTCCCTGCTGCTTGGCGGAACGCAGGTCGGCTGGTTCGGTGTAGGCGTGGTTATGTTCGCTTTGCCGGTGCAAAAAGTAACCGGTATCGATATGATCTGGCTGATCGCCGGATCCGGAATATTGATGACAGCGACTGCGTTTTTCGGGATGAAAGCTCTGATGCTTCTCAGTTTCATCGCTGTTCCGATGATTACAATTTTAGGGAGCTTTTCTGTTTTCAAAGCGACTGAAAGTATGGGCGGGTTCGAACAGCTGCTGCAGCATAATCCTTCTGAATCACTCGGACTAGCAGCGGCGCTTACGATCTGCATTGGCTCCTTTATCAGCGCTGGTACGCTTACGCCTGACTTCACCCGTTTTTCAAAAACGAAGAAATCAGCGGTTACAAGTACGGTCATCGCTTTCTTCATTGGAAATTCTCTCATGTTTTTATTCGGTGCTATTGGGGCGATGGCGACCGGAAATGCGGACATTTCGGAAGTTATGTTTACGCAGGGACTGATCATTCCGGCCATTTTGGTACTGGGATTAAACATTTGGACAACGAACGATAATGCACTCTATGCGTCAGGACTGGGATTCTCAAGCATCACGAAAATCACTAAAAACAAAGTGGTTATTTTCAACGGTGTCATCGGAACATTGACGGCGATGTGGCTGTATAACAACTTCGTCGGCTGGCTTACCATGCTTGGTTCCGCGATCCCTCCCATTGGAGCGATCATTTTAATCGATTATTATCTATATAGACGTGAACGTACAGCTGCTTTTGAACAGCAGAGTTTCAAAAAGGTAAGATGGACAGGGATCATCGCCTGGGCGGCAGGTGTTGCGGCTGCTCAATGGGTACCGGGCATCGCTCCTGTAAATGCCGTGATTGCTTCTGTTCTTATTTACACGGTTACCTCTAAATTTGCCGAGCAGCCAGCCCATAATAAGATCGAAGAAGGAGAAGTTGCATGATAATTAAACAAGCGAAACTTCGTGGAAAAGAAGGCTTATGGTCGTTACGGATCGACCATGGAGTGATCCAGGAGATCACGCAAGAACCCATCCGCGAGGAAGATTCAAATATGATTGACGCAGGTGGATCACTCGTGATCCCTCCGTTCGTGGAACCTCATATTCATCTGGATACTACATTAACCGCTGGAGATCCAGAGTGGAACAAAAGCGGAACTCTGTTTGAAGGCATTCAGCGCTGGTCCGAGCGAAAAGATAAGCTCACCGAAGCTGATGTAAAGCAAAGAGCGAAGCAGGCGCTCTCTATGCAGATTGCAAATGGCATCCAACATGTCCGCACCCATGTCGATGTTACCGATCCAGAGTTGACCGCTTTAAAAGCTCTCATAGAGGTGCGGGAAGAAGTAAAAGAAGACGTCGATCTGCAGCTCGTAGCGTTTCCTCAGGAGGGAATCCTTTCTTATCCCAACGGGCAGGAGCTGTTGGAAGAAGCTTTAAGACTCGGAGCGGACGTAGTCGGTGCCATCCCTCACTTTGAATTCACACGTGAGTATGGCGTGGAATCATTGAAAATCGCATTTGACCTCGCTGAGAAATACGATCGATTTGTCGACGTGCATTGTGATGAAATTGACGATGAACAGTCGAGGTTTGTGGAAATGGTCGCAACGGAAGCGTTAGAAAGAGGTATGGGAGACAAAGTGACCGCAAGTCACACAACTGCCATGGGGTCCTATAATGACGCTTATACGTCCAAACTGTTCCGCTTGCTCAAGATGTCGGGAATTCATATCATTGCGAATCCGCTCGTTAACATTCATCTGCAGGGACGTTTTGACACGTATCCTAAGCGCAGAGGATTAACACGCGTGAAAGAATTAAATGAAGCCGGCATTAACCTCGGGTTCGGCCATGATGACATTTTCGATCCATGGTATCCGCTTGGAACGGGAAATATGCTCCAGGTTCTTCATATGGGACTTCACCTATCTCACCTGATGGGATATGACCAGATCAAACAGGGCATGGATTTTATCACGGAAAATAGTGCCCGCATCTTGAATCTGAAGGAAGAGTATGGTCTTGAGCCTGGGCGTCCAGCCAATCTTATTATTCTCGACGCTGAGGATGAATATGAAGCAGTCAGAAAGCAGGCAGTTGTCCGGTACTCTATCCGTCATGGAAGGATTTTATCGGAAACGATACCAAGTGAGACGTCTCTTTATTTCAATGAAAAATAACGTATAGTTTAGAAGATTTTAAAAAGGCTCCTCCACATGAAAGACAGATCAGTCTTATCATGTAAGGAGCCTAACGCAATTCCAAAAGTTTTATAGGGCTTGAAAGTCTTTAGCCAGACTTCTTCACACTTAAGAATGTAATGGTGGCCAGAATAAGAACCATGCCAATAAGCTGAACAAACGACAGGCTGTCCCCTAGAACTACTACACCAAACAAGGAAGCTGTCACCGGCTCGATCATGGCGATCATCGAAGCCGTCGAAGGAGCTGTCCATCGAACGCCGACTACATAAAGAACAAAAGATATCCCTGCTCCGATAAGCCCGAGCAGGATAAACCACCATAAATCACCTGAAGTGAGAACAGAAAAAGCTGCTTGACGGTCAATGAATAGTAAAAGCAAGGCAGTAAATGCCAGGAAAGCGAGGGTTAGTACGGTCTGCGGCTTACCGTAATTGGAAGCATTTTTAAAACCGAAAATAAACACGGCGTAAGATATACCGGCAGCAAGTCCTGCACCCGCGCCTAATAGGGTTACAGAAGAAGAACCGGTGTTATATGCTCCTGTAAGCAGGATAATTCCGACAATTACGCCAGCAATGCATCCCCATTTTAACCAGCTCGAGCGTTCTATTCTTAGAAGAAATGAAACTAAAAGGACAAATACTGGTGCGGTGTACATTAATGTAGCTGCAATAGCGATACTGGACGCTTCAATACTCAGGAAATAAAAGGTGAAATTACCTGCTACGCCGAGGCCCGCAAGAATCGACCATAAATACACGGTTGAAGAAGTTGGGAAATTTTGTTTGGCGCGAAGAAGAAACCAAATTAAAACACATACAAGCCCTACGGCTCCACGATAAAACGAAATAATGGAAGGACTATAGCCTTTATTCATTAATATATCAGCGATTCCCCCGGTTATACCCCAAAGGATTGCAGCTGTCATAACTAAGATTATACCACCATATCTCATGTACACCCTCCTATTTACAAATGTTGTTAATTATAATTGATGTCTCATGTGTATTCCATAAGAAGAGCCCATCTAAACGTTATACTACAATTTTTTTTAAATACCAACGAAAGACAGGACAATGAATACGTTTCTTGTTACGGATGCCCCTCCTTTTTACCCATAAAAAAGCCAGCTCTCTGAGCCAGAGAGCCGGCCTTACTCTTACTATATTAGTTGGTTTGATCAGCAAGTTTAACAAGTACATGAGCCATGTGTTCACGCTCTTCTTTGTTTGCTACGCCCCATAGTTCATTGAGGACTTTCTCTTCGCGGTTGCGGGGTTCTTCATGCTTAGCAAGGTAATCCGCTACGCGTTTAGCTCCTTTAGAAAGACCTTCTGAGCCAAGCCCCAGTTTTTCACCTTTGTTAACTTGATCTCCTAAATAATCCTTGAACGATTCGAAGCTTTTCATAATGTCATCTTTTTTGTCTTCACTCATCTGTGCTGCTGCATGTTTCGGATCTTTTCCAGCCATTGTAAAAATCCTCCTTTTTATTATTGTACAATACTGTTCCCGTGAAGAATTTATATAAACGTTTATAGAGGCTTGGATGTGCTCGACCTTTGATTAGGGGCTGAAATCTGTTTTTTAGACGGGTTGAACGAAGGGAAATATTAGCTTTAGAAAATAAAGTATTTTAAACAGATTTTGAGGTTCCTAATTTCTTATATTTTTGCCTCTGCTAATAGTTAGTTGGAAGTATTTTCTTAAAAAATGTAAAAAGGTGGAACTTTGTACCTGTTTTTACGTACAAGAATAAAATAAGAAATAATAGGGGGCTGTTTTGAAAAAGTTTGGGTTTGGATAGAGCTCATATAAGAGAGAGCGAACAATAGGAATGTAATGACCATAAAGCTTGACGAAAAGAGCAGATCCGACCCTGAAGTGCCTGAATAGGCATAATTCCAATGATATTCATTAACGAATGCGTGTACGCGTTCCCTGGGGGCTGCTCTACTACAAATTGAGCGATGGCATAACCTGTACAGGCGATCAACAAGCCTGTGTTCGTAGGAGAGAGAAGAAATTGTAATGGCTTTGTACCACGTTTTCTCGCTTTACTGGCAGGGCTAATACATATTTATTCCACCCGGATTTCGCTTCGCGCTTCAAGACTTCAAGAGCGGATGATGACATTAAAATCATGGGCAAAAAAGCTTCTCCTTCAAGAAGATAACCATGAAACGTTTATCGATCAAAATTATATGCTGATGTGGCTGCCAAGCGCTCAAGGAAATGACTATCAATTAGAATCGAAAGAGGTTCAAATTAAAAAAGTAGATGATTTAGAAAAAGATGTATATTGCTTCGAAGGTGAAGTGGAATGGACGAAGGTCGGAGAGTCATGGCAGGGAATGTTACTGAAAGAATTAATATGAATGAACAAGGTAAGATTTCGGCAATTCATTAAATCGAAGATATTGGCTTACCAGACAGAATAAGTTTGACTCCCCAACAAAGACAGTCAATTAAAAAAGTATGCCCGTTCTTTTAACTGTTTTACACGCTTGAAATAAAGGAGGTACAGAATGAAAGAAAATTTGAAATATGCCTGGATAGCTTCGTGGTTTGCGCTGGTGGGCCAGTTGCTCTTTTTCATCGGAGTATCATTCTATACCGGGGAATGGCGTTATGTGATGTGGAGTTTACTAGTGAGTATAGCGGCGGGGGTTCCGAGTATGATCCGGACTTCGCACGCTCAGAAACAAGTGGAGCAGAGTAAGAAAGAGGGCGAAAGTTGACCATCTAAATATATTGCAGGCAGCAAAAAGAGGTGATTATTTTATTAAGTTAATCACCTCTTTTTTGATAACTCTACTCTTCTATACTGAATTTGTACTCATTCGATCTGTGCGTATGCAGTATTTAATATTTTCTGAACATCTTCCGTCGAAAGCGAGCAAGTGTGTTTTAATGTGAGGATGACTCGATCTCTCATCGGTAAGCCCATCAAAGCCTCATATAACAACTTCCTCTCTTTGGATAACGGCATATCCCAGCTATCCTCGTGTCCACCTTCCAGGTCTAGATCTGCCTGTTTTACTTGTTTCACATACCCTTCTGCAAGGTGGACAACTTTTGCGTAAAGAGGGAGATGGTTTTGGTGAAGAGTTCGATGATCTCCTGTTTGTCGGCAGACTTGAAGAAAAGCATTTGCGGAAATTTCTTCAGCAACCGATGCATTTCCTACTAATAGGAGACTGAGCTCAAACACATTATGTTTGTGGGATTCAATATAATCGTTTATTCTTTTTCTTTTTGTTACAGGCCAAGCTAATTTCATAGAATCCCACCTATTCTTCAATGTATTGCTCAGTTTTACCGTTTGATTCATCTTCTATATACTCCATTAAGTCACCGGGCTGACAATCCAATGCTTTACATAAAGCGTCCAGAGTTGAAAAGCGAACAGCTTTCCCTTTTTCATTTTTTAAGATGGATAAATTGGCAGCCGTAATCCCTACTAACTCCGATAATTTATTTAGTGAAATTTTCCTTTGAGCCATGACTACGTCTAGCTTAATTCGGATCATAATAAACCGCCTTAAATGGTTTGTTTGTTTTCTTTAACGGCATGGACAGCCGTTTTTAAAGCACTTGCGATAATGATCAGGATGATGCCTCCAATAAGGGTATCTATGAAAAACCAACTGGAATAATGGACAGAGGCATTCGTTATCTCTAATTCCTCTACGGCTTTTGAGGTAAGTAGTTCACTTGTATAGGTAAACCCTGTACCTAAAATGCCGATGGTAAGGCCTAGCTTTGTCAAAATGGATACATTTTTATAAGTAAATAGGCCTTCCTGATCGAGCGTTTTTAAAAACTTGTGCATTAACCAGAGAAAGACGGCCGCAAAAAGAATCGTAGTTAATTCACTCAAGAAAGATAACTGCAGGAAAGACTTTTTTTCATAAAGATCGGGTTGTTCTTCAAAATTCAAGACTAAGTAAGAGTAAATGGGGTCAAAGGAGCCAAGAGAATCGGTAAAAGCGCTGTTTGGAAAGTACAGGTAACCGATATGGCTTGCTATCGCGAATAGGCCGGTCAGTGATACGAAATAAAATAGGGTTATACATAGGATCGAGCCGAGCTTGTAAAACAGATTTAAATTCATAATAAATTTCCCCTTATGTAAGAATATGTATGGATTTTCTGTAACTCAGTATAAGACACCTATATATAATTTACAATAACTTTTTATTGAAAAACGATAAATATTTATTGAATAAATGGTTGGAAGAAAGTCCTATTAGTTGAAACGTTTTTTGCATGGTTTCGTATCTATTTTAGAAGGATTCATCTAAAAGAGGGGGAGTAAAATGAAGAAGCTGCTGTTTATTGTAATTATCTTACTGCTCGTCGGGTGTGAAACAGACAACCATGATATCATTCTAAGTAACGAAATAATCGAGGTGCCAGAAACAAAGCATTCTAGAACTACAGAAACCTACAAAATTACCTATCGAAGTGATGGACTTGAAGTTACAGGGTTTATGGTCAGACCCAAAGAGATAGAAAAAGATCTTCCTCTATTGATCTTTAATCGGGGCGGGAATCAGGAATATGGAGAGATTGATGAGAAGCTACTTGCTACATACTTATCTTTATGGGCGAAGAAAGGGTACGTAGTGCTAGCTTCCCAATATCGTGGAAATGATGGCGGGGAAGGCAAGGAAGAGTTTGGAGGAGCGGATGTGAATGATGTCCTGAATCTCGTTCAGGCAGCTGAAGAACTCCCAAATGTTGATGTAGAGAATAAGGTTATGCTAGGACTATCCAGAGGAGGAATGATGACATATCTCGCTATAAAAGAAGGAGTAGATATTAAAGCGGCTGCCGTCGTAGGAGGGATTACGGATCTATTTAACTTTTATAAGGAAAGAGTTGTCGTGCGGGGAATGTTAGACGAACTCGTTGGGGATCCAGAGGAAAATAGGGATGCTTTTAAAAAACGTTCCGCTGTGTACTGGCCGGATCAGCTTGATGTCCCTCTTCTGATCATGCATGGAGAAGATGATTGGAGAGTGCCCGTCGGACAGGCAAGAGAATTAAGCAGCAAGCTTTCGCGAGAAAATGCCCATTATGAATATGTGGAATATGAAGACGGACAGCATCTTCTGAACAGCTATGTGGAGGAGTACACCGATAAAACGGACCAGTGGTTCCAGCATCATATTAATGAGTAAAACATATGAAATAGAGAGGGTTAGCATTCGAAAACAGTATCTAATTCTAAGGGGTACGCTGGTTTTCGTACGGACGTTTATGGAAGTACGTGTGGGCTTAGCCAGTCAGGAAAAAGCCGGACTCAGGGGGAACAACAAGATGCACTTACCCCAACATAGATACAATAGCGAAGCGGATATTGCCGATATGTATATCGCTAACGTGTGAAAGAAAGAGGTTCTCTACACTGCTATCGTGACGTTTACAGACGAGTTGAAGATGGATTACCTGTATCGCTATAAAAGGAGGTTGTTCACCTGAATGCTGGAAATAAAGAACAAAACAGTTGAAACCCAAAATATTCCACCTCAGGTCATCCATATTATGGATGACCTGAGGTGGCATATTTTGGGGGGAGAAAGTTTTTATGAAACTTTTCAATGCGTGAAATCGTTAGTACATGGTATCTATTATTACTCGAGGAGGAACAAGGTATGGAATCGGTGACAAAAAAGAGAAGCGCTGCGTTCGCTATAGACCTTGCTATTTCTACAGCCGTAACCTTTGGTGTAGAAAAACTGCTCAGGAAGAAAGTGAAAAGTGAAGCGTTTCATGCTTTAATTACGCCAACTTTGGTGATGTGGTCTCTAGAGTATGCCCAGTTAAAAACCTGCGGCTCGACCGTTGGGTATCAAGCATTGGGGTTAAAACTGGAAAAGCAAGAAGGAGGCAGGCCAATGTCCGGACAAATCGTGAAGCGTATGGCTTATCGTGACTTCATAAGCAGTTTAGATTACTTGAAGGACAGGAAAGGATTTCAATTAGAAGAAGGGGCTCTTATGCCGCATGACCGTTATTCAGAAACCATCGTGAAAGAAGTGGAATGTTCATGCAAACGGTGTAAATAAGATATGGGGAATAATGATTAAGGTAGTCTGTAAGACCGCGGGAAAGGAGAATTCTATGAAAACCCTGGTGTGTTTTGGAGATAGTTTAACAGCGAGGAAAGAAGGCTTTGAAGAGCCTATGCTTACAACGAAACTCGCTGAACAATTGAATCAATATGAAGTTATTAATGCAGGTGTATCGGGAGATAACACCGTAGACGGGCTGGATAGAATGGAACGGGATGTGATGATCCATAAGCCAGACGGAGTAACCGTCTTTTTTGGTGCGAACGACGCTGCTTTTCATAAAAATGTTCCTCTTGATCTCTACCAAAAGAATCTGTATAAAATTGTGGAGCGTATCAGTCCTGAGAAAACCATTTTAATCTCGCCTGCTCCTGTTGATGAAAAAGTTCAAAAGGCAAGAACAAATGAAGTCTTATATCAATACGCTTCTGCCGTCAGAGAAGTAGCGAAAGACACAGGATGTCATTTCATAGATTTCTTTCATCAGATGATTTCTTTAGAGGATTATCCAGTTAAATTGCAAGGTATAAAAAATGATGGTCTTCATTTTGGCGAAGAAGGATACGAATTTCTTGTACAATTAATCACTAAAAAAATAAAGAGCATCCGTTTATAAGTTTAACTAAAAGTATTTAATATAGAAGGAGGGCTATTGCGATGGCTAAAGATTCAATCATTCAGCTGTGGGAAGACTATCGTAAAACACACCCACATGCACCAGACCATTATGAAGCGTGGGCTTTTGGCGATTCCAAAGAAATGGCTGATCAACTGGCAGAGCTGGTTCTGGAAGGAAAAAAGACCGCCACCTCATCGAACTACACCATCTACGAATGGGAAAACGAAGCCTTACCGTCCGAGGGTCTTCACAATATTATTCTTAATGGTGATGGAGAAGCCATGGCGATCATGGAAACCACTTCCGTAAAAGTTGTTCCGTTTGATGAAGTTACGGAAGAACATGCCTTTATGGAAGGTGAAGGGGACCGTACATTAAGATATTGGCGCGACGTTCATGAATCCTTTTTTCGAAAAGAATTGGAAGAGATAAATCAAGACTTTCATTATAAAATTCCAGTGGTTTGTGAAAAGTTAAAACTGCTGTATAAGAAATAAGAATGTTATGTGCTTTTGGCTCAGGACACATTAAGTCCCCCTTTTCCGGATGAACAGTAAGGAAAGGAGAATAGAAACCAGATTAGATCGTAATTCCTTCATCGCTAATAGATAATATAATTGAGTCTATTACATAATTTTGAACTAATTGTTAAGTAATCTCTGTCCAAAAAGTGTAAAAATAAGGATGTGAAGAATGAAGATTAGAAGAGCAACTATAACGGATGCAGAGGGTGTGGCAAGAGTTCAAGTCGATAGCTGGCGTTCCACCTACGAACATATCGTTCCTGAGGAATATTTAACAAGCATGACCTACGAAAATAGAGCGCAGAAATGGAAGAAAATGATCACGAAACAGCTTGTTTATGTAGCTGAAAATCGTGAAGGGAATATTATAGGTTTCTCAAACGGTGGGCAGGAAAGATCGAGAAACTACCCCGATTATGAAGGTGAACTATATGCCATATATGTGTTAAAAGAGCATCAAAGAAGCGGAGTGGGGAAACGGTTGTTAGAGCCCATTATTCACGAATTAAACAAGATGAATATTCATTCTATGCTCGTCTTCGTATTGGCAGATAATAATTCACGGTTCTTCTATGAAAGATTAGGAGCAGAGAAAATAGATACTACGGAGATTGAAGTGTCCGGTAAAACGCTGGATGAAGTGGTATATGGATGGAAGGACATTAGAGATCTGCTAACGTACATTACGAAATATTAAACATTAGGAGTGGTCAGATATCATTAAGGTATCAGGTTGCGATTTAAAAGGAAACATTCCGTGGAGCGTGGTGAGGGAGTATGAGTGAAAAGACACTAAGTAAAATTAGAGGTTTTCTCCTCAATGTTTTATTTATGATCATAGCTTTTGTGATGTCCTACATCATGGCCTATCAGATCGGTTATGCGCCTCTGGGATATGAAATCATTGAGAAGAAAGAAGAAACAGTTCTCGTGCAGTCTCATAATTTGTTGGGGTTAAAAGAAGAGAAGATCAACTTTCATCCAGTTGACTATAAGGAATGGCATATCGATATGCTGGTAGACAGGGTAGGGTATCTGAAGCAGGATTACCTCTTATTCTTCGCATCGATCTTTGCCGTGCCTCTTTTGATCATTAAGGAGTTATACCGGGGAAAACAAAAGAGGATCGTCTTGTTCGCTGTATTGTTTCTTATGATTTACCCCACCATAACGTTAATGTCAAGCTTGAATGATATACAGAGTATTTTAGCAGGCACTTATTAATGGGAATAATTCAATACTAAAAGTTCTACCTTGATCATTCAGCTGATCAAGGTTTTTTAATCTCGTTTAATGAATGGTTGTGTACCTTGATGGTTTGTTTATAATTATAGGAGAAGAGGTCTGATAATTCATTGACCTTTATAACAAGAGTACGGCAACATTATCCTTTGGATCCAAATCTATTATAGGTAAGGACGTGATCTTATGTTGAGATGTTCTTGGTGCATGAAAAAAATTAAAGAAAATCATCCTGTATTTGGTTTAAGTGTTAAATTTGCTGAAGGTGTAGATTATTCAGATCAGGAAGGATCCATCACTCAATTGTGGTTAGAGACTCGGAATACTAGTGTTCCTATAATTGTAACGGCCGCAGGCTCTGATGCTAAAAAGGATGGAGCCGACGCGATGTTCGCTCTTTGCAGTGAAAAGTGTGGCAAGAAAATGAAAGAGACACTGAATAAAGAAAGAACAACAATTAAGGAATTTAAAGATATCTACATAGGTTAAAGATCAAGTATAACAACGTTACTATTTTAATGGTCGCTCATCTGCTTGCTTAGAAGAAATTTGACCGTGATGATTAAGCTGCCACATCTGCGGGATCGTAACGAATTGGTACCCGTTTCTTTTAAGCAGGGGAATCAGCTCATCGAGAGATTCTGCAGTACCACTTAAATCCTGCGTCCAGTGGCCCGCATTATGCATTAAAATAATCGCGCCGGGGTGCACATTATTGATAACTTGCCGGGTTATTGCTTTTTTGCCCGGCCCTTTCCAATCTTCTGTATCAATAGACCAGCCTATCCCCTTATATCCCAAAAATCCGAGGCTCAATACCTGCTGCTGGTTTAAAGCGCCATAGGGGGCTCTAAACCATTGGGTGGTTTTCCCGGTGGCTTGATATATTTGATTATTAGTATGATTAATTTCCCATTCCATTTGATGAATATCAGCTTCAGCCAGATTCGGATGCCAGTACGTATGATTCCCAATCGCGTGCCCTTCGTTGACTATTCGCTTTGTAACATCAGGATGCTTAACCACACGGGATCCCATTAAAAAAAAGGTGGCTTTCACCTTGTGTTCGTTTAAAATATCTAATATCTCAGGTGTGTACTGCTGGTCTGGACCATCGTCGAACGTAAGAGCTATCATTTTACCCTCGATCTGACCCTGATAGAGCATATGGTCAGGGAATTCGGTTTGTAATGGGTAATGAGCCGGGTGGGCACTGGAAAGCGTGGTAAAGCTCATAAGGGAAAGCAACGTGGCTGCTAATAAAACAAAAATTCGATCTAACATGAAATAACCTTTCCTTTCGCACGCCTTTTGATCCTTTCTCTAACTAACCAACCGCTGCACTTAAAAAGCGCAGAACACAGGACTTTAGCTTCCTTTCTATTATGATTTTCTTCTTACATTTTATACGAAGCAGTTTTTAGGTTGATTATACCTACAGATGAATTAAACCTTTGGTTATGATTAGAGCCGACTTATATTGACCAGACTCCTCTAACAACATTATGTTTGGTAAGGCAAGAGATGAATGACTCAAAAAATATTCCACGAAATAGATCTTTACTTATTCATATTTAACCGAAAGAAGTTTTGAGATATGCTGGCGCAAATATTGCCCCTCTTTATTTAATATACATGTATTAAATGAGGTGGAAGATGTATGACTGTACGGACTGATGAGGTATTGAACTATCCTGATCAAATGCTTTCTATCATAAAAAACGGGTTAGAAAGAAAAGACTATTCGAAAAAGGTTTTGATTATCGGCGCCGGGATGGCTGGTCTTGTTGCCGCCTCTTTGTTAAAAAGAGCGGGACATCACGTAACCTTATTAGAGGGCAGCGACCGGATCGGAGGGCGAGTATATACGGTAAGAAAACCGTTTACCCCTGGAAATTATATAGATGTTGGCGCCATGAGAATCCCGGATAACCATGAATTAGTGCTGGAATACAGTAGACGATACCTGCTGCCGCTTCATCCTTTCATTAACTCCTCTCCAGTGGATTTGATATACGTTAATAACGTACTTACCACAAGAAAAGTGTATGAGGAAAATCCAGATATCTTGCAATTCCCTGTCAATGATAATGAAAAAGGCAGAACCGCCACTAATCTATTTCTGGAGGCGGTTCAACCATTTCTGGACCTCTATTCCAACAGTTCCCCGGAAGAACAGAAGCGGTTAAAAGCGGAGTACGCCCATTACTCCATGGGGGAGTTTCTTGAATTTAATCCGATTGGAAAGCCATTATCCACCTATACTATCAGGAGTATCGGTGTCATGTTAGGTCTTGAAGGTTTTCCGGAGTTTTCCTTTGTAGATATTTTGACCGATATTATTTATCCGATCTTTGGTAAGAGTGAGCGTTTCTTTGAAATTGAGGGAGGGAATGACCGTCTTCCTTACTCCTTCGTACCAGAGCTTTTACATGAGATCCGCCTGAACAGAAAAGTTGAGAGAATTTATCAAAGTTCCCAGGGCGTAAGGATACAGGCGAGAGACCGGGTTAGCGGAACATGGCATCATTATGAGGGAGACTACGGAATTGTTACGGTTCCTTTTCCAGTTTTTCAGTTCATAGATGTCTTCCCTTATCATTCGATATCGTTTGAGAAATGGCAGATTATTCGGGAACTTATCAATGTGCCTGCTGTTAAAATTGGGATTGAATTTAGACATCGTTTTTGGGAGAAGGCCGGAGTGGGGAATGCCATCTCTGATCAACCTTCAAGATTTTCTTATATTCCAAGTCAAGGGATAGGTACAGGAGGACCTGCCGTTTTACTGGCCAGTTACAGTTGGGGGCAGGATGCTATTCTGTGGGCCAGCCTCCCACACGATGAGATGGTCCGTGAATTGCTGAATGACTTATCCAAAATATATGGAAAGATTGTCTATCAGGAATTTATGACAGCATTTTCCTATAACTGGTCATTGGATGAATATTCAGCCGGGGCTTTCACCTTGTTTCTTCCGGGACAGGGGCAGGATTTTTCTGAAGTGATCCGGCAGCCAGAAGGAAGATTACATTTTGCCGGAGAACATACTTCATCCTTTCATGGGTGGCTGGAAGGGGCGATAGAGTCAGGAATACGAACCGCTTATGAAATAAATAACAGAGCCTAAGCGGGGCAATTGATCGGCACGCGAAAGCAGATGCGATCATTGGTTCAAGTACTTCTGGCATTATGCCTTTGATCAGAACCGAAATGAGTTTCTCGTTCTTCTTTATGATCTTGTTCAGGAATATTGGCCGAAAGAGACAGAGAAAACTCACTATTAAAGGAGCGTTCAAACATGAAACCATCCTTTCTCTACTGTAAATCCGTCCCGGCGGAATGGGTTGATTATAACGGGTACATGAATGATGCGGAATATAGCCGCGCTTTCAGCCTGGCTACCGACGCTTTTATCGAACACATTGTTCTTGATGAAGCAGCACGAACGATGAAAAATCAGGCGGGCGATCTTGTAGCCACTTTAGAGGAGATGCTAATGGGAATTGATCAAACGGAGGGCCGGGGTGCTTCATTCCCGGGACCCGTAGCTGATACCATTCATGAGATTTATCAGGCGCAGGATAACGGAGAGTATATCAAGCAGGCTGGACGGACAATTGGAATCGGAAGAAAATAATGAAGAAAAGGCAAGCAGGATGACTGCTTGCCTTTCTTAGTTTTTACTTACTCTTATGCATAGGAGGGAGGATAAGCCAGCCTTTTTCTTTGTTTAATCGGAGAGCTTTAGCTCCAGCTTGCGCTTTATTCATATGCAACTGGCCAAATAACATAGCAACATCTTCACGTGTTGATTGGCCGATAGCTTGGCTGCAGGCAACAAGTCCCTGAGCAATGTTCAGAGAAATAGCTGCACTTATTTCGGGATCATTCATCCGTGCGCCGACGGGAATATCTTCTAAATCTGCAACCGAACGTTCTGGCGGAGTAGGAGGCAATACAATACCATTAGCTTTAAGGATATCTTCAATATCTCTCGATTCTTGCTTAATACCTTGTACGAGTTCTTCTAAAAGTCTTTTCAGTTCTTTGTCTCCGGCATGGTTGTAAAGGGTTTGATACGTTGCTGAAGTTCCCTTAACTGCGGTTAAGTAACTCCAAAGACTAAACACTTCACCATAATGCAACGGTTCTTTTTGTTGACTACCACTCAGAATTCCCATTTAAAGTTCACTCCTGTGTAAGTATTTTCAAGGGTATTATGTGATAGTGCTATCGACGTTATACTGTTTTATAAAAAAATCGCATCGCTTGAGCAAGGTAACCGGCAAAGTGTGGAACAGTTCTCTTTTTAGTTTTAGGCCCAGAAGTAATTTACTAATTGGAAGGTTTTTTAAGTTAATAAAAAACCATAATGAAGCGTGAGCCTTTTACAATTGAGATAGACTGGCGGTGGTATAATAGAAGAAAACTTTTCCTAAACCTGTTCCATCCAAGCAGAAATAGACAGGATTTCACCATCGCTACAGGTTAACATAGACTTAGGGAGTGATTCATATGACGTTAGTTGACTCATTGCAGCGGTCGATTGATTATATGGAAAACCATATCCTTGAGGACATTTCGGTTGAAGCAGTCGCAAACCACGCTGATATGTCTGTCTTTCATTTTCAACGTATGTTTACACTTTTGACAGAGGTACCAGTGGCTGAGTATCTCAGGAAAAGAAGATTGACGCTTGCTGCTCATGAACTTTCCAAAACCAGTTTAAAAGTGATCGAAATAGCCTTAAAGTATGGATATGACACTCCTGAATCTTTCGCGAAAGCATTCAAAAAACAGCACGGTATCACACCTAGAGAAGCGAAGTGCTATACAGGAAAGGTGCAATCTTATAACCGCCTGGTGATCCAGGTGAATGTGAAAGGAGCAGAACCTATGGTATATCACATGGTAGAAAAAGGTCCCATTCAAGTAGTGGGAATGAAGCGAGAGCTGTCCTGCGAAAATGGAGAGAATCAGCGAGTTATTCCTAAGCTTTGGGAGCAGGTGAATGAAGATGGAACGTCTGAGGAGTTAAACAAATTAAATGATGGAGATATTCAGGGACTTCTCGGTGTATGTGTGGATAAAAGTCATGTCCAGGCTAATCTGATGGATTATTGGATTGCAGCTGCTCACAAAGGAGAGATGCCTGAACATTTCTCAAACCTGGAGCTGCCTGCTTCTAAATGGGCCGTATTCGAAGTACATGGTCCCATGCCTTTGTCTATCCAGAAGGTGTGGAAGCAAATATATTCAGAATGGTTTCCGTCCAGCGGGTACGAACATGCCGGAACCCCAGATCTGGAGGTCTATTCTGCGGATGATCCTTTTAGCAAAGACTATTATTCAGAAATATGGATTCCGGTAAAGTAAATGAAGGAACGTTAAGCGAGTAGAAACCTATTAGAAAGGAGTCTTGCGTAATGAAAGTCATTATTGTAGGCGGAGGTATCGCTGGGTTGACTTTGGCTTATTGGCTGAATAGGAATGGAAATGATGTGCAGATCATAGAAAAGGCTTCAGAATTAAGAACAGAAGGGTATATGATGGACTTTTTTGGACCTGGCTATGACGTAGCAGAGAAAATGGAAATTCTGGATCAGCTTAGCCGCATCCATTATCCCATTTCAGGTTTGGAGTTTCTGAACGAGGATGGCAAGTTTAAGTTCAAGCTTCCTTACCCTTCTCTCAGATATTTATTTAATGGACGCCATTTTAACTTCCTGAGAGGAGATTTAGAGCAGGTTTTATATGATCTGGTGAAGGATCGGGTCGATTTCAAATTTGGAGAAACGATAGATGATATCCAGCAGGATGACGATCAAGTGCATGTAACATTATCCGATGGCAGCCGGGATACTGCAGATGTAGTAGTGGGAGCTGATGGAGTAAGGTCCCGCGTGCGTTCTTTAGTATTTGGCGATCATCAGAACTATATCAAGCACATGGGGTATGATACAGCTGCATATATTATAGAAAATTCCAATATGAATAAGGAATTAAACAACGCTTTTTATTCCTTATCATCCCCGGGACTCCAGGCTTCCGTCTATCCGATCAGAGGAGACCGGTCAGCGACGTTCTTTTTATATAAATCTTCCAAAAAAGAGGAGCATTTATCTAGAGAAGAAGCTGAAGATGAGTTGAAAAATCACTTCAAACATATGGGATGGATCGTCCCGGAATTGCTCAATAAAGCAGAGGAAACATCAGATTTTTATTATGACGAGGTTTCCCAGGTGGTCATGCCTCACTGGAGCAAGGGGCGAGTCGTCCTGGCAGGAGACTCCTGCCAGGCGGTTTCACTGATGGCGGGCCAGGGAGCGTCTCTCGCTATGACTGGCGCTTATGTATTGGCGCGCTGTTTGCAGGAGAATAACGACGTAACACAGGCATTGGATAAGTACGAAGTCGATTTAAAACCGCAGGTTATGAAAACGCAGGCATCTGGAAGAAGATTTGCTCATTACTTTCTCCCGGATACACGATGGAGGATCTTCATTCGTGATGTTACGATGCGGATTAGTGTACTTCCGATCATCAGGAAGTTCGTGAATATGAACAGGGCCCGGATTCCAAAGTGATATGCGGCTTTTTTTAGTGGGGAACATTGGTAATAGGTTTATGCTTTTGCTGGTTAATAATGTTAAAATAAACCTAACATTATGGAACACATCTTCTCGTAACCTTAATTTCACTGCTCACTTTAAAAAAGGTTAAACGAATCGAAGCTTTAAAGCAGCTAGTTGAAGGAAATAGTCCAAAATTACTGGAAACAGGCGCTTCTTAAAAAGAAAGGAAGGATCGAATGAGAGCTTTTCTCTTACTTCTGGCCGCTGCCGGTAATGTCTTTTTTATAACAACAACATTATTTTGGAATTCCATACGCTTAAACGGATTCTGGCTTTTATTCTTCGGCACATTTCTGCTATTCAGTCTTCTGTTTTCCGGATATGTTTTTGTGAAGAAAAGGCGCCAGCCTAAGAGTTTCCTTTCTATTGGCTCGGTGATGGTACTTTCCATTAGTGCAGGATCGATCGGTTGGTATTCTGTCCTTGCGGTATTAGCTTTTGTAAATGCCTCTGTTACTTCTTAAGACTTTATAAAACAGTTGTAACTACCACTTGTGATCAGAATCTATTAAAATACGAGTCTCTCAGGGAGTGAATGTTTTGAAAAGCGAGCCACCTTTCAAAAATCTCGTCCATTCGATAGCTGAACTGCGTGAAGTGGCAGGTGATCCCGGGGGATTAGCTAAGAATAAAGTAATTTCTTACCTGGATCAAAACTGTATAGAATTTATGAACCATTCTCCGTTTTTAGTTCTTTCTACGGTGAACCAATTTGGAGATTGCGACGCTTCTCCTCGTGGAGATCAGCCAGGCTTTGTCCACGTATTAGATTCTGCAAGGCTTATTATTCCTGAAAGAAAAGGCAATAAACGTTTGGATTCTATACAAAATATATTATCGCAGCCATCCGTGGGTTTGCTTTTTATGATCCCAGGGACGGGAGAAACCTTGCGAGTAAACGGAACAGCTTATATAACGAGAGACCCTGAATATCTTGAGAAGATGACCGTTCAAGGAAAAGCTCCATTGTTGGGTATAGGAGTTGAAGTGAAAGAGTGTTTCCTCCATTGTGCGAAAGCCTTTAAACGTTCGAAACTATGGGAACCGGAGCACTGGCCGAAAACAGAGAAGCTTCCATCTGCTGCTAAAATAATGGCTGCTCATGCTAGTACACGGAGTATAACTGAAGAATCGGTAGAGGAAGATTTGAAAGAAAGTTATAAGAAACGCCTGTATTAAAGTGAAGTTGAGTAGATTTATCAGTGTCGTGTTTTTGAATGATAGAAATTGGGTTAGAACGTCTTTCGTGCTCAAGAAAGGTGGTGGGAAGAATGGGCGTGGTGATAGTACTGTTTGCTTTCGTCGTAATCAGTCTATGTAGTATTGCTTTAGGCTTATTGTTTACTAGAATAAATTTCTCTTTTGGTTTAGCCATCAGCGCCAGTCTACCTTTCATAGTTGGTTATTTATTGCAGGTTACGACGCTATTTTACCTTATTCCTATTTTACCTTTAGTGACCTGGATCGTTCATAGCATAAGAGTATCGAGAGAGAAGCCATCATTCAAATGAGTTACTTGTCTGCCAAAGTCGTGAAAATTTCCCAGGAAATAATCCGTTTCGACAATGATTTTGGTCAAGAGTATCTATTGTTTTTTCCGACCAGGCTGCCTCGTGAGTGAACCTCACGATAAACGGAAATCAGCTTTTGTTTAAAGAAATTTCCATTATGGTGGTTAAGCGATAAGCATTTGTAGTTTTCGTTTCAAATAGGGCAGGTAGATAGGTTAAGGTTGAAGAAATTATGCGGTGCAAGAGGGATGGTATATGGAATTTAATGTTAGATCAGAACGTTTATCTATGTTTGGTGTCTTTGGGCTTATCCTCCTATGGAATATACTGACCGATATTTATGGATATTCCATACTATCATTTGCCATCATTTTATTACTTTTGGTATTATTCAGTGCGTTTCGATTTAAATTCGAAATAGATCAAGAGCAAGTGGTGTACCGACTTTTATTCTTTAAAAAATCAATTCATTCAAGAAAACTATCGCCCGGGGATATCAGTCAAATCAGCTTTGTCCGACAAATGTGGGTTAAAAGGGCTGTGATGATAGATGTTAAGAACGGAAGAAAAATTCGTTTAGTTGAACTCTATCCTCCAACAGCTTTTGATTATTTAACGGAGTTTGCCAACAAGCATGAGGTTGAATTACATAAAACAAGAGATTATTTGAGGCTAGAGAGCAAAATGAGTAAGTGACGGGTGGCCGAATGCTTCCTAGAGAACTAGTGTTTCCAGACGAAAATTTGTAGGAAGAATAAAGCTTTTCGAATGAACCTTACAATATAAACAGGAACCCAACCATCAATGATTGGGATCCTGTTTATCAATTTTTTCAGAGGATATTCCATCTACATTCACTATAAAAGCTTTGGAAACTGAACCAAGGAATTCTTGATTCTCATTATACCAATCCAATCTTACAAAAAAGCTTTCTTTACGTTCATCTTTACTAGCGCTATGGATCGTTATTTCATTTTCTTCCAATGTTCCCCCTTCAATCGTTGTCCCATAATATCTGGACAAATGAGTCTGAGTGGGCTGTTTACCATCAATATGAACTTGGATTTTCTCCCCATCCTCTACTTGAGTAGGTTCCAATCCTTCCGCCATCTCCTTATGGTTCATCTGGTCGACGGTGGCAGAATTCTCCGAACAGTCAGGGGCAAAACACTGGCGTATACTATTCGCTTCAATTTCTTCCCCTTTATATGTAAAGGTTACGCTCGGCTTTTCTTCTAAAGCTTGTTTGCTTTCGCTTTCTGATTCACTGGAATTAGAGTTTGAATTAGAAGTTTCCGTTTCCCCGGGCTGACAGGCCGCTAATAACATTAGTAGAATTATATAAACAAGTTTTTTCAACGTTTTTCTCCTTTCAACAAACTATATTGTATTTAAGAACGATCCAATGTTTTTTTCTTCAAATTATTTAGCCTTTCTTATAACCATTTAAACCAGAATATATAGTTATTACTTCTGAAAAATACATCAGGATTGATGGACGAAGCTTAAAATTCATCTAGCTATTTAAACCTTTTTCGTGAATAATTAAGAATTCTTTGATTTATAATCTCTCTCGGATGAAATCCTCAGCTGATTGACAGTAAGCCGATATAAGATAGAATGAAAGTGGTTTCATAAAGATAGAGGTGTATGGATTGAATAAGAGACAGACAAAATTAATTCAGAAACTATTGCTTCATACAACAGAATCGATCCGCGTACAGTATCTCGCTGATGAACTTGACTGTTCAGAAAAAACGATTCGCAATGATTTGAAAGTTATCGAACAGTTTTTATCAGTACATGGAAATGCCGAACTCAGCCGTAAACCTGGCATTGGATTGCATATTTCCATCAGTGAAGAGGATAAAAGGAAAGTATTCCATGAGCTATATCGATTTGACTGGAATAATGAACATGATCGGCTTTTGGAAATCGGGTATCGCTTACTTGTAGAAGAAAAGCCACTAACATTGCAGGGATTAGCAGATTCTTATTTTGCAACACCTGCAGAGATTAGGAATGATATGGTGACTTTGTCCAAATGGCTCTATTCCTTCGGGCTTGAAATCATATCTAAACAGCGTCTGGGCAGTACGATTCAAGGTAAGGAGCTCGATAAAAGGAATGCTCTGGCTCACCTGCCTGAACTGGTTACAGAAGCGGATAATTCAACAGAGTATATTTTACAATTGTTTCCGAAGTACGAGACAGACCTCGTTCGTCAGTCCATCACGAGGATGTTAAAGCAGTGGGCATGGGAACTGGCGGATGATGAAGTTGAAAGCTTAACGATCCACGCGCTTGTCATGATGAAAAGGGTGAGACAATCTGCTTCTATGGTTCTAACAGAGGAAGAAATCGATCAAGCGAAGAGCTCCCAGGAGTACCAAATGACCGAAAACTTCTTAACCTCGATTAAGAACGTAATGAAGCTTGAGCTTCCTCAATCTGAAAAAGTTTATTTCACATGGCACCTCATGAGCTTTTCCCATCAAGATTTATTGACTAAGCGGGATACCGATACTGATCGATTGATGAGTGAAGTTGTAAATCAACTAACGGCACAGCTTCAAATTATGACCATGACGAATTTCAGGAATGATCCGATTCTTATGGACGGCTTAAATGTTCACCTTTCTTCAACCATTCACCGCGTACGTCACGGGCTGTCCATTCGGAACCCTATGCTAAATGAAATTAAAAAAATGTATCCTTATATGTTCAGCATGATGGTAATGGCCCTTGAGGAAGTGAACAAGACGTATTCCATTGTGATCCCTGAAGATGAAGCGGCTTATTTGGTCCTCCATTTCCAGGCTTCTGTCGAGCGTCTGCAGAAGAAACGGGATATCAAGAAGAAGGTATTGATTGTATGTGAACTTGGCGTAGGGATGTCTCACCTGCTGCAGGCCAAACTGGAGCAGTCTTACAAAGGAATGGAAATTGTCGATTGTATCGGAGTCCGTGATTTAGATGGAAAATTGAAAAATGCATCCATAGATTTTATTTTATCGACGAGAGACCTTGGGGAGCAGAGAATACCTACCCTTGTCATTTCTCCATTACTAAAAGCAGAAGATCGTAAAAAACTAGACCAGTTTCTTCAGAAAGATGCGCAAAAACCTTTAATCTCCAGTGACTTATGGCAATGGTTGAACAGCGGCACGTCTCACTTCGAAGTTGAACCAATGCACCGGTATCAAGTCATTGAGATGCTTGGGCGAGAACTTGTAGAAAAAAAGCTGGTTTCACAGATCTTTCCCCAGCGGGCGGTTATGCGAGAGCGAACTTCTTCTACAGCGATAGGGGGAGGTATAGCTATCCCTCATGCTCCCCCGGGAGAGGTCTATGAGTCTAACGTTTCTACAGCAGTATTAAAAGAACCGATCGAATGGGGAAACGAACGTGTTTCCGTTGTCTTTCTATTAGCGATTTCCAAAGAAGATCAAACAAAGATTCGCTCGGTGATGCATATCATTTCTCGGATAAGTTCCAAGCCTGAATTGGTCCAGGAGATTATAGAAGCCGCGGATCTGGAAGATTTAAAGCAGGTTTTGAAATAATCATTTATTTTGCCGGAAGTCCGGTAAAAATAAATGATTTTTTTATGGGTTCTTAGTATTAAAATGAACTTAGAAAAGGACAAAAGGGGGAGTAATTATGAAAGTTTTAGCCGTAACAGCTTGTCCTGTTGGAATTGCGCATACATACATGGCTGCTGAGAATCTGCAGAAAGCAGCTGAAGAAATGGGTGTGGATATTAAAGTTGAAACACAAGGATCTATTGGTGTGGAAAATGAATTAACGGAGAAGGATATAGCTGAAGCTGATGGAATCATTATTGCTAGTGATAAAGAAGTTACAAAAGAGCGTTTTGGAGGAAAGCCTCTCATCGTAGTCGGCGTGCAGGAAGGGATACGTCAGCCGAAGGAGTTAATCGAGCGTATTATGGAAGGAAATGTATCCGTTTACAAAGGTTCGATGCCATCTGCAGAAACCGTTAAGCAGAAGAAAAAGGATAAAGAGAATCCCATTTATAAACATTTGATGAACGGCGTTTCTTATATGATTCCTTTTATCGTGGTTGGTGGGTTGCTAATTGCGATTGCCCTGGCAGTTGGGGGAGAACAGACTCCTGGAGGCTTAAAAATTCCGGAAGATTCGTTCTGGAAACAGATTGAGAGTCTCGGAGCGGCTTCCTTCAGCTTTATGGTACCTATTTTAGCTGGTTTTATAGCTGTGAGTATAGCTGATCGGCCCGGTCTTGCGCCTGGTATCATCGGTGGGTATATTGCTGCCAATGGAAGTTTTTATGGAAGTGAAGCAGGAGCAGGATTTATAGGCGGTATTATTGCTGGTTTCTTAGCTGGTTATGTAGTACTAGGTATTAAAAAGATTAAAGTTCCACAGGCTATACAACCAGTTATGCCTATTATCTTCATTCCAGTGATTGCCTCATTAATTGTTGGGTTACTGTTTATCTTTGTTATTGGTGCGCCAGTCGCAGCAATTTTTGAAGGATTAACGCAGTGGCTGGAAGGTATGCAAGGAACAAGTTCTATCGTACTAGCTCTAATATTGGGCGGCATGATTGCAGTAGATATGGGAGGGCCTTTTAACAAAGTGGCTTTCTTATTCGGGGCAGCGATGATTGCAGAAGGAAACTACGGCATCATGGGACCGATTGCTGTTGCCATTTGTATTCCTCCTCTAGGCATGGGGCTCGCTACTTTCCTTAACAAGAAGAAGTACCAGCCTGCTGAACGTGAGACCGGAAAAGCTTCTTTCACTATGGGACTCTTTGGTATCACCGAAGGGGCAATCCCGTTTGCTGCACAGGATCCATTACGCGTAATTCCAAGTATAGTAGTGGGATCGATGGCAGGTTCGGTTATAGCGATGCTGAGTAGTGTAGGGGATCGAGTAGCCCATGGAGGTCCAATTGTGGCTGTACTTGGAGCGGTGGATAACGTACTTATGTTTTTCGTTGCTGCAATTATTGGTGTGGTGATTACGGCGTTTATGGTCAATGCATTGAAAAAGGATGTAGCTGTCGCAGGTGCTCCGGCCGGTTCCATGGCTGCCGCAACAGATAAAGAAGAGACTCATGAACAGGAAACGGTCGTACTAAAAGAGGAAGAACTGGAGGAGAAGCCTTCGATCACTCAATTAACAGATATTACGACCCCGGAGTTAATCGATATTGATTTGAACGGGCAGACGCGTGATGAGGTCGTGGATGAAATGATTCAAACACTGGCGAACCAGGGTGCGCTGAAATCACGCGAAAAGTTCAAGGAAGCTATATTAAACCGGGAAGCTGAAAGCAGTACAGGTCTCGGGATGGGAATTGCGATACCTCATGGGAAGTCCGAAGCTGTTACGAAACCCGCAGTAATGTTTGGTATCAAACGTGAAGGTGTAGATTGGAACAGTATGGATGGATCTGAAGCAAAACTGATATTCATGATCGCTGTTCCTAAGGATAGAGAAGGAGAAGATCATCTGAAAATATTACAGATGCTTTCCAGAAAATTAATGGATGACTCTTATCGAGAACAACTTATGAACTGTACGACGAAAGAAGAAGCTTATAAACTTTTGAAAACCATACAGTAGCTTGATCAAAAAAATCACGGGAAAGGCACAGGGGGGGGTTCCCTGTGCCTTTCCATGTATTCATCAAAGATTCCAACTTATTAAGTGGAAGATAGGACGACTTATTCTAAGGTCCCATGTTCCGTCCCCCACATGTGCATCTGCTCAAGAATCGGCATCAGCGTCTTACCGAAGTCTGTAATCGAGTACTCTACTTTGGGAGGGATACTGTTAAACTGTACGCGTTGAATAAAATTATCCTCCTCAAGCTCTTTAAGCTGCTGACTTAAGATTTTATGCGAGACGCCGGGAAGCAATCTTCTTAAGGCATTGTACCGAAGAGTTCCATCTACATTTAGGTGCCATAAGATGACCGTTTTCCACTTACCGCCTATTTTCTTCAGCGTGTATTCGATCGAACATTTCAATTTACCGTCCTTATCCATTGGAGCATCCATTTTTAAACCGTCCTTCCTTACTTTTTAGTAAGTGTCTCACTAAAAAGTGCATACTTACATCGTCTATTACTAAAAATTATAATGGATGTTGTACCAAAAAAGAAATGAGGAGGAACGATAATATGCACACTTATCCGAGAGCATTTTCTCATATAGGATTATCCGTACCTAATCTGGATGAAGCGGTTCAATTTTATACAGATGTATTTGGCTGGTATGTCATTATGGAGCCTTCAGAGGTGAAAAATGATGAAACACCGATTGGCCAAATGTGCCGTGACGTCTTCGGCAGTGATTGGGACGAATTTAGAATTGCCCATTTATCAACTGGAGACCGGATCGGTATTGAACTATTTGAATTTCCGGAAAACGAGCAGCCGGACAATAATTTTGAATACTGGAAAACGGGGATCTTCCATTTCTGTATTCAGGATCCGGACATCGAAGGAATGGTGGAAAAAATAAAACAGCATGGCGGGAAACAGCGTATGCCGATCCGCGAATATTATCCTGGGGAGAAGCCGTTCAAGATGGTGTATGTAGAAGATCCGTTTGGTAACATTTTTGAGATCTACACGCATAGTTACGAATTAACCTACTCAGAGGGTGCTTATTAAAGAGGAATTCTTTGAAGGAGGTAAGATGGATATATGAATAGGAAATAAGGCTTTTTATAATTTACACTAAGGGAGATAGTGTTAGCCTACCTACTAGTAATGTGAAAGCATATTGTACCTTAAAAGATTGCAAGATGATCATTTTAAATGAAACATATATATAAAAAGAAATGCCTTGGATAGGCATTTCTTTTTTTAGTGTTATTTGATTTTCCCAGGCTTACCAGCATTCAGGACTTTAGTTGAGTCGTTTTGAATCGCTAGTTTAATCGTCGGGGCGAGCGTACCGCCAAAATGATTCATCTGGTACTCAGGTGATGTAGCTCCTAAATCTGCAATATTCCTGCCGTCAAGGTCGTGGAAGTTGTAGAAGCTAATCACTTTTCCATTAGGCAGAACCATCCAGGAATACGCTTGATAAGCATTGTCCTCTGGGTTTGCCAGTACTAGACCGCTGTCATTCAAGGGTTCATATTCACCCAGCAGTTGATCAGAAGAGAAACCATATAGACCATCAGGTCCGTCTACGCCAGGACCGAATTTATGTTCATGCGTATTAGTAAACAGGTAATACTGGTTTCCTTTTGTCACAATGTGAGGACGCTCTAGTTCCTGGTTTACATAGTTCGCTTCTAATAGTGGAGGGAGTGCTTCGTATTCTGTGTATTCGTCGTTTGTTGCTTTGGCAATCCCTATGCTGCCATTGAATAGTTTAGCGAAATCTTCCATTTCGAGCTCGTAGTCGTTTTGGAAAGATTCACTGCCGATGTAAGCAGGATCTAAACTTCTCTCGACAGGTGTACCTGCAGAATTTCCTTCAAACAGGATATAATCTTTGCCCGTCTTAGGATCTTCGAAGAACCATGGATCACGGAAGGCATAAGAGATATCACCTTGATTCGATTGCTCTTCTGTTTGATAGTATTCGCCTTCAGGCTCAAGAATAATAGAATGGTCGAAGTTAGAGAAAGAAACATCATGAGCGTTTGCCTGGATATCTCCTTTAGCAAGAGCAAGGCGCTGCTCATAGGATACATTTTCTTCGCCTTTACGTCCGGTTGCTGTGTAGAACAGGTTCAATTCGCCGTCTTCGATCATAGCTGAGCCAGCCCATTGTCTAGCCCCGTACGCTTCTTCGGTTTCGAAAGCTTTTCCACCGAGTGTCCAGTCTTGTCCATTCTTAGAATAGAAATAGCGGATCGTAGCTACATCATGGCGCTTCCCTGGTAAGAGGTCAGCGGAAGCCGTAAGAGAGAAGATGACATAGTTCCCGTTGACTTTAGCAATTGAACCATCTTTGTTACGCAATGGCCATGTATCCCACACGTGCAATTCAGGAGCAATCTTTTCGAAATCAGGCTCAATGTATGGGGCTGTATTATCATCTGTTCGTTCAATTTGAGAAGCATCTTCAATGGTCCAGTTGGACGTTTGCTGAGTTTGTTCTTCCGCAGAAGCAAACTGCGCAGATCCCAGACTGAACGATGCTAGCGTCGTCGTTGCCAAAATCGTTCGCAGCACTCTTTGTTTCATTGGCATAGGTGTACCCTCCTTATTTTGAAAGAAAGAAGCCAGCTTATAAACTAGCTTCTCCCATGTGTTTTGTGTATTAACCGTGGATTTCACCTTCGCGCATAACATTTGTGATTTCTGTCGTATCGCCTTTAAGGTTGATTCGAAGCGTCGGAGCGAAAGAACCGCCTTGTTGGAAATTCCCATCTTCATCATGAAATTCGTTTACGAAAGAAATGACTTGACCGTGTGGAAGAACTGCCCAGGAGTAAGCCTGGAAAGGATCTTCTTCAGGGTTTGCTACGACAAGCCCTGTGTCGTTCAGCGGCTCATAATCACCGAATAGGGAATTAGCGTTGAAGCCATAAAGTCCATCCGGTCCGTCTAGACCAGGTGCGAATGTAAACTGGTGAGAGATCGTAAATAAGTAGTAATCGTCTCCTTTAGTTACGATGTGAGGACGTTCCAGCTGTTGGTTAACGCCGTTCGCTTCTAAAAGAGGAGCCATTAATTCGAAATCAGTAAGCTCGTCATTGGTTGCTTTGGCAATACCAATGTTACCGTTGTAATTCTCAGCTCCGTCAGGTACGATTTCGTTTATGTCACCGATGTGTTTATCTTCCAGCGTTTTATCAAATCCGCCGCTGTTTCCTTCGAAGATGATATATTCTTCACCTGTTTGTGGATCCTGGAAGAACCATGGATCACGGAAGGAATATAGAATATCGCCTGTTCTTTGTTCTTGAGTTTCGTAGTATTCTCCGTCAGCTTCTGCCAGGATAACGTGATCGCCGTTATTAGAAACAGTAATACCAGATTTTCCTTTTGCATCCATTTCGAATGTGGTTTTCGCTAAGCGTTGTTCAAATGTAGGGCCTTCGTCTTTACGGCCAGTTGCGGTATAAAATAAGTGGATAGTACCGTCTTTTTCCATCATGGCAGATCCAGCCCATTGACGGTAACCAAGTGCTTTTTCCTTGTCGTATGGAACTTCGCCCATCGTCCAGTCTTTTCCATTCTTAGAATAGAAGTAACGGATAACGGCATGATCGTGACGCCCGCTCCATGTATGTTCTTTGCTTGCTGTAAGTGCAAATGTAACGTAATACCCGTTAATTTTTGCAATAGAGCCATCTCGATCACGCAGAGGCCATGTGTCCCATACCCAGTAATCTGGAGCTATGTCTGTAAAAGAGTCGATGTTTGGTGCGGTGTTATCTTCGGTCAGGTTAAAGTCCTGGACATCCTCACGTGACCATACTGGAGTATCCGTAGTTTCGGCGGCGCTTACTAGAGATGGAAGCTGGATAAACGTTCCTGCCAATAGAGCGGTTGCTAAAACTAATTTAGTTAAAGAAAATTTAGAAGATTTAGTGCGTTTCATTCAATTACCTCCTCGTAGAACTGGATGATGTATGTGCTCCGGAACACGAGTCTAACTTTAAGGATAGAAATTTCATCCGTCAATGGTGGGATTTAGCAAATGAAAAAGGAGCATAAAGTCGTATTTAAACTGATAAATTAATAATGAAGGCGTATAACATTTTTCGTGCAAACGGTACCCTGAAGAGCTAAAGATAGTAGGAATGGTTTATTTTTGTTTACAATTTGTTAGGGAAAATAATGATATTTTACTACATTATTCTAGTGGGAAATAGATACATAATTGTTGTTTTCAACCATTAGACTCTGTTAAAGTTTATGGTTGATTTTTAAAAGAGGCTTAAAACGGAGTCTTACACAAACGGGACCTTAGCCTTAATATCAACACGGAAGTTTAACAAAGCCAACCATTAAAGACTTCACTTTTGTAGGCAAAGCTTTATTTTACATTTAATAACAAAATAAGTAATAAATATGAGAAAATAAGTTCAATACGATGAGAGATTCATGCTATTCAACTCAGCATTTATTATGTAAAGCTCAATTCTTGAAAAGATGAGACAGGATAGAAATGAAGAAGGGGAGAAAATTGATGAGTGGTAATGATGATCAGTGAGTGGAACATCCAGTATAGCAATTCATCCATTTGGAAAAAGAAAGCCAGGGGAGCTTTCTTCAATTGGTTAGCGCAGGTAATCGTTCTATTTTTTATTTTGTTCCGTAACGGCCGCGTAGTGGATTTCCTGGTGTATGTAGTTGGAGTAATGACGGTGATCAGTGTCTTGCAGATGATCCATTACTTGAAAATGCCGGAGCGGGATTACATTCGTTTCGAAGAGCAAGTCATTGATATCCGTCGTGGGATTACCGGCCCAAGATGGCGGGCGGCCGATGAGGAAGTGAAACGGGTGCAGCAGGTTGGGGATGTGCTTACCATTCGGAAGGAAAGCGGAGACGATAAAGAAATTTATTTGGAAAACGTAAGCGAAACCGATGCGGATAAAATCATTCAAGAATTTCGTAAACGATACGGTGAGCGAATGCATACAAAAGCTGAAGAAGAATCATATTGACCCCAGACAACACCACCCGTATAAAAACGGGTGGTGAAAAGAATCTATTAAATTCCTATCATAGATAGTAAGAACGTGATAAGACAAACAACGATTAATAACCCTAAGCTGTACTTCAGTGTCATTTTAAACAACGTAGACTCCTGTCCTGTTTGTTTTACCGCCGCTGTTGCAATCGCAATAGATTGAGGGGAGATCAGCTTGGCCATCACTCCGCCGGCCGTATTGGCTGCAAGTAAAAGCGCCGGGTTTGCCATGATTTGATTCCCAGTGACCACCTGTAAATGGCCAAACAAGGCGTTGTTACTGACGACAGAACCTGTTATGAACACACCGAGCCAGCCTAGAATAGGACTGAATAGAGGAAATAGGGCGCCGGTTTTCGCTAAAGCTAGTCCAATGGAAGAACTCAAACCAGCGAAGTTAGATAAGTTCGCGAAACCCATGACGAAACAAATGGTCAAAACGGGAATCCATAAATCCTGGATGGTTAATTTTAAAGAGTCCATCCCTTGCGGCAGGGTGATCGCTGAACTGAATAATCCAGTAAGGAGTACGGCCACTAATATGGCGGTTCCTGTTGCAGATATTAAGTCTAGTTTAAAAAGTGCATCTAAAGCTACCGTATCTGGAGCGATGGGCGGTGCTTTCTGAATTTGCTGATGAAGAAAAGGAACAGGTATGAAGGCCGTTGTTCTCTCTAAAAGGCCGCCTTCACTGAATAGAGCTTTAAAGGAAGGCAGGCTCCAAACCGTGATGGTTGCCGTTAAAATGTAAAATGGTGACCAGGCTTTAATGATGTCTTTGATGCTGTAAGATTCATTCAGTTGAACATCTGGAGCGTTTTCTTCCCGGTGAATGTTTTTGGGCTGCCATTTTCTTAAGAATAAAGCAAGTCCAGCCATACTAGTCAGCGCAGCAAGAATGTTCGCTAGCTCAGGTCCCAGGAATAAGATGGTAAAGATTTGCGTTCCTGTATAAATTCCGCTGACGACGAACAACGCAGGCAAGGTTTCTTTGATTCCTTTTACTCCGCTTAAAATGAACACGAGCAAAAATGGAATAGCGAAGGAAATCAGCGGGAGAATGTAAGCGAGTGTCCGGGAAAGCTCCATTGTTTCCAAATTACCCATCTGTGCTCCTACAATAACAGGAATCCCGATGGCGCCAAATGCTCCAGAAGCAGCGTTTGCGATCAAGCATAAGGCCGCTGCTTTCAGGGGACGAAATCCAAGCTCTACAAGAAGAGCGGCACTGATGGCAATCGGTACACCGAACCCGGCCGCACCTTCCAGAAAGGCGTTAAAGCTGAAACCAATTAGTAATAGCTGTAAACGCTGATCCTCGGAGATGTTCGCAATACTTGAGCGAATTACTCTAAATTTCCCGGTGCGAACGGCGATTTTGTAGAGCCAGACCGCCATGATGACGATGTAACCGATCGGCCATAGTCCATTAGCTACGCCGTGCAGGGAAGCAGAAACTGCTTTTACAATCGGCATGTCAAAAAATATAACGGATACGAGAATACTTAGTCCAAGGGTTAGAAAAGCGGCTAAGATTCCCTTCATTCTAAAGCGTGTCAGCGCTAGAAAGAAGAAAAAGATGGGTAAAGCTGCGATCAGCGCACTAATAAATACATTCCCAAACGGATCATACTGCTGTAACCACACGGGCGATCAACTCTTTTCTATGACTAATCTAGGTTGTTGGCTGGTTTTCGAAATTGGCATCTAAGATTTCTTTAAGAACCTTAGCGCTGTGATCGAACTGGCTTTGTTCTTTTTCGTTTAAGCTGACTTCCACGATATTCCGAATGCCTGTGCGGTTGATAACAGCAGGTACTCCAATATAAACATCCTCCGCGTTGTATTCTCCATTTAAATAAGCACTTACGGTTAAAATACTGTTCTCATTATTTAGAATCGCTTTTGAAATACGTGTTAGTCCCATGGCAATCCCGTAATAGGTTGCGCCTTTCTTCTCGATGATATGGTAAGCTGCATCACGAACATTGGTGAAAATCTCATCAAGGTCTTCCATGTCATATTCTTGATGACGTTCCATTAATTCAAATACAGGTACCCCGCCGATAGATGCATGGCTCCATACTGGTAGCTCCGTATCTCCATGTTCTCCAATGATATTGGCGTGAACATTAGAAGGGGCTACGTCAAAGTATTCTCCTAATAGAAAACGGAATCGGCCAGAATCCAGAATTGTTCCACTTCCGATCACGCGCTCTTTCGGCAGACCACTGAATTTCCAAGTCGCATACGTCAGAATATCCACTGGGTTCGTAGCAACTAAGAAGATTCCGTTGAAGCCGCTCGCCATGACATCATCGACGATGCCTTTAAAAATAGTCAGATTCTTTTTCACAAGATCCAGTCGAGTTTCCCCAGGTTTCTGATTTGCTCCTGCACAAATACAAACAATATCGGCATCTTTACAGTCTGAATACTGACCGTACCAAGTTTTGGTTGGATTTGGAGCAAAGACCTTACCGTGGTTCAAATCCATCGCATCTCCCATAGCTTTATCTTCGTTCAAATCGATAATCACGAACTCTTCCGTAATAGATTGGTTCAACATAGCAAATGCATAACTGCTTCCTACAGATCCTGCTCCAATAAGTGCAACACGGTTTACTCGTTCTCTAGTCATATGAATTCCTCCTAAATGGTATCTGTGAATGATTGTGAAATATATCACATGCTTATTGTGCAATATTCTGCTTATCGAATCAATAGGTTTTGTGAATTTTTTCACAAAGTAATTCTATTAATAAAATGCAAGCGTTTTCTTGTTCACATTTTGTTCACAAATTATTCTGGACTTGGTAAACTCGGATTTAATGGAAAGGGACACACGGCCTTCATAAGGATTTATTTATGATATCTTTGTTCTTTTTGCAACCAATACTGGAATCAAATCGTAAAGATAGATGAATGGAAAGATCGAAAGTAAATGAGGGGACGGTTATAAAAGCTATGTAATCAGGGGGGCGTAACAAATGAATTTGTTCTTCTATATTACGATCATTGTTGGTTTTTCTCTTATCTATTATGGATATGTCAAAAAAATAGACAATGACCTTAAAGAGAAAGAACTGGAATTTGAAGAAAAGAAGATAGAGCTTGAAATAAAAAAGTTAGATCATCACAACGGCGAATTAGAGAAGGAAGAGCATTAATGTTTCTAATAGCGAGCGATGATTATGAGGGAGGTGTTTTTTTGAAAACCTATGTAATTTTGTTTATGGTTGTTTTTCTTATGCATGGAATGACCCTGGTGAATGTCACACTTTTTGACGGAAATTGGAATGGAATTGTTCTAATGCTTTCCAATCTGTTATTCCTGGTTGCCTGCGTCTTCTTTGGGACAGAGTTTCGGGCACGTAGAAGAGTGAAAGGGTAGTTTGATCCGGCGTTTGGTTAGCCGATAAGAGAGGTGTGGTTTTGTTTTGAAACGCTGTCATCGTGATCCCCCTTTACGCTGTGTTTCTTCTGTTACCTTTTACTCTCCCATGGCTAGTAAGTACATCTTTGATAATCCGTTATATTCTACTATGATCACAGGCGAGTTCTCTTTAGTCTTATAGATATCCGCTCCCACAGGTGCTTTCGTGGCCATTCCTTTTTTTACTTCTCCTAATTTTTCTCCTTTTTGATACCCTTTTTCTTTTACCCATTCAGCTCCTTGAGTATAAACATCGCCATCTTCCAACTCTATTAAATCAGCGTCCGGGTTCAGGTTTAACACCTGGCTTCTTGATAGATGTCCACCTTCATTTGCGCCTGGATAACACCCAGTTACTATTAGAAGAAAGGCGAAGTACACTGCTAATCTCCTCATATTTTCTCCTCCTGCTTTCAAGCTAATCACCTAACTCTATAATACTTTACTGGTTGTAGTAATTAGTAGGTTTTGAGCGATAAAAAGTTACAGATTGCGTTACATAGTGGTTGAATGTGGATGATAATTGTCCGATAGTTTTTTTGAAAGTATGATTCATTTTTACTAGAATAGCTGCTTCGTTGTTACGATTCTTTTCTACGTGTTTATATATTCTGTTCCTATCTCGATTGCCTGAAAGTTAGCCATTTGGAAAAGGTGTCAAAGATGGGGGATTAATTCCATGATGATGGAAGAGATGCAATCTGTACTTGTCTAGGGGTAAAAAAAACCAAAAAACAATTGATAATGAATCTCATTATCGATATAATAAGTTTCAGCATACGGCAGAGGGGAGGTTCAACCTTTTTTAATTGATAATGATTATCTTTCGCGATGATCGCGGAAGAATTTAGATTAATTAAGAAGCAAGTCATATGAAGGTTTTATACTTACTGATTTTATTAGGTGCTTTATCTATACTATCTCTATTTCTAGGAGTCTCTGACCTTTCCATCCTGGACATAGGGGAGCTGACCGAACATCAACTCGATATTTTATTTATCAGCAGAATTCCGAGACTTCTCAGTGTTCTTATCGCTGGGATGAGCATGGGCGTTATTGGGTTTATTATGCAGCAGCTTACCCGAAATAAATTCGTTTCACCTACCACTGCGGGAACGATGGATTCGGCTAAGCTTGGCGTTCTCGTTGCCCTTATCTTTTTTCCAAGTGCCGGAATGCTCTTGAAGATGTCGATTGCTTTTTTGTTCGCGCTGGCAGGCACCTTTGTATTTATGCAATTGTTAAAACGAATTAAATTTAAAGATACGATTTTCATACCACTCGTTGGTTTGATGTTTGGCAGCATAGTCGGATCCATTACTACCTTCATGGCTTACAAATTTGACTTAATTCAAAGTGTCGGATCGTGGCTGCAAGGGGATTTTTCGATGATTCTCAAAGGGAGATATGAGCTGCTTTACTTCAGCATTCCAGCCTTACTTCTGGCTTACCTGTTTGCTAACCGGTTTACGATTGCTGGAATGGGAGAGGACTTTGCGAAGAACCTTGGGCTTAATTATCAGCAAGTCGTGAATATCGGCTTAATCATTGCTGCTTTTGTTTCATCCGTAGTCATTCTGACCGTTGGAATGCTGCCTTTTTTAGGCTTGATTATTCCCAATATCGTTTCAATTTATCAAGGTGACAATTTGAAGAAAAACCTCCTCCATACAGCCCTGCTTGGTGCTTTGTTCGTATTAGTATGTGACATTCTTGGAAGAATCATCATCTTCCCTTATGAAGTCTCCATTGGTCTTATGGTCGGAGTCCTCGGCAGTGGAATCTTCCTCTATTTGTTAATAAGGAGGGGAAGATATGCGTAATTCATCTAAAGTGATCCTGCTGAGTGGTCTATCAATTGCCTTTATTCTCTTGTTCCTATTCTGGGACCTTGGTTCGTCATTTGATTATGTGCTGCCAAGAAGGTTCACGAAAGTTGCGGCTATCGTATTAACGGCAGGGTGCATTGCTTTTTCAACGGTTATTTTTCAGACGATCACGAATAACCGGATTTTAACGCCGAGTCTGATTGGGCTGGATTCATTATATATGCTGATTCAGACGGCTATCGTGTTTTTCTTTGGCGGCAAGGAGCTCGCGCTCATGGATAGTGGAGTTCATTTTGTTATTTCCGTGGGCCTTATGGTAGTCTTTGCTGTTCTTCTGTTTAAGTTAGTGTTTCGGATAGAAGGCCGTAATATCTATTTCCTGCTTCTAATAGGAATTATATTTGGAACGTTCTTCTCAAGCATTTCCTCCTTTTTGCAGCTGCTTATCGATCCAAATGAGTTCACCCTGGTTCAGGACAGCATGTTTGCAAGTTTTAATAATGTGAATGAGGATTTACTAGTTCTATCTTTTCTATTGGTTCTTCTAGTAAGCCTGTGGGCTAAGAAGCTGTTGAAATATTTAAACGTAATGTCGCTTGGAAAAGATCAGGCCGTTAACCTCGGTGTTCCTTTTGACCGAATCGCCCAGCAGTGGCTCATCATTATTGCGATCCTCGTTTCAGTCGCCACAGCACTGGTCGGGCCGATCACATTTCTCGGTCTTCTGGTCGCGAATCTTGCTCATGAATTGTTCCGCACGTATAAGCACTCCTATTTAATCGGAGGGGCTATCCTGCTGAGTATTGTCACCCTTGTAGGCGGTCAGTTAATCGTCGAGCGGCTGTTTGAATTTTCTATTCCCATCAGTGTGATCATTAACTTAGCCGGAGGAATCTATTTTCTTTACTTATTATTAAAGGAGAATCGCTCGTGGTAGAGGTAAAAGATGTTTCGAAAGTTTATGGAAAGACAAGAGTCGTATCAAATGTATCCGTCGATATAAAGCCAGGCAAGGTGACTTCCTTTATTGGGGCGAACGGAGCAGGAAAGAGCACGCTTCTCTCTATGGTAAGCCGTCTTATTTCCCGGGACGAGGGAGAGATCCTGCTGGACGGACAGGAGATTCAAAGCTATAAGCCCAATGCGCTGGCCAAAGAGCTTTCTATTTTAAAACAATCCAATCAAATTAATATTCGTATTTCTGTCCGTGATTTAGTCGGCTTTGGCCGCTTCCCTTATTCTCAAGGCACTCTAACTAAGGAAGACGAGCACCAGGTCGACCAGGCGATTCAGTACATGGAACTTGAAGAACTAGAGAACCGTTACATTGATGAATTAAGCGGCGGCCAATTGCAGCGGGCTTATATTGCGATGATTATCGCCCAGGATACCGAGTATGTGCTGCTGGATGAACCGCTCAATAACTTAGACATGAAACATTCCGTTCAAATTATGAAGGCTTTGCGAAAGATGGTAGAAGAGTTAGGAAAAACGGTCGTTATCGTTATCCATGATATTAACTTTGCTTCCTGCTATTCCGATCACATCGTCGCTTTGAAAAATGGCGAGATCGTGAGAGAAGGCTCTACGGAAGAAATGATTACGACCGAGGTGCTGCGGGACGTGTACGATATGGAGATTCCTGTGCAGTTGATTGATGGAAAGCGAATCTGTATTTATTTTTAATCAAAGGATGTGGAGAAAATGAAAAAAAGTATATGGTTTATCGTATTAGCGTGTTTCATGATGTTTCTAGCCGCGTGTGGAAATAATTCTGAAGATGCTTCAGCGTCAGATAATAGTAATGAATCCAGTGAACAAGAAAGTGAAGCTAGTGATGAGTCAAGCCAAACTGTCAGTGTAGAGCATGAGCTTGGAACAACCGAGGTGCCGAAAAACCCTGAGAAGGTAGCGGTATTTAATTATGGAACGCTGTCTCATCTGGATGACTTGGGCATCTCCGTAGAAGGAGTGGCTAAAGGCACCCTTCCTTCTTACCTGTCCCAATATGACAGCGAAGAATACACGAACATAGGCTCCTTGAAGGAACCGGATTTTGAAGCCATTCATGAGATGGATCCTGATGTAATTATTATGGCTGGACGTCAGGGCGAGGCTTATGAGGATTTGAGTGATATCGCTCCGACTGTTTATATTAGTACTGACACGGAAAAGCTGGAGGAGTCGTATAAGAATGGTCTCCAGACCATTGGTGAAATTTTTGGAAAAGAAACAGAAGTGGAAGAAAAGATCAATCAATTTGAAGAAACTGCAACCTCCGTTCAGGATATAGCTCAAAATTCTGATAAGAAAGGCTTGGTTGTTCTGTCTTCTGGCGGGAAGTTGAGTGCTTACGGAAAAGGCTCACGCTTTGGTATCATTCATGACGTGTTTGGAGTAATCCCCGTAACGGAAGAAATTGAAGCTTCCACCCACGGGATGGAAATTTCTTTTGAGTATATTTCAAAGCAAAATCCGGACTATCTGTTCGTGATTGACCGCGATCAGGTAGTGGGCGGGGAATCCGCAGCTAGTGAAGTGCTGGATAATGAGCTTGTTAATGGTACAAACGCTGCTCAGGACGAGAACATTTTCTACTTGGATCCTGAAATTTGGTATCTGTCCAGCGGGCTTCCTCCAGTAGGTAAGATGGCGGAAGAAATAAAGACAGCGATTCAAGAGTAACGCCCTAAACCAGTGTTCTTTTACTCATAGAAGCACAAATAGGAGTTTGGAAGATTCCTTCCTACGATCCCCTTTATAAACCCACCTCAGGTCATCCAGATTCTGGATGACCTGAGGTGGGTTTTTTTGGTTTTTTGGTTTTTTGGTTTTGAGCGCCTCTCGTGATGGGCGGGATCAGCGTATTGCCCAGGTGGAAGAAGAAGGATTTTAACCTGTTATTATTGAAAAGAAAGGAATGAGAGGAATTATTTAAGCCCAGATCTGCCTGGCGAAAGGGAGTAAAGGAGAAAATTCATGACCGATTCTTTAAAAACACATATAAGAGAGTTAGAGGAAGCGCATGTAAGCCTTAAAGTAAGAGAATCTCCGGTGGAACTCGATAAACTATTGGCTGATGACTTTTGGGAAATCGGCAGTTCAGGCATTATGTATGATAAAAAAGATTGTCTGGATCTTGGAGTAGTATTATCACAAATGACCCTGCACAACTATGCCATTCAACAATTAGCTGAAGATGTTGTCCTATCCACTTACTTCATCGAAGATCACACAAGAAAAAGGAATACACTTAGGAGCTCTATTTGGAAATTTATAGATGACAGATGGCAGTTGTATTTTCATCAAGGGACGATAACTCAGTTACAAGTGAAAGATTTAACGTGATTCGATACTAAGCTTTAAAAGGGGAGGGAAGACAGCTGTGCTTGAATACTTTGTTTTGCTTCCATTGATGGTGGTTGTTTTTTATTCCTTATATATGGCTTCGGTATTTCCAAACTTTATCACATATACAGGTTACGCATATTTCCTGATCCTTACCCTGGTTTTTGTGATCCTCAGGGAAAGAATTAAATCCAATTATGACTTAGAGTCCGTAACCTATTGGGAAAAGAATTCGGTGTTAGTAGATACGATTATGTGGCTCTATTTAATTCCTGGGTTTGCTATTATCATCTTTACTTTAATTTATTGGTTTAAAGGAAAGGAAGGCAGAAGGTACAGGCAAATCTTTGCAAGTATTATAGGTTTAGTTCTTTTTTTCATTTATAACTATGCCATTTTTGAATTGTTTTTAGGTTACAGCCGATAAGGGGTATTCCTTTATGGGACCTGTATTAAGATCGTGGTTCATAGGAGGGAATTCTTATGATTAAAGCTATTATTTTTGATTTAGATGGAACGTTATTGAACAGGGATGACTCCTTGAAGATCTTTATATCTAAACAGCACGATCGATTGAATAAGTGGCTGCGCCATATCCCTAAAGAAGAATACATACAAAGATTTATTGAACTGGATGACCATGGATATGTTTGGAAAGACGAGGTATTTGAACAACTAATGAAGGAATTTGAAATTGAAGAGATTTCGTTACATGAGTTACTCGAAGATTACTTGTACTTCTTTAAGGACAGTTGTGTGCCATTTCCCGATCTCTTAGAAACGTTAAAGGAACTAAAACAAAACCACTTCCTCATTGGAATGATTACCAATGGAAAAGGGCAGTTTCAAATGGATAACATCAGAGCGTTGGAAATTGATCGATATATAGATACTATTCTTATATCGGATTGGGAAGGAGTTAAGAAACCTGACCCTACCATTTTTAAAAGAGCAGCAGAGAGGCTTAAGATATCGCCTGAAGATTGTGTGTTTATAGGAGATCACCCCGATAATGATGTAAAAGCAGCCCGCGAGCTTGGAATGAAAGGGATCTGGAAAAGGAACGAACAATGGAATGGAGCAGAGGCGGATGATGTGATTGATGGTTTAGCAGAGATACCTGGGCTCATCCTGCATAACTAAGCATAAACTGCGGTCCCAGTGAAAATGAAAAAATCCACCCCTGATTGGTCAGGGGTGAATTTGATTTCTTGTATTCAGCTACACTCAAAAACTACTTATTTACTTCTGGTATCACCCAGCATCTGGTCCACGTAGCCGCGGATGACCGGACTATTAATCGTAGTCAGATAACTTAGCATCCATTTAATTGCTTTTTTATTCGGAGAGGTAGTATTAACCTCTTCTTCCACAGAATCCAGAGTGGAGAGAAGTTTATGCTGATTCTCTTCACTAAGATTAAGGTGAGGCACCATTTCTCTCAGCTGCTTAATACTTAACCTGGTCAAATTGAAATTCTGGTTGTCTTCATCTGTTGTACTCATATTAGCCCAGGTCAGAATTGGATCCTGATTACTCTGGTTCAACTGAGTCATATACCCATCCAGACACTCCATTAAGAACGAAGTGACGTGGGAGGAGTCAACGTTCGAATCTATCACCATGAATTGTTTCACATATTCCTTGGTCAAACCATTCAGCATAACGGCTGCATCCATTGAATAGGATTTCTCCGCTTGATCATAGACACTTGCGATAAGCAATTGCTGATGATCAATAAAGGTTTTGTCGTTGAATTTCACAAGGGCCATATCAATAGCCTCAGCATCAGCAGGTTGATGAACCATTTTACGCAGCCACAGACCTCGTTTGATGCGGGCTTCAATCTGGTGGTAGATCTTTTCAGACGGTGTTAGCTTGTCGTCCTTATTGATCTCTGCCAACTCCTGGTTCAGAGCTTTCTGACTATGGTCCATCAAGCCTGAAAGTAAACTAAACTTCGTCGTGAAGAAACCGTTCAATTCTTGTTCCTTCATTTCACTTTGTTGAGCTGCTTCGGCCATGGTGACAGCTGTGTATCCTTTTTGGATAAAAAGGTGTTCAGCTTTGTTTAAAATATGGTTTTGAGATTCTCCATTCTTATGACTCGTTGCAGCCAGTTCATCCTGGTAAACGTTGTCGCGATCAAAAGAAGGAGAGGCCTTTCCTATTTTGTCTTCTACTTTAGTTCGTCTCTTTCTGCCTATTTTAGAAAGCAGTTCATAGACTACGGGAACAATTAACAGAGTCAGCAGCGTCGAACTTGCGAGACCACCGATAACCGTTAATCCGAGACCTTTACTAATAATAGATCCGCCTTCTAATCCTAATGCGAGCGGCAGTAAAGCACCAATCGTCGCTAGGGCAGTCATAAGGATCGGACGTAATCGGGTAGTTCCCGCGTCAAGAAGAGCTTCACGAGTTGTAAATCCTTCTTTTTCGCGCTGGATCACCCGGTCGATTAATACGATACCATTCGTGACTACAATTCCGATCAGCATGAGCCCGCCAATCATTGCTGAGATACTCAGCGTTTCGCCGCCGACAAGCAGTCCTAATACTGCGCCGATAATGGTAAACGGCAGGGCAAATAGAATCGCAAGAGGGGCTAACGCTCCGCCAAAGAAGATGACGAGTACCAAATAAACGATGGCAATCGCTGCGATCATGGCGAGACCCAGCTGACTGAAGGATTCATTGATATCCTCGGTCACTCCGCCAATGGATAGATCAACAGAGGACGGGTGGTCAATGCTATCAATCTCTTCCTGCACGTCGGCAGAAATCGAGCCGATGTCATCGGAAGAAGATGTCGCGCTTACACTCGCATAGACCTGACCGCCTTGTCGGCTGATCGTATCTTCTGTAGTGCCTTCTTCCACTTCTGCAATATCATCTACCTGCACGGTCTGACCGAGCGGCGTCTGAATTTCTTCATTTGTCAGTTCATCAATGCTTTCATAGCTGTCGTTCTCAATTTCCAGATAAACCTGCAGCTCTTCTCCGTCCTGCTGCACGGTGGTCACTTCCGGACGTTCGCGATTCGGACTCAGCGTCTGACCAACCTGACCGGCTGTGAGTCCGAGGCTGCTAAGCTCGTCAGGATTGGCTACAAGCGTATATTCTTCATAGGATTCAGATAAGCTTGATTCAGCATCCGACAGGTCTTCCTGGTCGTTTAGAATCTGTGTCACTTCTTCTACATAAGGCTTGATTTCCTCAGTAGAATCTCCGAATATCTGGACTTGAATATCACTGCTGGAACCGGTTGATGAGAAGTCCTGGTTACTCCAGTCTCCGCGATCGGTCATTTCCTTCAGATCATCCATAACCTGTTGTTTCTCATCAGAAAAGTTCTCCGTATCTTCGTTATACTCTACGAAAAATGCCGCCTGGTTAGAGGCACCGGGGTTCATTGGATTTTCTCCACCCACGGAATACTGGATATTTTCGACGTCTTCACGATCAGCGAAATATTGATAAGCATTATCCGCAATTCCTTCCACATCTTCTACGGTCTGGCCTGGCGCTGGGCTATATGTTGGCATGACCATTTTCTGCTCTTCAGAAGGAAGGAAGCTTACTCCTACCAGCGGGATTAAGGCAATACTTCCAGCCAGAATAACCACAGCGGCCAGGGAAGTAATGATTTTGTGATTTAATACACTGTTTAATACTTTCTTATAGCCTTTAGCCATTCTTCCGGGACCTTCTTTATGACCCTTAGCTGCCTGCTTCTTATTTAATAGACTGTGAGACAGCATCGGCACAATGGTGACCGCAACCACCAGAGATGCAAGTAAGGCAAATACAACCGTTAAGGCAAAAGGAAGGAAGATTTGGCCTACGACGCCTTCAACTAATCCTAACGGCAGGAAGACGGCAATCGTTACGATCGTAGAGGAAAGGATCGGCATAAACATTTCCTTCGTAGCGGATCGTATCAGGTCTTTTCCTTCCAGTTTTTCATCGGTCAGCGACATCCGCCGGTAAATATTCTCGACAACCACAATAGAGTCATCCACTACTCTCCCTATGGCTACTGTCATCGCACCGAGAGTCATAATGTTTAACGTAATGCCCATTTGATTTAACACAATAAGAGCGATAAACAAGGATAGTGGGATTGAGATAACGGAAATAATCGTTGTTCGGAAGTTTCTTAAGAACAATAGAATGACAGCAACTGCAAATAGTCCTCCAAAGAGAGCTTTATTTAACATCGTGCTGACAGATTCTTCAATCGGTTCACCCTGGTCAAAGGAATAAACGAATTCTATTCCATTGATGTCTTCTTCAAACTCGGAAGCTTGATCTTTCACAAGGTTAACTACGTCAACTGTGTTCGCTTCCTGGGATTTTACGATTTGTATAGAGATGGATTCTTCTCCATTTGTTCTGGAGATGGAATCCGTCTGGGCTACAATCTCGAGATTGGCCACTTCAGACAATGGAACCGTAGGGACACTCTCCTGAGTTGACTGCCCTGAACCTTGCTGACCGGCGCCTTGTCCGTTCTGGGAAGGGGTGATTGGTATTTCAAGATTCTTTAAGTCTTCTAGATTCGTAACGTTTCCATCCATAACGACCGATTTTTTCGTGTCATCAAACGTGTATAAGCCTAATGGGAAAGCAACATCTGCTCCCTGGATATAATTGGTCACGGTTTCCTGATCAAGTCCATTTTCCTGCAAGGCTTCTTCATCAAAGTTCATTTGAACTTCCTGAACCTGCTGACCGGAAACTTGAACATCAGCGACTCCTTCCAATCCTTCCAGCTCTGGAACGATGGTATCGTTAACGGTGGTGGTTAAATCTTCTAAGCTACCGTTTTCGTTAAGTACGCTCATACTTATAACCGGGAATGCATTAAAGTTCACCCGGGATACTTCGGGTTGCTGAGCGGCTTCAGGAAGCGTGAAGGAATCAACCGCTTCTTGCAGTTCATCCTCAGCTTCATCTAAATCTTTACTATAGCTGTATTCAAGCTGTAAACTTGAAGCATTCTGGAAGGAAGATGAACTGACGGTCTTGACTCCGTTCAGATTTTCTACCTGCTGCTCCAGCGGTTCTGAAATTTCATCTGCTACCTCTTCGGGAGTTGCTCCCGGATACGTGGTGGTTACGGTAACAATGGGTGGATCAATGTCTGGAATGGTTTCCAGTTTCATGTTTAATCCTGAATACAAACCTGCTGCTGTTATAATGATCGTGATTAACCACACAGCGAATTTGTTGTTCATGGAAAAATTTATAATCTGCTTCATTTGTTCCTCTCCTTTCAATTTGACCACTCGGTCAACCTGGTCTAAAATATACATGACTGACTGGTCATAAGTCAAGAACCAAACTCTGAACGTATAGAAAGGGTTACGATCAATATGGATCCAAAGAAAAAGAATATTATAGAGCAAGCGATCAAACTATTTGCAAGAAAAGGTTTCAGCTCTACCTCCGTGCAGGAGATTGCAAAAGAATGCAATATATCAAAAGGCGCTTTTTACCTTCATTTTAAGTCTAAGGATGAGTTGTTATATGAATTGTTTGAGCATTACTGGAGAAGAATGCAGCGTCGGGTCAACGAGGTTTCTTCGGAGCCGCTTGAGCCGAGTGAAAAATTAGTCCAGCAGCTGAAAATTACAATAGAGGAGGTAGCGAATCACAGGGAATTCATTATTATGCAGATCCGTGAGCAGGTTATTCCTTTTAATGAAAATATCGAGCAATTTATTAAAAAGATGCGCTACCATTCGTATTTATTTTATAAAAATCATTTGGTCTCCATTTACGGAAAAGAAGCGGAGACATATGCCTGGGAAGGAAGCTTAATCACTCAAAGCTTAGTCAGTAATTATATTGATTTAATCATCGTCGATAACGTTGAATTTAACTTTTTAGAAGTAGCTGACTCTATTGTCACGAAGGTGGATTACATGATGAAGGGGATTATGGAAAACAAGGATGCCCCCGTCATCACGGAGGAGATCATCGAGCAAATGGCTCCTGATGACTTCAGCCTTTCACAACTGGATGAGCTCATTCGCGAGTTAAAAGAAGTCACTGTGTCAGAAGCGGAACAGGATATTATAGATACAGCTGAAGTTCTCACTCTTGAATTGGAACGCACGTCTCCGCGTGTAGCGGTGGTCAAAGGAATGGCTTCTAATCTTGAAAAACATGAAGGGTATTTAGATTTAGCTTCTAAACTAAGAGCCTATTTTATTTAAAAAACTTATTACGCTAAAGGGCCGGATACTTGAAGACTCAGTTTCGAGATATCTTTGGTCTGTTGCCCAAAATTTGAGGAGGCTGGCTGCGGAAACAACTCGCTTTCCTGCGGGGGAACTGGCAAGCCTCCTCGGTCGTTGACACTCCCTGTGGGGTCTCGCCTAGCTCCTTCTCCCGCGGGAGCCTCCTTGTTTCCTCCGCTACCCTATGATGGAGGAGTGAACGGCCCCTTGTATAAGAGAGATAATCGTTTTGGAACAGCCTTAAACCCTTATATATCAAGGGTTGTACACTTAAATAAGCTAGATATTTTTTTGCTCTCCAGTTAATTTTAGCAGGCATTTTTGGTGGATTTCGAGTTTCTTATTCGGCCAGGTCCGGAGGGGGATGAAGTAGACTCCTGCGGGATGAACATGATCGGTGAGATCCCGCAGGGCTGTTAAGCCCGAGGAAGCTCACCACATGCCGCGTGCCTAGCAAGCCGTTAATTGCTTATTGGTGAAAGTCCAATCCGAGTAAGTGCCAAGACGCTCGGTAGCTGACAGGTAACTGGTAGAGAAATCTTAAGGTTAGAGCCCTGGATCAGCAAACGAACAGATCGTAACATCAAGTGAATCCTGCCGCTTCGTCAAGAGCCCCTGCGCATGCAGGACAAGGAGAAGTCGAACCCCGGGCATGCGGGTGAAGACCACGGAAGATGTG
>NZ_FOOG01000034.1:16193-42334 GCF_900113125.1 Halobacillus alkaliphilus | reverse complement strand
AAAAGACAGCGCCGAAATCTTCATGGTCATTTGGAGGAAGTAAAGAAACAAACCCAGTATCAACTGGTGTGCTTAGCCAAGTAGGGTAACCGTAATGCCAAAGAAAGAAGAACATCGGAAAGCCGTATGAGGGAGAACCTCACGTACGGTTTGATGAGGGGGAGCTGAAAGTAAAAGGGGAGAAATCCCTTTTGAAATCAGTTCTCTACTCTACCGCGGAAAGCGAAATCGTCCCCCGGAGGACCTAATTCTCACAAATGTCTCGAAATCAAGTCTTCAAGTAATGGGAGCTTTACTGGGAAATCAACTTGAAGGTTTAACAGGGTCTTTAAAAAATAACCTTCCGCATCCAAGACCATCATGGTGCTTTTATGCGGAAGTTTTATATCGATTTTATTTTTAGACGTCTAATGCTTCTGCTTGTTTAATACGTAAATAATGGACTTTTTTATAGTAAGAACTATAGAAGATAAGGAATGTAAACAACCAGCAGGATAATTACCCAGATTACATCCACGAAGTGCCAGTAGTAATTGAAGATCTTATGTTTTTCTTTAAACAGGTTGAAAGGTAAAACTCTTCCCTGGATAAATAATATAATCATCCACCCCAATCCAAACGTTACATGGGAAGCGTGCAATCCGACTAATACATAATAGGAGGATAGGAAATTATTCGTCGATATAACGTGTCCCTCCATGATGAATTTACGAAATTCTTCTATTTCAAAGTACATAAAAGCAGCGCCTAATAAAAAGGTAAGCCCAATCCCTGCCCTGACCAGTTTCATGTTTCTATTGTTCAGTCCTTTTTCCGATAGAAGCAGGGTGCCGCTACTTGAAAGCAGAAAGATGGAAGCAAGGATGGTTGTCTTCCATTCAAATAATTCACCAGGGTGCGGACCGGTCTGAGGCGGAGTATAAATAATGTACGTAGCAAACAATGTACTGAACATGACGACTTCAACAAAAAGATAGATGAAAAAGCCTATCCTTTTATCACCAAATAAATCCTGGGATATGGTTTTACTACTCATTCTCCATCTCCTCCTTCTCATACGCGGACTTCCGCTCGTCGTAGAAGGCTCTTATGATAAAGGTACTTAAAGCCATGACTCCACCTAATAGCTGCATCCACACCCACCCATAAATAAAACCAAAACTTAGAATAAATAAACCGGCCGACAGGAACATAGGCTGGACGGTAGGTTTGGAGATCGGGGATGCCCGGTGATTCTCTGTAGTAGGAATAGGTTCATGATTAATTTTGGACCACCAGAACATATCTCTTTTATTAATGATTGGCATCTTTTCAAATGGATGCTCGGGTGGCGGGGATGGAATGCTCCATTCCAGGGTACGCCCATCCCACGGGTCGTTCTCCGCTTGTTTATGATTTCGATGGGTTTTGAAAACATTCCATAAGAAAATCAACATCGAGAATCCCATCAGATAAGCTCCAATACTGCTAATGAAATTGTAAGTCCATATGCCATCCTCATAGGTGTAATCATAGACTCGTCTAGGCATGCCATTCAGTCCGGCTAAGTGCTGAAGGAAGAAGGTCATATGGAATCCAATGAGAAACAGCCAAAAATGCCATTTTCCAAGTTTGTCATCTAATTTCTTACCGATCATGATTGGATACCAGTAGTAAATACCAGCAAAGGAAGCCAGTATGGTTGAACCGACGATCACGTAATGGAAATGGGCGACCACAAAGTAGGAATCATGGAACTGCATGTCAGCGGCTGCTGAACTAAGCATAACGCCAGTTACTCCGCCCATGACAAACGTAGGAATAAATCCTAAAGCGAACAACATAGGAGCCTTCATGCTAATGACTCCGCGCCTCATTGTAAATAGCCAGTTAAATACTTTAATGCCTGTAGGAACTGCAATAAGCATGGAAGCGACGGCAAAGAATGTATCAGAAAATGGCCCAAGTCCTACGGTAAACATATGGTGAGCCCAGACCATTAACCCTAGTAAACCGATTAATGCGATTGAAGCAACCATGGCGGTGTACCCGAAAACATTTTTCCTTGAGAAGTTAGAAATAATATCAGAGAAAATTCCGAATGCCGGTAAAGCAATGATATAGACCTCGGGGTGTCCGAAGATCCAGAACAGATGCTGCCAATAAACGGGATGACCTAATTCTCCAAGAAAGAAAGTGGCTCCGTACAGCCTGTCGAATTGCAGCAATAATAAAGCGATCGCTAGAACTGGAAAAGCAATCAGGATTAAAAAAGAGGTAACCAAAGTCGCCCACGGAAAAAGTGGCATTCTCGTAAGCTTTAATCCTGGAGCTCTTAAGCGAATGATCGTGGTCATCATATTAATAGCTGCAAATATAGTTCCAAGGCCGGATACTTGGAGTCCGAATATGTAAAAATTGTTGTTTGGCCCAACCGTGAATGAATCGGTGGATAGGGGAGCGTAAGCGGTCCAGCCCATGTTTGGTGCAGCATTGAAAAAGAAGGCGAGGAAAAATATCGTTCCTCCCGTTAAAAATAAATAGAAACCAACCAGATTTAAATAAGGGAACGCTAAGTCATTCGCCCCGATCTGCAGAGGGACGGCCACATTCATTAACCCAATTAAAATAGGAGTGGCTACAAAAAAGATCATCATCGTTCCATGCGTGGTAAACAGCTCATTATACTTCTCTCCCTGAAAAACCCAGAATTGGTTTTCAGGTGTGATAAGCTGAGTCCTCATCAATAAAGCATCGACGCCTGCTCTGAAAAAGAAGAGTACAGAAAAGAGGATATATAGGGTACCTACTTTTCTATGATTCGTGCTAGTTGCATAATCCCAAATCGTTGACCAGTAGTGTTTCTTAGTAATCCAATATAGAACGATAGGTAGTCCTATAAGGGCAGATAACCAGCCAGCAATTACATCGGTAGGTATAATAATAAGGTTTCCGTTGAATGTGAACTCCATCGTTTCACCTCTTTGCTATGTATTTTATTGTTCTTTAGCCAGCCACTCCTCGAACTCTTTCTCTGGTACTACTTCCATAACAAATCTCATGTCCGCATGCAGAATACCGCAATACTCTGCACATTTCCCCTGGTAAGTGCCCACTTCATTAGGAGTCACCTTTAATTTATTTTCCTTTCCAGGAATAGCATCTCTTTTTCCAACTAATCTTGGAACCCAAAAGGAATGAATGACGTCTGTGGAGTTTAGATGAAAAACCACTTCCTGATCGACGGGAAGCACAAGCTTATCATGGGTTTCTTTACCATTCTCGTATTGGAACGTCCATCTCCATTGTTCACCGACTACATTGACATGAAGTGCTTCCTCTGAACTAGCATCTGTATTCGATACTTGGAATGTATAGATAATGGTTGGAATTGCTAAACCGATCAGTAGAAGAATCGGTAAAGTCGTCCAGATAATTTCTAACGTACGATTCCCTTCTTCGTGCTTGGGGATGTCCGTCTTGTTCTTTTCCGTTTCTCGATATTTGACCGTAAAAAGTATGAAAAGGACACACACGACGGCTACGACAAACATCATAAGGCCAAAACTCAAATTGATCAGAAAAGCTTGATCAGCTCCTGTCTCACTTATCGGGTTAAGCGTACGAAGGCTGCAGCCGGACAAAAAGGGAACGAGTAGGAAAATGAACCATTTTTTCATAGGTACCTCAACCTTTTCCTTGGATATTTTTGGAAACTACATTAATATATGTAACACGTAGTATAATCACCGAAACCCCTATGTAAAGCGGTTCAGTAAATAATTGAATAATTCAAAAATGGCTATAAAACTCTATAGATATGCGGGGGGCTACTATGGTGCTTTTTCACATGATACGTTAATAGATTTTAAAAAAATAACAGTTTATATAAGTAGTGGGGCATAAAAAACACTCTACCTTTAGTATGGGAATACTAAAGGTAGAGTAACTACAGGTATCTCTTAAGAAGATTTTACCCAGTAAGCTGCTTCATTTTCTGATGGGGAAGGCGGAAATTGATCGCCTTCATTCAAGCTGATTTCAGTATTGTCACTGGATTTATTGTTTCCACTTACAAGTTTGTCTACTTTATAGTTACCGGATTGTGGAGCTTTTTCTCCTGTTTTAAATTGCTGGTTTGACGTATTAGTGGTTGAATTATTATTTGAAGAATTGTTAGAACCATTCCCTGAGTTGCGGCCGCCTTTTTGGCCGATTTCCTCAAAATGTTCCTTGCTGTATTCCTGGCTGGTGGTCTCTCCACCTTTTTGACCAATATTCTCGAAGTGTTCTTGATCATATTTGCGGCTTGTTTTCTCTCCGCCTTTACGACCTGCTTCTTCCGTACTCATGGTTTGATTTTGATTATTGTTCTTAGCCATTTTCATCGACCTCCTTTGAATGATTTATAAAAATACTTACCACCATTTATGCGGATGTTAAACTAGATTTTCAGTTGAAATACTTTTTTAATATAATTAAAGTGTGATTAGTTTTCTAATTAATTGTTGCCTGATCCTTTTGCTGTTTCGCTTACCACGTTGTCAGCAATCTCATCGGATCCTTTTACACCAATATCGCCTATACTGACCACACCGCTGATTTTTTCATCATCTACAACGAGCAGGCGGCGAATTTGGTGATCCTGCATGAGACGAGCGGCTTCCGATACATCCATATCAGAAGATCCGGTAATGATTTTCTCCGTCATTATTTCCGAAGCTTTTACGTCATCAGGGGAACCTTTGGCTAAGCCTTTCACTACGATATCACGGTCTGTTACTACTCCTGCATACTTTCCTTGCTCAACGACAGGTACAAAACCAATATCTTCTTCTCTCATGCGTTTAGCAAGCTCGGACAAACTGTCAGTTGCGTCACATGTGACTGTGTTCGTATTCATATACTCTTTTAATGCTGTCATTATTCCACAACCTTTCGAAATAATTTCGTTGACTTATAGTAACTAATTTTACTTATACTGGGAATTTTAAACCTAAAAAAGGAGTTAAACTTAAAGTTCCTACAAACGTCATGTCTATTTAACCACGATTAAAACTTTAGCACCTTTTTTCCTGAACAAAGAAGATTGGGTTTAATTATTATTGTAAAGTGGTTAAAATATTTTTATATTAAAATAGTTTTGGTTATTCGTTTCAAACTATCAAGCTGTATATCTAATTCCTTTAAGCTTGCTTGATTGGCATTTGTGCGGAAAGCTCAATAGGAAAAGGAGTTGTAACCAATTCATAGGAAACGAAATAAATGCACCGTTCCCTAATTAAGAAACGGTGCATTTTTAGAAGGTCTTAGAATGGGAGGGGATGGCAGAAAAAACTATTCTTCAAGTTTATAGGTTAACAACATGTATTTAAGAAATCTAACCAACAAGAATAGTCTGTAGTGTCTGAGATGAATTGATCCAGTTCTTCGGTTGGTTCATCTTTCGGGAGTGACTCATTCGATAATGGCAGGAAAGTGATAAACTCCTCAAAGTTCTCAAATTGAGTGGTATCCTTAATCAGCTCATCCGTGATTTGACTTTTAAGTGCCTGGTAGAATCTAAATAGATCCATATTATACTGGTTTACGGGTTGCATAGGAACACCTCTTTCACTCTACAGGTAGTAAAAGATTAGAAGGTCACCCAGTAAGTAAGGGGATTTTACTAGTGTAAGTTCAAGTAGTAACCTTTCTATTCGCCGGCTTCCACGGAATAAGGTGAATGAAACAGTAAAACAGTAAAAAAGTGATATATAATCACATTTATGTAATTATTTTACACATTTATCGGCGGGGTTATTTTTAATGAATTTTTCCACTTATAGTGGGTAGGATAATTTGAAATTTGGGAGAGTTTAGTTTATAAAAAGAACGTGAAGTATTACAGGAAAAGTGTGGTTGAAGGCAACAAGAGTACCATTTTGAACAGTAGGATTAAAAAAATTTAAAGACGGCGAGTTAATATGATCTAATCATTTGGAAATCGGAGGTGATGAAAGCATGTTCATGAAAATCATCAATCAGTTAAAAAAACATAAGAAAAAAACACCAAGGGAGAAAAAATTAAGTTTATATGCGAACCTTTGGGCCACCCCGATTATTTATACAGGGGCTGCTATCTTACTGTTTTTCTTAGCCGTTCTTGCCGATTTGCAATGGAATGCAGGGGAGCATCTGCCATCCATCATAACGATACAATATCAGCTGACCCAGACGATCCTTAGTACATTAACGGCAGGTATACTTTCACTGACGACCTTCACCTTTTACGGTGTACTAGCTGCTTTGACCACATTTTCTATACAGTTTTCGCCACGAATATTAAAGAACTTTATGATGAATACGGTGACTCAAAGGACATTAGGAATCTTTATTGGAAGCTTTCATTATGTACTTCTATGTTTATTATTTATTAATAAAGAAACCAGTTTCTTCTTTATTCCTGTTCTCGCAACAGGGCTAACAATCGTATCCATTGTAACGTTTGTTATTTTTATTAATCATATTGTAACTTGGCTGCAAGTAACGAATATGACCGATGATATGAAAGAAGAGTCTGCTATTATCGCTAAGAATTTGTTAGTGGAAGAAATGGATAACTATAGAGTCGACAATACGGAATCTATTGAGGATCAAATCCCTTCATCTGATGACGAGAGCCATTTCGTTAAGGTAGAGAAATCAGGGTACATTCAGACCATTGATTTTATTAATCTCATTGAAGAGGCTGAAAAAGATAATATCGTCATCAAGCTGGAATATAAAGTGGGGAATTATGCGTTCCAATCTACTCCTTTGTTCCGGTATTGGAAAAAGGGTCCATCCTCGATTGATGAATCCAAATATAGTTCATTGATTCAATTGGGAAGAAACCAAAATGAAGTCCAGGATATTGAGTATAGTTTAAATAAGTTAGTCGAAATAGCGATTCGTGCGATCGGGAATAACGATCCTAAAACGGCGACACGAACGGTCTATCAGATTGGCGATTTATTGATCGAGATTTCGGACTTGGCAATGTTTACTCCTTACCTGGCTGATGACCAGGGAGATTTGCGGCTGATTATCCAAAATCTTGTATTTAGAGATTATCTCTATATTGGTTTAGCCTCGATTAGGCACTATGCGAGGAGAAATATCATTCTTACTGTTGAAATATTAAAAGTTCTTAATGCGATAGCCAAAGTCGATCGAATGGATGAGCAGGACGCTATCTGGGAATTTGCTGAGTATACGGCAAGGTCATTAGAAATGCACTTTATCCATAGCTTGGATAGGGAAAAACTGTATTATACGTTATTCAGTATTGCGGAGACGACCGGTCATAAGGAGAAATATGACAAGTTAGTGGATGGTATGTTAAGAAATATGGAAGATGAAGAGGACAGGAGTGAATTAGAAAGAAAGTTTCCCCTGGACAGAAGTGCCAATAACGTAAAGAGTTAAGTGGACTCGCTTGATTGGTGCGTTTTGGGTTCAAATGGAAGTGGTTTATATCTAAACCGTGACCAATAAAAAATAAAGCCCAGAGGTTCATTACTTCGAAAACAATATTTTTACCCATTGGGCATAAAAAAGCTTCCTTTTTTTAAGGAAGCTTTTTTTATTAGAAAATGAATATTTCTTTTTAATGAACAAACGTACGTAAGTGATTATTTTTCGGTAAAACACGTGAAATTAAATATACATGAAATCCATATTCCGCCATCGCCATGACTATAGCTGAGAATAAGGCTGCAAGAACGGCTGATCCATTAAGAGATAAGAACCAGCTGCCGGCCGCCCATACGACCAGAAATGTTAAACCAAGGTCTGCTGCCGTAGCGGTTAGATTATTTGTCTTTGGAAGGATAAACATATCTCCTGAAAGATAGGAAAGCGCACCGAGGACTAACGTAACCAATAGTACTCCACCAAAGGAAGCTCCGTACCCGACTCCCAAAACGAGATAAAGACCCACCAGTGTTAGAACGCCTTTGATTAGTAAAGCTTTACCATAACCCATTTAAATGAACCTCCTTCTTTATTTTAAGTTGATATATTTCAATATCCCAAATATTATACTGATAAACATTTATTGGATATTTAAAAAAGTGACAAACGTCTCTATTGATGTATTTATGTAGATTTTTAGAAACCTGTAAGTTGAGATGGTTAGAATCCAACAGTCTTAATTTTGTTATATTAAAAAAATATTACATGGGAATAATTGGTTTAATTCATTTAAATAAAGAGAATATAACATACGTAAGATGATGAAGTTTCCTCAAGGTGAAGAAACTTGTCAGAAGTATACGAAAATACGTAGTGTCAGATGGAAAGGCTTGAACGTAGACTCTGATTTGAAGAGAACCTACTATTTTGTGAGGATTAAAATACTCAACGGAGGTGCTTTACCATGGCAAAAAGTAAACAATTTAAAACAGGAGAAAAAGCTCCGGAAACCGGTACGTACACAGTAGATAGTCTTGTAAACGGAAATGCTAGTAAAAACAAAAAATCCATTGAACTGAATGAAGGAGACCAATTCCCGCCTTCTCCATCAGATAACGACGCGGCGTATTGGGTGAAGACATCCTAAATCAGGGAGGAAAGCTCCTTTCTATACGTACAGACGATAACCTGAGAAGAGTGGAATGTTTAATTAACGAGGAGGAATTTACATGGCTAAGAAAAAGAATTATGCGCAACACGAAGTTTTGGAAGTACACGAAATGCTGACCGTTAAATCAGCTTCTGCTGCAAAATCATCGCTTATGCAAGGGTTAGCGACGGATAAGGAATTGAAAGAACTGCTAGAGGAAGACGCTAAAGTTTCTCAGGAAGCGATTCAAGAATTGAAAGGCATACTTCAGGAAGCTAAATAAAAGGAGGAATTCATATGTCTGGAATTTTAGATAAAATCAACAATAAAGAATTAATCAATGATGAAGTCATTGCGACTGACTTACTTGTTACCGCTAAAGCAGCGGTTCGAAGTTATTCTGTAGCGATCACAGAAACGGCGAGCCCGGAGATTCATAAAGTATTGAAAAAGCAATTAAATGATGCGATTGATCTGCATCATAAAGTAGCAACCTATATGATTGAGAATGAGATGTATCACGCTTATGATCTGAACGAGCAGGTTAACCATGACCTGGAAAAGGCGGATCTGGCACTCGAGATGCCTTCCAACAGTAAGTAAGATGTAGAATAGAACGCTGACAATTAGTGAGACACTATGAAATATCCAAATGTAAGGTGGTTTAGAGACGAAACTAGAATGCACTAGCATGGTAGTTCTCTCTCTAAACCACCTTCTTTTATGAATAGATATTCGATGTTACCTGGGGCCTCAATACATTTTCTATAGGCGCTTGATTGCTGTTTTTCTGAAAGAATGTTTTCTGTGAAGGAAGAGGAGAATATGGTAAACTCTATGACTAATGACAGGAAGCACTACATGGTAATGGTACTTCCATGAGAATAAGGAGCCATTACGGTGCAACTACGAATAACCCGGGGGGAAACATACGATGACAAGAAAACTTTACTACGAAGATCCTTATCAGCTGGAATTCGATTCTACGGTAACCAAAACAGATCAGGACGAACGCGGACCTTATGTGGTACTGGAAGCCACAGCGTTTTATCCGACCGGCGGCGGGCAGCCTTACGATACAGGAACATTGAACGGAATTGAAGTAATCAATGTGGAAGAAGCGGATGGTGAGGTCCGGCATTACATAAAAGAAGAGCTCCCGGAAAATGGGGAAAAAGTGCATGGCAGCGTCGATTCCAAGCGGCGTATCGATCATATGCAGCAGCATAGCGGACAGCATATCATATCCGCTGTTTTTGATGACCAATACGGCATTCCGACGACGAGTTTCCATTTAGGAAGCGATACGGTGACGATTGATTTAGATACGAATCATCTCTCGGAGGAACTTTTGCAAAATGCTGAGGAGCAGGTGAATGATATTATACGCAGGAATATTCCTGTGGAAGCCAGGTGGATGACGGCCGGGGAAGCGAATGAATACCCGCTGCGGAAGCCGCTTGCTGTCGAGGGGGACGTGCGCCTCGTTATCATTCCACACGTGGATTACAATGGGTGCGGCGGAACGCATCCGGCGTCTACTGGTGAAGTAATGGCGGTGAAATTTCTGGGGTGGACGAAAAGTAAGAAGCAGGTACGCCTTGAATTCGTCTGCGGATCCAGAGTGCTGGAAAAGCTTGATCAGAAGCACCGGATCTTGACCGACATGAAACAGCTGGTACCAAGACCGGAGGAGCGGCTTGTCGAGGAAGTGAGCGAGATGATTCAGGCAGGCAAGGAGAAAGATAAGCGGATTACAGAGCTTGAGGAACAGCTTCTTCACTATGAAGCGCGCCACATTATTTCAGAGACTAAAGGAGAGCCGGTGATTCAGCGCGTCTTTAAGGACCGCCCGATTAAGTCACTTCAGTCGCTTGGAAAAGCTGTGGTGGAAGAAGCTTCCGATACGTATCTCATCCTTGTCAGTGAACAGGAGGATCAGCTGCAATTCGTTCTGGCACACGGGGCTGCAATTGACCGGAATATGAACGATATCGCTAAACAGGCGATGCCTTTGATCGATGGAAAAGGAGGCGGAAAACCGCACTTCGTTCAGGGAGGCGGCAAAAGGCTGATGGACGGAACTGACTTTTCAAATCGCGTGAAAGAATTACTATAATAGAAAAAACTTCTTCTTCCTTCATCTGAATGTTAGGTGCAAGTGTAAGAAGAAGTTTTTTATTTGAATGAAGGAAACATTTTCCCTGCTGAATCTTTTTGTAGTATAATCAATTTAGAACATACGTTCCTGAACAGGGGCGTATCCGTGTATAATAGATCGAAACAAAGCCAGGAAGCGCTTATGCCTCTCGTGGTTTACAGAAAGGAGAGGAGACCATGACGAACGTGGTCATTTTAGCTGAAAAGCCGTCGCAGGCGAAAGCCTATGCCGCGGCCTTCACCACTCAGGAAAAATCCAAGACGTATATTCGATTAAAGCCCGATGCCACATTCCCAAACGGAGCGACGATCACCTGGGGCGTCGGCCATCTGGTGGAACTTAAAGAACCGCATGATTATAAGCCGGAATGGAAGAAGTGGAAGCTCGATCAGCTGCCGATCGTCCCAGACCGTTTCTATGAAAAAGTATCCAAAGGAAAATGGGAGCAGTTCCAGGCTGTGAAAAAATTATTCCAGCAGGCGGACGTGATCGTGAATGCGGCGGACGTGGATCGCGAAGGATCGAATATTTTTTACAGCATCCTACGTTTAACCGGAGTTAAAGGAAAACCAATTCAACGCTTATGGATTAACTCTCTTGAAAAAGATGAGGTTCGGAAAGGTTTCCAGAACCTTCAGAGCAACGATAAGGACCTGCGGATGTTTGATGAAGCAAAAGCCCGGCAGATCAGTGACTGGATGGTAGGCATCAATGCGAGCCGCCTGTTCACGCTATTGCTTCAGAAAAAAGGCTTTAACCAGCACCTGTCGATTGGACGTGTGCAGTCGCCGACCGTTTATTTGATTTACCAGCGTCACAAGGAAATCGAAAACTTCGTATCGGAACCTTTTTATCAAATTGAGGGATTGTTTCAGGCAGAGAAAGGCTCGTACAAAGGATTAGCGAAGATTAAAGAAAAGGACAAGGCCAAGGTGCAGGCGCTGATGGACCAGCATGGGCTGAAAGAAAATGAAGATCTTCAGGGGACGATTCAAAGCGTCGACAAAAAGACCAAGTACCAGAAGTCACCGAAGCTGCATTCTTTGTCCACCCTGCAAAGTGTCGCAAACCGGCGCTGGAAATACACGCCGTCCCACACGTTAAAGACGATGCAGAAGCTTTATGAAAAAGGGCTGGTTTCCTATCCGCGAACAGACTGTAACTATATCACAAATAGTGAGTTCAATTATTTAGTGAACAAGCTGGATGCTTATCAGGGGGCGATGAACGTATCGTTTACACCGGCCTCGTTAAAACCGAATAAACGTTATGTGAACAACAGCAAAGTTCAGGAACACTATGCGATCATTCCGACAAAAACTGTACCTACCGAGAAGAAATTGAGCGGTCTGAGCCGGGACGAGCACAACATTTACCATGAAGTGCTTGCGACCACGCTTGCGATGTTCCATGGAGATTACGTATATGAAGAGACGACGATTGTAACCCACGTGAACGACCTGCCTTTTAAATCAACAGGGAAGAGAGAAGTGAAGCAGGGCTGGAAAGAACTGTTTCCGAAACCGTCCAAAGCCAGGCAGGAAAAAGATCCAATTTTGCCGGAGGTGCAGCAAGGGGAAGATGTAGGTGCCCGCCTGCATATTAAAGAGAGCATGACCCAGCCGCCCAAGCCTTATACCGAAGGCCAGCTCATCAACATGATGAAAACGTGCGGGAAGCTTGTGGATGATGAAGAAGACGTGGAGATCTTAAAGGAAGTGGAAGGCCTCGGAACCGAAGCCACGCGCTCGAGCATCATTGAAACGATTAAAACCCAGAACTATATTGAAGTGAAGAAAAACAACGTAGCGATTACCGACAAAGGGATAATGCTCTGTGAGGCGATTGAAGGGACGCTGTTATCGAGCCCTGCCATGACAGCCAAATGGGAGTCGTATTTAAAGAAAATCGGAAATGGCGATGGTTCGAAGCAGATGTTTATCAAGCAGACGAGCCAGTTTATTGAAAAGCTGATTCAGGAAACACCTGAATCGATCCAGCAGGTGAACGTACGCAGTACCGGCGAGAAAAAACAATGGAATACGGCGGTTGCCAAATGCCCGGCCTGCTCAGGCGGCGAAATTATCGACCGGTATAAGTTTTACGCCTGCTCCAATTATAAAAACGGCTGTAAAGTGAGCTTTCCGAAACGGCTGGCTGGAAAATCATTGTCCGCGAACATGATAAAAACGTTGTGTGAGAAGAAGAAGACGCGGGTGTTAAAAGGATTCAAAGGTAAGAAACCGTTTAGTACGGCTTTAACGCTGGATGAAGAATATAAGATAAAGTTTGATTTTGCGCAGAAATCTGGAGGAACGACCAAGAGCTGAAAAAATATCAAGAAACAACACGGGGCAGCTGGAAAGCTGTCCTTTTTTTAAGCTCGAATCTCGGGCTCATGTAAAAAAAGAACGCTTCAGTCACGAAGCGCTCTTTGTGTATGACTCCCGGTCTGAGATGATTTTTTTCGGACGTTTTCGTTTAACGCATCCATCTCTTCAATGAACTGTTCACTTGAAGCGATAATCCGCTCGGATGACTGCTCGGTCGTTTTCAGTGCTTCGAATACGTTATCGAAAGACTCTTGAAGAGCTTCCATACTGATCGCTGGATTCTCCATCATCTGTGTTGTTTCTTCTGCATTCTCTTTCAGATTTCTCGAGTTCGAGAGCAGCATATTCTCGGTCGCTTTATTCACGCCATTTACCGTATCGATTACTTTTCGCTGATTATTTAAAGCCAGCTGAATCGAAGCGGAGACGGTAATAATATTTTTCGTCAGCGTAACCGCATTACGAATCGATTCTTTCAGCTTCTCATTGTTTTTCTTAATAATGTCCACTGAAGAAATGCTCTGATGCAATACACTTTTCATCTGGGTCATGTTTCTCGTACGCGTAATAATCTTCTCTTTTCCTTCTGTAAGCAGCGCCATATCGTATTCGCCCGTCTTTTCTTTTTCTTTCAAAAGCTCAAACAGCTTCTTCCCGAGGTAGATTTGCTTGTCCAGCTCATAAATACGCTTCTGAGCGTTTTCTTTGATTAGCTGCAATTCGACGCTGTCTTCTTCGAGGCGATCTTTCCCCGAAAGCAGACTGCGAACAACCGTATCAATCTTCGAATCGACAGTTTCATACTTCTTCATGTAGCGGTCGATCGGCTGTTTTTTACTTAGCTTATAGAAAAATCGCTGCACGCCGCTTCCTTCAGTGCGCTTCGGGTCAAGGTCTGACACGATCGCTTCGAGTTCACTCAATGATTCAGGAATGTCGTTATTCCCTTTGGTCATGAGGTCGTTGACCGGGCGCTTCAACGTTTCCATTGTTTCCCCGGCGACACGCTGCTCCTTTTCTCCGAGGTCCCCGAGCTCTCGCATTACGTCTGAAAGGGAGTCGTCCCTGGAGGATTTGAACCTTTCCGCGTAGGCTTCGGCCTCGTCGTTCAGGCGGTCGATATCTTCTTTTTCAATAAGAGTCATCGCTTCTCTCAGATCCTGATGGTTCATTTCAGCTTCTTTGTCTCTATGGATAGGATTTTCACTCATGTCCATACCTCCTATATGCCATTCGTAGGTTTACGAGAAAACATTTGTTTACTTTCGGGAGAAGAAACTCTCATCTTCCTTATTGTACTTGGAAGCAATAATCCCCTTGCTTCTGGCAAAATTCTGCGCGTAACTTTCTTCTTCTTTTTGCTCCAGTGTTTCGATGAACTTACGCAAATCATGCATCGTCTCAAGCAGTTCATCTTTCCGGTTTTCTTTATTTTCATCCGACAATCGCTGAAACGACTCGATGAAGCCAGGAACGTCTTTGTCCATCATCGTTTCGAGGGCGTATTGTTCTTCGATTTCGAGTTCTTCCATTCGTTTGAATTGTTTTACGGTCCGGTTCTTTAAAGACGCCCATTCCTTTTGAAGGTCAGGGTGGTTCTCGAGAAACGGGAAGTCCCAGCCTGCGAGGACCGCTTCTCCGGGGTGTTCCGAAGTTGTGTCCTCCCCGGATGGTTCCCTTTTCTCCACGTAGGAGTCCAGATACGTAAACAGCACTTGAGAGAAATCACGCAGCGTGTCTCCGAGTCCTTTTCTTCTTGTGAATTCTTCTTTAAAAAACGTAGGGAAAATAGCTCTTTCTTCTTCCACTTCAAACCGCCCAAGCAGCATGGTCGGCGGCTTCCCGTACACCTCGATGGTCCCTCTGAACATGTTGGATTTTTTTGGAATGATAACAGTGAAAAAGACACCGTTCCAAAACACATCCAAAATATATCTTTTGTCCATCTCTACCAGTTCTTTTATATCCAGATCGAAATAAACAGGGAGTTTCCCTTTGCTGACCTGCTTCATTTCTCTCATGGTGTGAAAATCGATATAGCGCTGGTATTCGGATAGGTACGGCATGAATGTTTTTTCTAAATTCTCAAGCGTAGAAGAGTAGAAGTTGTCCATGCTTCGTCAGCCCCTTTTAAGTCCTTCCTGTTCCTCGACAAAATATTTCCATTGTACTTTAAGAATACCACAAATCGGGGGTTAATATTAAGAAATGCCTATGTACTTTCCAGGAGAAAAGAAGGGGGGGCGTTCTCATGGCTTCCCTTTGAGAAATTGAATTATCGCAGCGCTTATTCGGAGACAGGCGCTAGTTTGGAATGGAATTCAATTCTGCAAAGAAAATGCAGAATTGATATGTAAAATACAATAGAACACAGTTAAGGTTAAATTTAGAATAGGAGGAATGAAAATGAAAAATACCAAATATTTTCTGAGCACATTGTTCTTCATTTTATTACTGGTTTTAGCAGCTTGCTCTGGAGGTAATGAAGAAGGACAAAATGGAGAGTCTAATCAAAGCGAAAACCAAAGTGAAGAAACGACTTCTGAAGAAAATAAGGAGATGGAATCGGACAGTCATGAGGACATGGATCATTCCGGCTCGAGTGAAGTTCCAGAAGGTTTAAAAGAAGCTGAAAATCCTACTTATGAAGTAGACAGCCAAGCCATAATCAAAGCGGATCATATGAGTGGAATGGAAGGGGCAGAAGCTACAATTGCAGGAGCTTATGATACTGTAGCGTATGTCGTTTCGTACGATCCAACAAATGGCGGTGAGAAAGTAGAAAATCATAAATGGGTGATTCATGAAGAAATTGAAGAAGCTGATGAAGAACCTTTCAAATCAGGAGCAGAAGTGACACTAAATGCTTCCCACATGAAAGGGATGGAAGGAGCATCAGCTGTTATTGAGTCCGCTGAAGAAACGACAGTTTATATGGTTAACTTTACCCCGACAGATGGAGGAGAAGAAGTTACGAATCATAAATGGATGACAGAGAGTGAGCTTACAGCTGATTAGGGAAACGGCGTGATTTTTTCAAAAAACGCTTATAAAAGATTGTTAGGTTACGAGTAAATGCCCCCAGTATGATTCCTGGGGGCATTTTATAAAGGCATTTTTAAATTGTTTCGTTTCCTGAAGGGAGGAGCAGTAAGAGATATGAAAATGGCTTCAACTTACTTATACATAAAACGTTTTTCTCTTTAAAGCCGTTCTTCTTGTTTTTGATCGTCTTCGCTCAGTTCAAACGTTCTCTTTTCCAAATCCAGTCTCTTTTCTTCGACCTCTAATTGTTTCTTTTTTAAGTCAAAACGGAGTACAAAATATAAAAATATAAAAGTTAAACCAACAATTACGGTGATAAAGAAAAATAGGTTCAAAATGATCTTCTCCTTTTTATAAAATTACCTTACCTCGATCTCAAGCGTCCATTCCTATACCTGTGAAATACTGCTATACTAGAAGGATAAAATATCATCCTTGATAAGAGGAGTGAATCCTATGAAAGATGTCCTTATCCAGTATATGAAACGTTTCTCCGATCTTAGTGAGTCAGAGTTAAAAAAACTGACTGTAGATGTTCCGGTTGCTTCTTTTAAGAAAGGAACGATCCTTTTGCATCAAGGCGACATTCCCGACGAATGCTATTTTGTTTTAAAAGGGTGTGTACGCCAGTACGGTGTAGATGAAAATGGAAATGAGCATACTTACAATTTCTTTACGGAAGAACAGAGTGTTACGATCTTTAATCTGCATACGACTGATAAAGCTTCTCCATACTCTCTTAGCTGTTTGGAAGACTGTACGCTTGTAGTAGGTGATTTATCTACGGAGCAGGAAAATTACGATATGAATCCGGTATTAGAGATGATGACCCGCAAAATGATTGAAGAAGATATGGGTGCGATGAGGGATGATTTCTCCTCCTTCATCTCTTCAACACCGGAAGAACGATATCAGGCTTTGATGGAAAAAAGACCAGGTTTGATTGACAGGGTTCCCCAGTACCAACTAGCAAGCTACCTGGGAATCAAGCCAGAATCTCTAAGCCGTATTAAGAAACGCTCAGCTAGTCACCTTAGGATTGTCGACTAGTATTCGTTTATAGTCAATTTCCTACCTTTCAGCAATAACCATATACCAAAACCTAATTCACCTATGAACATGGGGGCCATAAGAATTAACTCGAGTTTTCCTGTAAAACTTTCCATTTGCGGGATAAAACCGTACATGAAATGAATAATCGAGTAGCTGAAGCCTGCTAAAACGACTAGCATACTAATGACTTTTGGTATCTTTCTGGTACCCATGGCTACCAGTCCAACTGCGATCAGATGAAGCCCAAAGACAATTAATCCCAGTGACCAGATTGCTTCAAAAGCTGTGATGGAACCCATAGCCTGCTCGGCGACACGATCTGTTGACATGCCTGACACTGGAGCTTGAACCATACGACTGGCTAAAACGAGGTGTGAAACCGCAACGGCTAAAATGGCTGTATAAAGTAAACGAAGCCACCCGGCTAATAATGCATAACCAGGATGGAACGGCTTTAGAAACACATAAAAACCCCAGGCTACAATTAAATCCATAATGACAATGATGAGCCATCCAAGTATCTCAAGACGAAACAAGGATTGAGAAGCTTGGATGTTTTTTAATGTAGCTGCCGCATCTCCATCCATGACTAATGAACTGTGTACATACCCTTGAGCAAAAAATGCAGCAAATGTCATGATAAGTAATGCGATTCCAGAAAATAAGGCTGCTTTCTGCTGTATGTTTTGATTTGTTGTTTTTTTCATATAAGAACCTCCTCAAATGTGATTACATACCTATTGTATTTTGTTTGAGAAAGACTTACATTGACTTAAATCAAGGAATGTACGTTTTTAGATATTTTCTCAAATGAAATTCAAAAAGGACCGTTACATCGTGTCAGTACTATGTCAGCAAAAAACCCTTCTACAAAGTGATGACCACATTGCCTTTTTTGTGTCCTTTCTCCACATAGCTATGTGCTTCCCTGATCTGTTCCAACGGGTAATGTCGGTCAATAACTGAAACATACTTTCCATGTTCAATGAGTTCATTCATAAAAACGAGATCCTTCACTTTCTTACTGGTTGCGCGCAAGCCCGTGGCAGCAAATTTTGCTTTTTTCTGGCCGATGAGTTTCGTCCACGCCATAGGAAATAAATTGGAAGGTGTGGGGACCATGGTTAGATAGACTCCCTTATCGGTTAACGCTCTCGTGCAACGAGAAAAGGAACTCTTGCCCACTGCATCAAAAATGATGTGATAGTAATTTTCTGTCTTAGTAAAATCTTCTTTTGAATAGTCGATAACGTGCTCAGCACCAAGGCTTTTGACTAAATCTACGTTAGCTGCGCTGGCATACCCCAGTGACTTCAGCTTCGAAGTACTTGGCCAGCTGTATCGCCGCAGTGCCTACAGCTCCGGAGGCTCCAAGAATCAGAAGCTTTTGTCCCTTTTTAATATTTCCAAGGTCACGTAAAAAAGGAAGAGACGTTAATGCACCATTAGGTATGGAAGCAGCTTCCTCTAGTGGAAGATCAGAGATCTACTTTGATGAAAATCCTCCACGGAAAAAATCCTTTTCACATCATGGTGGGAGTAGCGTCAACTCCTTTGATGGTAACCAAACTGTCGAAGTAACTATTAAATGCGATGAACAGGAAGAACAAATAGAATTAAAAGAATAGCTAGGTGTTTAAATATGTAATGAAAATGCTTTGATATCCAATTTTTCACAATCGCTTCTTCACTAAAAAATCAGTTTAATTTAACGAGGTTGTGTCTTTGTGGAAGGGGAGGTGTACACGGAAAAGTGAATTTTGAGACCCAAAGGTTAAAGTTTCGGAAGTACAATGATGACGATTTCGATTACTTATTTTCATTATTGTCAGATCCAGAAATGGTGAGGTATATAGGTGATGGGAATACAAAAGACGCCAAAAGCACCACTGACTTTTTAAAGTGGATTTATAGTACATATGATGATGGACCTGACAGGGGTTTAATGGTACTGGAAAATAAGGAAGATAATACTCGAATAGGGCATGCAGGCCTGGTACCCCAAACAGTTAACGGAGTTGATGTACTTGAAATAGGGTATTGGATTTCTCGAAAACATTGGGGGAAGGGCTACGCTACAGAAGCAGCCAAAGCTTTAAAAAATTATGGTCTTATTGATCTGGGTGAAGATAGACTGGTTTCTTTAATTCAACCGAATAATATGGCTTCAAAAATGGTTGCAATTAAAATAGGGATGGGTTTTGATAAAGAAATTGTACTTGGAAATCAGAAAGTTCATATTCACTCAACCTGAATGGTGAACTATCTTGATTAATGGTGGGTTACAATTTCTGAATATATAGATGAAAATGTTGAATTAACGGAGCAGTTTAGTTGAATAAAGGTAGAGTAACTATGGATATAAATTAAAAACAGACAGAAAAGTCTATTTCTGTCTGTTGTCAGTATTAAAATGAGTAAGCGTCTCCATCATTTGGAACTAAAAGATTAGAGGAGATGCCTTTTTCATTAGCGAAGCTCTTTAATTCTTCTCTTGATAATGTCCAGTGATTAACAGCTTCCATATGAACAGCAATAATTGTTGAGTTAGGAGCAGTCTTATACACTTCATAGACATCATCTTTTCCCATGACCAAAGAACCTCCTTCAAAGAATTGATTATCTCCAGCATTTACCACAATAATTTCAGGTTTATGTGTGTCGATTACAGTTTGAACTTCCTCGTACCAAACCGTATCTCCAGCAACATATAAGGTTTTCTCCAAGGAATGTTTGAGGACAACGCCACATACAAGACCGGCAAATTTTAGGATTTCGCCTCTTCCATGTTCGCCTTTGGTTTTTATCAATTGGATACCTTCGAACACAGTATCTTCTTGTAAAACCTCTACATTTTCGAATCCATCGTTTCGAATTTCTGTCGCATCTTCTTCATTCTGAGAGAATACTTTAATTTCTTTTGGCAATGCTTCTTTAGCAGCATCATCCCAGTGATCGGGATGCAGGTGAGTGACGATCACCGCATCAATATCTTGAATAATACTTTCGATAGATGTGGGTAAGCTTACCAAAGGATTGTTCTGCTCTTGTCGTAGTGCATTCGGGAAAGGTGGGTAAGTCCCTTTTTCAGCAAGCATTGGATCGATTAAAAACTTTTTCCCAGAGTATTCAACCACTATTGTCGCATTTCGAATTTGGTGGATATTCATATCTGATTTCTCCTTTTCTGTCTAAATTACTAGGTTCAATGTATATTCTATAATATGACCCATAAATCGATATATAGAAGGAATAAAGTCTTTTGGACGTTTGACTTTATTTTTGAAAGGAGTTAAAGATATGTTAGATAGAACGGATTTTCTTATCTTAGATGAACTTTCTAAGAACAGTCGGATTACAATGAAGGATTTAGGAGAGAAAGTCCACTTATCAGGACCCGCTGCATCAGCAAGGGTGATTAAATTGGAAGAGAGGGGAGTTATTGAGGATTATACGATTAAAATTAATCAAGCAAAAATGGGGTACCCTGTTCACGCAATAGTTCATATCTATACCAAGAATCCAAATCACCAACCTTATCTGTCATATATAAAAAAACAAAATCGTTACGTCGTACACAATTACAAAGTAAGTGGAGAAAGTTGTTACCTTCTCGAGTGCAGATTTCCATCCAACGAGGAATTAGATGAATTTTTGACAGGCATAAGTAATTATGTGAGCTATAAATTATCGATAATTATTAAATAAGAAAATCCGAAAAAATTGGAGATTCTTTTTTGTGAGTAATATCAACACTAAACTTTACCAGAGCCATACATTAAAAAGAGGTCAATCCATATATTTGGATTGACCTCATCTAGTTTTGCCTGTTCATGTAAGAATGGATGAGAATTACGATCCCAGGAGCAGGATGATGGGATGGAGTACCTGTTGCTCTATCTTATTCCCATTTAAACGTTCGACTCGCTATGATAAAAGCACCAACTAACCAGGCTGCTAAGGTAAGCCAGTGGGTCCATAGGTCAAAAAAGGGTGTACCTACATTCATCGTTTCACGAAGAGCTGTACTTAAATGAGAAATCGGCAGGATATGGACGATTGGCTGAAGATATTCCGGCATCGTATTGATCGAGAAAAATACTCCCCCTAAAAATAGCATCGGGAAGGAAGCAAAGGCTGCAATCGGGCCTGCACTTTCCGGGTTTTTCGCAAGACCAGCTATGATAAAGCCAATAGCCATAAATGCAAGGGTTCCTAGTACTACGAACGTAAGCAAGGCAAGCCAGGAACCATTCACTTGAACTTGAAACAGGAGACTGGCCACCATCAGCACAAGTAATGCCTGTAAGCCATTTAATATCACCCGCGCTGTTATTTGTGCGGCTATAAACGTGGAAGCTTTAAGACGGGTTCCTTGCATGCGCCGCAGTATTCCCCGCTCTCTCCAGGCAGAAATTTGTCCGGCTACGCCATTCATATTGTTATTCATAATCATCATCGCAACGATCCCGGGCACTAGAAAATCAATGTAGCCAAGATCCAGTGCTCGCACCCCTTCAGGCTGGACGGCTACGACCGGAGAATAGTTCTCAATGTTTTTACTGACCTGATCAACGGCCGATTCAACGACCGTTAATCCTAGCTGGGAAGCCGAGGCATCGGTTTCGTTGTAATAAACGGGAAGATCAAATGCCTTGCTCTCATCCGTATGGGATTGTAATTGGTCACCATAACCTTCCGGGATCTCCATAACGACTTGATATTCATTGTTTTTTAGTTCATCCAATGCTTCGTTCACATCACTGCTTTTATCAAGTTGAATGGCATCATTTTCACTAAGTGTGGAGAGAAGCTGCTTGGAAGCGGTGGATCCATCATGGTCGACGACTGCCATATAAATGCTTGTACCTCCGCTGTTTCCAAGAAAAGAGCCTAGTGCCAGCATCAGGATAATAGGAAAGAGGAGCGTGAAGAAAAGCACCTGGGGATTTCGTGCGAAAATCCTTAATTGCGCTAGGGTTAACTGCCAGTAAGCCTTCATTCTCTTAAACTCCTTCCGGTCATATGTATAAAGACATCCTCGAGTGTGGCTGTTCTTGTCTGTAAATCTTGGAGGTTAAGATTTTTCTCTTGGGAATGCTGAATTAAATCAATCAGTGTCATTTGAAGATCATCGGTGTAAACGACATACCATTCCTGCCTGCGAGTGACCTGAGTGACCCGTTGTAATTGGTGAATAAATGTATCGTCTTCCTCGGCAGGAAGCGTAAACTCGATGGCACTGTCTGATTGCAGCTCTTTTACTAATCGTGATGGAGTATCTAAGGCGATTAAATTTCCTTGATCCATAATACCAATGCGATCACACAATACGTGAGCTTCATCCATGTAATGGGTGGAAAGAACGATAGTTTTTCCCCTGTCCTTTAACTTTTCAATAATATCCCAAAGCGTTCTCCTCGCTTGAGGATCTAGTCCTGTCGTTGGTTCATCAAGAAAGATGATATCAGGGTCATGAATAATAGCTAAGGCAATGGCAAGACGCTGCTTTTGTCCTCCCGATAAGCCTTTAATTCGATCCTTTTTCTTTTCAGTTAAAAGCATTTCATCGATTAATTCTGAAATAGAGACATGAGATGGATAGAAACTTGCGTACATTTGCATAATTTCTTGAACCGTTAACAATTCAAACAGCGAAGTGGATTGCAGCTGAATTCCAATAACCTCTTTCACTTTGTCGATTTGGTTGCGAATATCAAAACCTGACAGGGTAGCCGTTCCACTATCCGGCTTACGGAGCCCGACAAGCATTTCGATCGTGGTTGTTTTTCCCGCGCCATTAGGTCCTAGAAGGCCAAAAACTTCGCCTGCACTCACATTGAATTCAACGCCATTGACCGCTGTCATATTTCCGTATTTTTTTACTAATTTTTCAACATGAATCATTGTATTTGCCATCTTTTCATCTCCAATCACTTTCAATATACCATGAATTTAGAAGGGGGCCATTACTTGTGGGAGAGAAAGACATTCTCGCATTATCGATTGGAAGTCATAACGAGGAAGCAAATGACCTTCTGAGCTGTTAAATGAGGTCTTTTAAAAAAACTTTTGGCTGGGGTTTGTTCATTAATATTGATATTTTATTTGACCATAAGCTAATACCGGGAATAAGGAAAACCAATGATGTTGGGGTTTATTACTCTTATCTTCAAATATTTATTTTGCTCAGAGTATGGGTGGCATGATGTAATACCTTCAAACCTCTGTTACTAAGTGAAATAACTCAGCTCAAACAAAAAAATCGAGCAGCTCCTCTTTATAAGGAACTGCTCGATTAAAAATTTAGTCTTCTTTCATTTCCGTTTTCAGCTTAGTGAGAGGCTGTGGTGGGCAAGTCTTCTGCGTGAGTCGGGAAACAACGATGATGGTGAGCAGTCCACATACCATCGCGAGCGTACGGAATGGGAAGAGTACGACGCCGTCTTCAATCATCGGATACGGAAGAAATGCCGGTAATCCGAGAGCTGGTTCGCCTCCTCCGAAACGAAGGAAGAAAGAAACGGAAAGTCCTGCGATCGCTCCGTATGTGTTTGCTTTTTTATCAAATAATGCTGTCGTCAGCTGAGGGAATAACATACAGTAGACGAGGTCGGCACAAAGATACCAGAGTGTGTATACGCTATCGATATTCAGTGCGACGATGGTTGCTGATAGTCCAATTATGATAATAGAAACACGAATGGTACGCGTAATATCCTTTCCAGTCGCTTTTGGTTTCACAAGCGGACGGTAAATGTTCCATGCTGCCATGGAAGAAGCGGAAAGGATGGAAGAGTCCATCGATGACATAACCGCTGCTGCTACAGCACCGAGCGCGACAATAGAAATGACATATGGTGACATATAGTTGATGACGTAAGCGAGAATCTCAGAAGCGGCACCAGGACCTTCGATTCCGTAGCTCGCCCAGTCAGCAGAGAAACCTGCGACACCGACCATAACGGCCGGTACGGCAAGAACAATACATAGGATACCGGCTGCAATCGAGAGCCACATCGCTGTATTTTCATTTTTTGAGGAAAGTACCCTTTGGAAATAAACCTGCCAAGGAATACCCCCGAAGATGAGCAGCAATGCATAGTCCCACCAGTTCCAGTAATAATTTCCCCAGTCCGGATGATTCCAGCCATCTAGTGGAGGGAGGAGGTTCGTAAATCCGGCCATGCCTTCTTTGTAAGCTCCCCATGCTTGACCGAGCCCCCCGACTTCAGAGAGTGCAAATGGAACAACGAGGAATAGACCGATGATAATCATGATGATTTGAGCTACGTCGGTGAGAGCAACTGACCACATACCGCCGACAAACGTGTATGCGATGGCAATAATGGCAGAAATGATGATTGATCTTGTGAAGTCCAGTCCGAGAATCAGGCCGAACGTTGTTCCGAGAGCAACGAGAATCGCAGCACTCCAGAATAGTTCACCTAAAAGTGCAGGCAGGTAAAGAACCCCTGCAACTTTTTTTCCGAAACGTACTTCCAATGGGTCGAGCATGGTCGTGAACTCGTACCTTCTCATTTTACGGGCGTAGAAAATACCACCAATAATAAGGCTGAGCCCGTATCCCCAAGGTGCCTGAGCCCAAACAATACCTGAGGCAAACGTCGTCTCGGCTGTCCCGGCAATATATCCGCCGCCAACCCATGTGGCAGTCATTGTGAACATTGCGATCCACAGAGGCATGGATCGTCCGGCGACCATCATATCTTTAGCGCTGTCCGATTTCTTTCCGGCGGTGATGGACCCGATGTAGAAGATAATAGCATAGGAAAGGAACATAAATGCTAATGCTCCCCAATTGACGTCGTTACCTGTAAATCCTACGTATATGGCGACGATGAAAAGTAACCCTAAAAATCCAAATAAGCCTGCTTTTTGAACATTCATATCCTGCTTTTTTTTATCCTGCTTCCTGTCTGGCTTTACAGATGGTTGCGGTTGCACGAGATCACTCCTTTTGTGAATATGTTTGGCTATCGATCTGTTTGAAAGATAAACAGATCGTTTTTTTAAATGGAAAGATTGAAACTGAACCGGTTCTAGTTAATCAATTTAAAACGTTTAATAATTATTAAACAATTAACATCTCTTACATTAACGTAGAATAAAGGTTTGTCAACTCACTTTGTGTGGGGGATTACGGATCAGACTTATAGCGGCAAGGGATGAAAAGAATTTTAAAAAGTATGAGAGATAGGAGTTGCGGTTTTTGATTTTTTTCGACCCCTCTTATTTTTAGGCTCCTTTAAAGTTTATGTTGTTGATTTTTCATAAGAGGCTTATTACGCAATAGGGCCGGATTGTTGAAGACTCAGTTTCGAGATAACTGAGGTCCGTTACAATATGGGGAGAGGGCTGGTGGGGAAATAACTCGCTTTCCTATGGGGGAACGGTGAGCTTCCTCGGTCGTTTCACTCCCTGCGGGATCTCACCTAGTCCCTTCTCCCATGGGAGTCTCGCCATTTCCCCACCAGCCCAACTTTATTAGGAAGAACGGACCCTTCGGAAAGAGAGTGTCCTCTCCTCCTTAACCTGCCTGAAATGCTTATATAACAGACTATCTCGCATCGTTCAGCTTGAATAAAGAAAATACGCCCGTGTGATTATTTTTCTTCAAGTGGGAGAAGGATAAACCCGTTTCGAGTTTCTGATTCGGCCAGGTCCGGAGGGGAACGGGGAGACTCCTGTGGGATAAACATGATCGGTGAGACCCCGGAAAGCTTTAGCTTGAGGAGGCTCAGCACATGCCGCGTGCCTAGCAAGCCGTTAATTGCTTATTGGTGAAAGTCCAATCCGAGTAAGTGCCAAGACGCTCGGTAGCTGACAGGTAACTGGTAGAGAAATCTTAAGGTTAGAGCCCTGGATCAGCAAACGAACAGATCGTAACATCAAGTGAATCCTGCCGCTTCGTCAAGAGCCCCTGCGCATGCAGGACAAGGAGAAGTCGAACCCCGGGCAT